>CAMSIF010000052.1 GCA_947058885.1 uncultured Clostridia bacterium
TTCCGTTTCTCCCTCCTGGGTCATCACGTTGGCAATATAAATTTTCAGCGCGTCAGAATCTGCGATGGCTTGGGCAATTCCATCCACCAGCAGGTTCGGTATGATACTGGTATAAAGACTGCCTGGCCCCAATAGAATCATATCCGCCTCACGGATAGCTTCCAGAGCTGGCTCCAACGCTGGCGGACGCTCCGGTACAAGACGCACCCGGCGAATACGGCAGTCCTCTCGCTTCTTGCAGTAGAAAATTTTCGACTCACCCAACACCCTCGCGCCGTTCTCAAACTCCGCCTCCAGCTGCACGTCTGTGGTCGTCACCGGCAGTACGCGCCCAGTAATCGCCAATACCTGGCTCATACAGCTGACCGCCTGGTCAAAACTGCCGCCGGAGATACCATTAAGCGCGGCCAAGAACAGGTTGCCGAAACTCTGACCTTTCAGCGAGCCGTCCGTAAAACGGTAATGCAGCAGCTCCCCCATCAGCGGCTCCACGTTTGCCAATGCCTCCAGGCAGTTGCGCACGTCACCAGGGGGAAGCATCCCCAGTTCCTGGCGCAGCACCCCGGAACCGCCGCCGTCATCCGCAACTGTCACAATGGCAGTCAGATTGTTTGTATGCCGTTTGAGGCCGCGCAACATGGTGGACAGCCCTGTCCCACCGCCGATGGCCACAATTTTCGGCCCTTTTCCGCTGGGCCCGCGATATAGAATTTTTTCAGTCATAGCGATTTCTTTCATTCAGTTCATCCGTTAAGTTCTTGTCATGTCCCTATGATTCTCTGTAACATGGTAGCCCAAAGAGCCGAGATACTCCGCCAAAGCGTGGGTCACCGCCACGGAACGGTGGTGTCCGCCAGTACACCCCACCGCCACTACTAAAACCGTTTTGCCCTCCTCCTTGTACAACGGAAGAACAAAGTGTAGGAGTTCCCGCAATTTTTCTAAAAACTGTCCGGTTTCTTTAAAGGAAAAAACATAATCACGCACCTCTTTATCCAACCCCGTTTTATTGCGCATAGAGTCGATATAAAAAGGATTTGGCATAAAACGCACATCAAAAACCAAGTCCGCCTCTAAGGGCAGGCCGTGCTTGAATCCAAAGGAGACCAGACTTACCATCAGTTCTCCCGCGCTGGTTTTTCCGCCAAAAAAACGCAATAGCTCTCCCCGCAGACGGGCCGTAGAATAATTGGAAGAATCAATAACAACGTCCGCCTGCTCCTGGACTGCGGCCATGAGTGATATTTCTAGCCTTACCGCCGCCTCGAGACTGCCCGCCTGCTCCTGAAGCGGATGGAGACGGCGTGTCTCCTTATAACGGTTAATAATTACGCCTACGTCCGCCTTGAGAAACAACAGCTTACAGTCATATTCCCTCTGGCGCAGAGTGGAAAGGACTTCTAAAAATTCATCAAAGCTGTCGGCTGTGCGAACATCGTAAACCAGAGCTATCCGGCTGTACCGGTTACTTCCAGCTGCACAAAATTCCGCAAACTTCAAAATCATCCCAGCGGGCATGTTGTCCACAATATAAAAGCCCATGTCCTCCAAAAAGGACGCCGCCTTGCTTTTACCTCCGCCGGAAAGACCCGATATGAGTAAAATCTCCATGTTTGCTCCCTCCCCCTCCCCGACGGCGCGGCGGACGTCAGGGAACGCTTTTTATCTCTGTCTCCAGCTTCACGCCAGTTTTTTCCAGAACAGTACGCTGCACATGGGCGATAAGCTGGCGGACGTCTTCACTGGTCGCACCGCCAGTATTGATGATAAAACCCGCATGCTTTTCTGAAACCTGAGCCCCGCCTATATGGAAACCACGAAGCCCGCACTGGTCAATCAGCGCACCAGCGAAGTGGCCCGGCGGACGCTTGAACGCGCTTCCCGCGCTGGGATACTCCAACGGCTGTTTATCTCTGCGGCGGCTGTCATATTCCTCCATTTTGGATTTTATTTCAATAGAATCACCTTTTTTTAACGACAATTCCGCATCGATAACCACACCCAGACGTTTGGAAAAAACGCTGTGGCGGTAGCTGAAATCTAACTCCTCCCGTGTCAGACGCTTCACGCCGCATCCGGGAAACCACGCGGTCACAGCGGAAACAATCTGGCACATTTCGCCCCCGTAAGCCCCGGCGTTCATGCAGACCGCCCCGCCAAGACTGCCGGGGATGCCGTGGGCAAACTCCAGGCCGCTGAGAGACTGCTTTTGAGCAAAGCTGGAGAGTTTCGCCAGACTCAGTCCGCAAGCGGCGCGGAGGCTAGTTTCATCCATCTGCTCCACGGTGTCCAAAAGGCCGGTTTGTATGACAAGAAAATCCAGGCCACTGTCCTCTGCCAGAAGGTTTGAGCCGTTCCCAACAACCAGGACCGGCCAGGCTTCCGCTTCCGCCATAGCCAGTACCGCAGTCAACTGCTCCGCAGCGGCGGGCCGGGCCATACGCCGGGCCGGACCTCCCGTGCGGAAGGTGGTATGGCGGGACATGGGTTCTTCGCACAGAACCTCCATCTCCGGAAGCTTCCGGCAGGCAAAGGCGTCAAAACGGTCATACCAAAACATATATCGCCCTCCTTCCATCCAAATCAAGCCGGTATCCAAAGCGGTTTGCCGGGCATTCACATTCCCAGCAGCGCGGCTCCAATAATTCCGGCATCATTCCCCAATTTTGCCTTGACAATGCGGGTATGGCGGTCCGCCTCCCTGCCAAAGCACATCTCCAGCACCATATCTTGCAGCGGCAAAAGCAGGTCCTCGTCCCGCTCATGGCTGACGCCGCCGCCCAAGGCTATTACCGCCGGCTGGAAAATATTAACATAGTTGGCAAGTCCGTCAGCAAGATAACATAAATATTGTTCAATCACCTTTTTCGCGGCAGCGTCACCTTTTCGTTTTGCCTCAAAAGCTGTACGGCCATCCACCCGGCTTAAGTCACCGCCTACAAGCCCCCACATGGCGGAATCCTTATCAGCGTCCATCGCCGCAAGGGTTTGGCGGATAAGGGCGTTGGCTGAGGCGTACCGCTCCCAACAGCCACGCCGTCCACAGCTGCACTCCTCGCCTCCATGGACGATGACGATGTGGCCCCCCTCTCCAGCGCATCCGTTGATGCCCGTATGGATTTTGCCATTTAAAATGATACCTGTGCCAATGCCAGTACCGAGCGTCACCAGAAGCAGGCTTTCAATGCTCTTATCCTCATAGTGATAATACTCTCCAAGAGCGGCGCAGTCAGCGTCATTGCCGAGATAAACCGGGATATCCCAGTACTTATGGAACATCTCCGCCACCGGCATGGAACGGATAGGAATATTAACCGTCTTGATAACTACGCCGTTTTTATTGTCTACCGGCCCTGGAAATCCCATCCCCACCGACATGACCTGGTCTCTGGAAACGCCGTTTTCCTCCGCTAGGGTCACAGCCATATTGGCCAGGACCTCGCCCATTTGCTCCATATTTTCAAAGCGAAGAGGCGATTTCTTTGTTGCCTTAATCTGGCCGTTTTCACTGACAAGCCCCGCTTTCAGGTTCGTACCGCCGATGTCTATTCCTATATAGTACATTGTACCCCTCCGTTCCGCTTACATACCCTGCACATGGCGTTCCAACTCGTCCGCCAGCTTCTGCGCAGCGTTGTAGCCGTACTTTTTATGGCGGTTGTTCATGGTAGCAACCTCTATAATCGTGGCTAAATTCCGGCCGGGCTGTACGGGGATAGTGATGATTGGAATATCCAGGCCAAGTATGTTGACTTTTTCCTCCTCCAGACCAAAACGGTCATAGAATTTATCCTCCCGCCAGCGTTCCAGATGTACCACAAGGCTAATCTGCGCCTCCAGCTTGACCGCGCGCATTCCCAACAGCTGCTGCACGTCGATCACGCCAATTCCGCGCAGTTCAATATAGTGGCGGATAAGCTCCGGCGCTTTTCCGTAGAGCTGGTCCGCCTCGCGCCGGATATCAACTGCGTCGTCCGCCACAAGCCGGTGGCCGCGCATGACAAGCTCAATAGCCGCTTCGCTCTTGCCTACGCCGCTGTCCCCCGTTACCAGCACGCCTTCGCCGGAAATATCCAGAAGAACCCCATGGCGGGTGATAGTAGGAGCCAGCGCGTGCGTGAGGTACTCGATGACTTTTGTGGTAAAGGCTACCGTGGTATCCGTGGTATGCAGCAGCGTGCGCTGGTGCTTGCGGGCCATAGCCAGGCACTCCGGGTAGATATCCAAATCCCGTGAAACCACCAGCGCAGGTATATCATATTCAAAAAGCCGGGCAAACCGCTGGGTACGCTCCTCCGCGTCCATACTCTCCAGCATCTTTGTCTCCGCCATACCAATCACTTGCAGGCGGCGTTCGTCGAAATAGTCAAAGAATCCCATGAGCTGTAAACCTGGGCGGTTGACATCCTTGATTCCTACCAACGCCTCCTCGTAGCCGGTGCCCTTATTGACTACCGTCAGTCCAAGTACTTCCACCAGCTCTTGCAGCTTCAAGCCGCCCTTCATTTCGTCTTGCTGTATCATGTGTGCTCCTCCGTTCCGACGGCGGCTGCGTACCGCCCTTTATTGCTTTATTATAGTATAAATGGGTCCGCTTGGCAAGTGCGCAAAAAGTTTTCCAAAATCTAAAATTTCTGCTTGCGTTTTGTGTCAAACTATGTTACTATATCTAGCAGTGCAATTTGTGCTTACTAAATTTCTCAACAGCAAGGAGGTGCAGCGGATGGCAAAATGTCAGTTCTGTGACAAGGGCGTTACTTTTGGGATCAAGGTTTCTCACTCTCACAGGCGCTCCAACCGGACGTGGAAGCCCAACGTCAAGCGCGTGAAAGCGATTGTCGATGGTTCCCCCCGCCATGTCTATGTTTGTACCCGGTGTCTGCGCTCCGGCAAAGTCACCCGAGCTGTCTGACATACACTGTCATGAAGCGAAAAACCGCCTGCTGATGTAAATCGGCGGGTGATTTTTTTGTCTAAGGGCGGACGGCGTTTTTAGAACGCCGTCCGCCCCGCTCTATCCGAACACCTGCGCCGCAACCTTCGCGGACTGCGCCGCGTCTCTGGTGTAGAAATCCGCGCCAATCTGGTCCGCGAACGCCTGGGTCACCACCGCCCCGCCTACCATCACTTTGCAGGGTGCTCCAGCCTCCCGAAGGGCCCGGATGGTAACGGCAATGTTCTGCGCCGTAGTGGTCATGAGGGAACTGAGCCCCACCAGAGGAGCGCGGGTCTCCAGCGCGGCACGGACCACTGCCTCCGGTTCTACATCCCGTCCCAGGTCAATCACCTGGTAGCCGTAGTTCTCCAGAAGCATTTTAACAATATTTTTCCCTATATCGTGGACGTCGTTTTTTACTGTGGCAAGAATAATGGTCCCCTTCTCCCCCGCTGTCCGGGGCATTCGGCGGCGGACCGTTTCAAACGCCGCCTGCGCCGCCTCGGCGGAGGCCATCAGCTGCGGCAGAAAGACGCTGCCATCCTCGTACCGCTGCCCTACCCGGTCAAGAGCGGGGATGATGTGTTCGTTTATCACCTCCAGCGGCGTTGCCTGCTTCAACAGGACTTCTGCCGCAGCGGGTACCTCGGCTTTGCGTCCGGTGGTAATCAATGCCTCCAGGGACACATCTGTCTGTGAGGCGGCGGACATCCATGATCCGCCAATTATTTGATAGCGGGTAATGTAGCCCGCACACCCGGGGTCCCCTCCGGTCAGTACCCGCGCCGCCGCGAGTGTATCGCAGATGCGGGAGGAGCTTGTATTGACAATGGGGACATTCAGTCCCGCTGCCAGGCACGCCGCCAGAAACGCGCAGTTCAGCTCGTCCCGTCCCGGCAGGCCGTGGCTTACGTTGGATACCCCCAAGACTGTTTTATACCCCGCCGCCCGGACAAGCCGGATAGCTTCCGGCGCGGACAACACCATATCCTGACTGACGGAAGCCGCCATAGCCAGACAATCAATGAAAATATCTTCCCGGCGCACTCCGGCGGCTTCCGCTTTCCGGGCAATCCGCAGTGCCGTATCACAGCGGTCCTGCGGATTTGCGCTGATGCCGCCGCTGTCCAAAGCCAGCACGATGAGACCCGTTCCGTATTTTACCGCCAAAGGAAGAATGTTCTCCAGACTCTCCTGGTGGCCGCAGATTGAGTTCAAAACAGGACGCCCCCGGCAGACGCGAAGGGCTCTTTCCAACGCAGCGGGATTGGAACAGTCAATCACCAGCGGCAGAGGCGATATCTTCTGGATGGCGGTTACCAGACCAGTCAGGGCCTCTCCCTCGTCGATGTCCGGAAGCCCTGCGTTAACGACCAGGAAATCCGCGCCTTCCTCCTCCTGTTCCGCCGCCGGACCAAAGGCATAGTCATAATTTTTGCTGTAGAGAGCTTCCTTCATGGGGGGACGGCCGGTGGGGTTCAAACGTTCCCCGACAGCCGCAATAGAAGTCAGGCTCAACTCTTTGATTCCCTGCCAGCCGCATAGACGGCAGCCATCCGGTTTCCGGCGCGGTGGTTTTCCGTTCAGGAGGGGCCGCAGGGCATGAATATGTTCCGGTGACGCGCCGCAGCATCCCCCTAAAATGGAGGCTCCGTCTTCGATAAAATCCTTGGCGCAGGTAGAAAATTCCTCTGGACCAACGTCGTATACCGTCTCCCCATCCACCAGACGGGGCAGCCCTGCGTTTGGTTGAATAATGACCGGCAAATGGGTGGCGCGAAGCATCTGCCGCAGCATGGGCCGCAGTTCCCGAGGGCCCATAGAACAATTAAGGCCCACTGCGTCCACCCCCAAAGAGGTCAAGGTCACTGCGGCAGCGGCGGGGTCTGTACCCAGGAAAGTGCGGCCGTCCGCACCAAAAGTCATAGTGGCAAATACCGGCAGATTTGTACGCTCCTTCGCCGCCAGAAGGGCCGCCTTGATTTCCAGAAGGTCACTCATGGTCTCAATAAGCACCAGGTCAGCCCCGGCCTGGGCTCCGGCCTCCATTATTTCGGAAAAAAAGGCGTAGGCACTGTCGAAATCCAGCTCTCCGAACGGCTCCAGAAGGACCCCCAAAGGCCCAACATCCAAGGCGACAGACACGCCGGGACCAGCGGCCCGCTTCGCCAGGGCAATCCCGGCGGCAATATATGGCGCAGGGTCCTCCCCCAGCTTACGGCGGCTCGCGCCGAACGTGTTGGCGGTCAGGATGTCCGCCCCCGCCTGGACGTAGGCCCGGTGGACGGCCTCCACCATCTCCGGCGAGGTCAGGTTCAGCCGCTCCGGGGCCTCTCCGGCGGGAAGCCCCGCCTGCTGCAGCATGGTCCCCATGCCGCCGTCGAATAAGTGATAAGCAGTTAAGTCTATCATTGGTCACAGCCTTTCTTCCGGCGCATCTTTCATCATTACAAAAACGTGCCTGGAGGCACGTTTTTTCGCACAAAACATAGGATCTACCGCACAATCCGCCTCTCAATCTCCCGAAGCATCTCCGTCACGCCCTCACGGTCTCCTGTCTCTATCCGTTTCTCCAGGCAGTCCGCCCGGTAGATCAAATCAATCCGGGCAAAGGCCGCGATAACCGCGCACAAATGCGGAACCATAGCTCGCTCCTCTTCTGAAAAGGGCCGCTCGCTCTGGTACCCAGCCAGGAAACTGTCAAAAAGCTCTTGGGAATAGGCCTCCGTCAAGGTCCGTTCATAGTCCATCAGCCGCGCCTCAAACACGCCCTGCATGACGGCGTCGCAGAAAAGGATATTGTCTCCGCAGTTGTTAAAGTCGAACATGCCTACCCGCCCGTCCGGCGTCAAGAACAGATTGCAGTCGCTGATATCCCCTTGAACGGCATACCTTTCCCTGCCGCGAAGAGGCGCAAGCTGTTCCATGCGCTCCTGGTAAGCCCCACAGATTTTTTGGAAAAGAGCCTCGTCTTCCCCTTGGAACCGGGGACCGAAAGCCTCGAATATCTCAAAGGAGAACAGCTCATTGCGGTCAAAGGGGTCAAACAGAACTGGCGCGCCGGTATGCCGGCGGTCCCGTTCGGCAATGTTGTGCGTCAAAGCCAGCAGCCGTCCTGTTCTCTCTGCGATGGAGGGATTCACCGTTTTGATTTCGCCGTACTGGAAGTCCTCCGCAGTAATAAGGACTGTATAGCCGTTGACGGTCCGGCGCAGCACGTAGCCCTCCTCTGAACGGTAATAACGGGCGGTGGGAACGCCTTGGGAAGCAAGGTGTTCCGAAAAGGCCGTCTGCTCCTGAACCATGGCCTGCGTGACACCATCTTCGTTTTTGAACTTCACCACCATAGGGGCGCGGTCCAGGAAGCTGACTTTCAAAATCAAGCGGACTTCTTTTGAATCTGGGTTGTCCCGCTCATAGTGGCAGCGCAGCAGCTCCTCTGTCCCGGAGACCTCCCCGTATACCCCAAACTGAACAAGAATCTTTGCAACGTCCTTTTTATCAACCGTAAACAAGCCGGTATTCCTCCTACGCCCTGGGATGGGCTTTATGGTACACGTCTTGCAGTTTCTGCTTAATCATGTGGGAATAAATCTGGGTAGAAGAAATGTCCGCGTGACCCAGCATCTCCTGAATAGACCGAAGGTCCGCGCCGTTTTCCAGCAGATGGGCCGCAAAGGAGTGGCGCAGGGTGTGGGGTGTGATTTCCTTTTTTATCTGCGCCTTTTCCTGATAGTGCTTGATGATTTTCCAAAAGCCCTGGCGGCTCATACGCTCTCCGCTCATGTTTACAAACAAGGCCTGTTCCCGAGGATACAGCACCATTCGAGGCCGGTAGTCCTTCATATACTCCGACAGGGCTGTAACCGCCGCGCTGTAGAGCGGGATAATCCGGTCCTTGCCCCGGCTGGAGCAGCGGATAAATCCGGCGGACAGATTCACATCACCAATATCCAGCCCAATCAGCTCGCTGACTCGGATACCCGTGGCGTACAGGAGCTCCAGCATGGCCCGGTCCCGGTAGCCCTTGGCGTCCACGCACTGGGGCTGCTCCAAAAACAGCTCTACCTCCTGGCCAGTAAGAATTTCCGGCAGCTTCCGCTCGGACCGGACCGGCGCGGCGCTCTTCGCCGGATTTGCACGCACAACACCGCGGCTTTGCAGATAGCCGTAGAAGGATTTCAGCGACGCAACACTGCGGGCAATGCTGGCTGTAGATTTGCCCTTGCCGTACATATAGGACACATATTGCTCCACATGCTCCGCCTTGCAGTGCGGCAATTCCGTGCCCTCCACCTCCATCAGGTAACGGGAAAACTGGGTTACGTCCCGGACATAGGACGACACCGTGTTGTCCGAGGAGCGCCGCTCCAGCTCCAAATAGTTTGTATAGTCGGCTATATAGTTCGCCAAGAGACACCCCTCCTTTCGCGTATTTGTTCTTTACAGCACCTTCCCCAGAGCCAGACGGAACAGGACAGGCGTAAGAAACCGTTCGCAGCACACACCAACGGCAAGAACCGCAGCACACAACACAAAAAGCAGAAAATAACGGCTGCCATAGAGCACCGGGGCGGAACGCTTTCCCCGCCCAAAGGACAGCAAAAACAGCTCTATAGACAGCGGCCAGGCCTCCCCCGCTAAAGCCAGGAAGCATGGCAGCGTAAAAATCAGCCGTACCATCAGTACGCCCATAGCCAAAAGGACCCCGCTTCGCCCGTAACAGCGTACAAAACAGGAGACCGTGTACATGGTAAGAAATCCAAATAGTCCCGTCAGAGCCGGAATCAGCGCGATGCCTGCTGAGGAGAATCCCAGCAGAAACAGCAGCAGCACATATCCGAAGTACATCGCAACGCAGCTGACCAGCGAAACCGCCGCGCCGCCCGCGTCGTAAACGGCGCAGTAATCCTTCAGATATTGGTTCAACGCTGGCTGGGCTTCTCCGCCGCAGGCCCCGGCATACAGGTGGCCCGCCAGGGCTCCAGCTAAAAAAAACAGAGCCAGCAGCAGGCCGCGAAGCAGGGACGGGTCCCAGGGTCCCAGTCTAATCGTTCGCAGGACAGTCCGTCCTCGCATCTTCCATCACCTCTCCACCAGCATATGCGCGGTGGACAAGTTTTAGAAGCGTCCCGCTTCCGCATCCTTCCCTCCGGAAGGAGAAGCGGGCTTTCTATAAATATAGAGCAAATTGGACCGTTCTGCAAGTAAAAAATGGGATTTCGTGTCTTTTTGTCATTTGTTACGAAAGCTTATGTAAACGTAGTTATGTAAACTAAAATTGAAAAATTAAGTGGCGGTCAAAGGGACGCTTGGGAAAACTGGAAGATTTTGTGCCGCCGCGCCGTACTCAGACACCACATCTAGGGTGACAAGTTTATGGACTTGTCAGGGGTCTCCGGGCCGGAGAAGGCACGCCGACTCCAGCCCGGTTTTTTCAATTTTGGTGAATTTCACCTCTTGACAAAAATGGGGTTCCTGAAGCCAGCTCAGCTCCGGCGTTTCCGGCGGGAACGGACTTTACCCTTCCCCCCCTTGGGCAGGTTATACCCAACTAACGCCGCCAGAAGCCCACCGCCCGCCATGGACAGTCCCAGCCCCGTCAGACCGTTGTTGACGGAGATAGCGTCCGCCGTCAGAAACGCCCCCGCCAGGGTCAGGGTCATGAACACCACAACCACCACCGGCACCGGAAGCATGGACGTTCCCTTCTCCCTCAGCACGCTGAACCCGCACCCCAAAAAGGACGCCAGAAACGCCGCAACACACACCATGGGGTAGAGCTGCTCCATCCCGAAAACTCCTTTGTCAATCAGCAGCGCGCAGATCAATTGCAGTCCGATGTACACCGCCAGCGCCAGCAGTCCCCCGATGACGCTGTTTTTGACCATCCCCTTGGGCAGGGACATGACGATCTTTGACATAACTGAACCTCCCGGCTTTTCTACTGATAAAACAGTATATTTACCGGGAGGTCCCATTATTCTGTTGCTTTAGGGTTATTTGTCTCCGCTGCCGGAACCGTCCTCAATTTTGAGGTCCTCTCCGCCGTCTTTGGCTTTCTTCCCCTTCTTGTCAGCGGGCTGCTGGCTGTTGTTATTGGACACCGCCCACTTGGCCAGCTCCATTCGCACGCGGTCCTCGCTGGTCTCAATGATAATGCTCTCGTCCTGTACCTGGACAATCTTTCCAATAATGCCGCCGATGGTCGTAATCTGGTCGCCCTTCTTCAGGCTGTTGCGCATCTCCTCAGCCTGCTTCTTCCGTTTGCTCTCCGGACGCCAGATCAGAAAATACATGGCTACCAGCATCAGTATCAGCGGAATCCATAGGGTGCCGAAGCCCACCGCAGTCCCTTCATTCATTGTCGCGTAATCCTCCTTTAGTGTGTTTTTCTGCCGCAAAAATGAAAACGCTCCTGTCATTATACAAAAATTGGAAGCCTTTTGCAAGCCCTAAATTTTCTGGTCCAGCCGGGGGCTGTACTCCGCCCGGAACGCCGCGTAAGTTCCGGCGTCCAACGCCGCCCGAATACGCTCCATGAGCGTATTATAGAACCATAGGTTGTGCATGACTGCCAGGCGCATAGCCAGCATCTCCTCCGCCTTGAACAGGTGGCGCAGGTAGGCACGGGAGAAGCTTCTGCACACGGGGCAATTGCAGTCTGGATCAATGGGGCCCTGGTCCAGCTTGTACTTTTCGTTTTTGATGTTCAGGCTTCCCTGCCAGGTAAAAAGCTTGCCGTGGCGGGCGTTCCGGGCGGGCATGACGCAGTCGAAAAAGTCCACCCCCCGCCAGACCCCCTCAATGATGTTGGAGGGCGTGCCCACCCCCATCAGGTACCGGGGTTTTTCCTGGGGCATGTGGGGTTCCACCGCTTCAATGATTTGATACATCACCGCCGTCTCCTCCCCCACTGCCAGACCGCCGATAGCGTAGCCGTCGCAGTCCAGCTCCGCGATGCGGTCCATGTGCCAAACCCGCAGATCCTCATAGGTGCCCCCCTGATTGATGCCGAAGAGCATCTGGCCTGGGTTCAGGCAGTCTGGCCGGGCATTGAGGCGGCTGTGCTCCTCCTTGCAGCGAGCCAGCCAGCGGAGAGTCCGTTCACAGGACTGCTTGACGTAATCATAGGGGGCTGGATTCTCTATACACTCATCAAAAGCCATGGCGATATCGCTGCCAAGGTTGGACTGGATGCGCATAGACTCCTCTGGACCCATAAAAATCCGCCGTCCGTCGATATGAGAGGCAAAGGTAACCCCCTCTTCGGTAATCTTCCGCAGGCCAGAGAGGGAGAATACCTGAAATCCCCCGGAGTCTGTAAGGATAGGCCCGTCCCAGTCCATCATTTTATGGAGACCGCCCAGAGCCCGTACCACTTCGTCCCCCGGACGGAGGTGGAGGTGATAGGTATTGCTCAGTTCAATCTGACATTTTATATCCCGCAAGTCGTGGGCGCTGAGGGCTCCTTTAATAGCTCCTTGGGTGCCTACGTTCATAAATACCGGCGTTTCCACCACTCCGCCGTGGGCACAGCGAAACTGCCCCCGGCGGGCCCGGTTTTCCCGGCTGATTACATTAAACATCGCGGTCTCCTTTGCCGCCGGAGGACTTCTTTTGCGGGTCCTCCTCCAGCATTCCGTCAAAATACCCCTTGTTTGCCGCGTCCTTCTTGTCCAGCCAGGCCGCGAGACGGGGCGTAATCCACAGGGCCCCGCCCACGATGACTAGAAACAGCACCAGAAAAATAGCTGGAGCGGCGGTTTCTCCTACGTAACTTTTGAGCAGCGTAAGCATGGCTGGCCTCCTTTTGGCTGTTCAACAGGGTAAAAGCGCCCTCGCGCATAAGCGCGAGGGCGCTCGGGTTCGTCTTGCGATTTTGCGGACTCGGGCTTACTCCTCCCCGCCGTCCTCCTCCTCTTCCCCGCACGCGCCGCAGCATCCGCCGCAGCCGTTCAGGTCCGTCAGGTCGAATTCCAGCTTCTCCCCGCAGTTGGGGCACTCAATGGAGCCGTCGGCCAAGGTGTCCTCGTCAAAGAAGATATCTTCCTCACAGTTGGGACAGGTGGTCTGATAGACCTCCTCGTCCTCATCTTCTTCCTCTTCTTCGCCGTCCTCTTCCCGCATTTCGTAGAGCAGCATCTCCACATCATTGAGGTCGTCGCTGACGGCGTCCAGACTCTCCTCCAGATCGCTCTGGTCTGCCCGCACGTCCTCCAGTTCCTGGGCAATGTCGTCCAGAATATCCATCATAACCATGAGAAGCTTGCCCTCTTTGGATTTGGTATCCAGACCCAGACCCTCCGCCAAACCCTTCATATACGCGACCTTTTCCAGAATTTCCATGGGAGTTCTCTCCTTTCAAAATCGTGTCCCGGACCGCCGCAGCGGCCCACGTGGCTTACTCCTCCGCATCTAGGGGGTTCCCCCCTCTCAAAGAAGCGCAAAAGCCGCTTCTCTGCTTACTCCTTGCAGCGGGACAGGTATTCGCCCGTGCGGGTATCAATGGTAATTTTGTCCCCCACGTCAATAAAGAGCGGAACCTTAATCTCAGCCCCGGTTTCCAGCGTGGCGGGCTTGGTGACGTTCGTGGCGGTGTTGCCGGCAAAACCGGGTTCCGTGTCCGTTACCACCAGGTCCATGAAATTGGGGCACTCCAGACCGAACACGTTCCCTTTGTAGCTGAGCACCTTGCAGACTGTGTTTTCCTTTACGAAGCGGAACGCATCCCCCAGCAGGTCCCGGCCAAGGGGCACCATCTCGAAGGTCTCCTGATCCATGAAGTAGTAAAGATCGCCGTCGTTATAACTGTACTCCATGTCCTTGCGCTCCACGAACGCCTCCTCAAACTTTGCTGTGGGGTTGAAGCTGGTTTCCGTTACCGCGCCTGTAATGACGTTCTTCATTTTAGTACGCACAAACGCCGCACCCTTGCCCGGCTTAACATGCTGGAACTCGATGACCTGCATCACCTTTCCATCCATCTCAAAGGTCTTGCCGTTGCGGAATTCTCCGGCTGTAATGGTTGCCATATTTTATATCCTCCTATGGAATTTAAGTTGTCCATCGCACATTTTAACGTATTCCCCGTGTAATTGCAAGTGTTTTGTAGTAAATTTATGGAAAGTTTTGCGGAATCCGCGCCATATTGGTTAGCTGTTCCCCCCAGAGCGGGTTTTTATGCCGTCTGGGTGGGCAAATACCCAGTGCATTTGTATCTGATAACTGCAAACGGCCAGGATAATGTCTCCCACCGCCTTGTTCACTGAGTCGTGCAGCCATGGCAGCAGCCAGGAGAGAGCCAGCAGCAGGCCGTAGGATGCCGCCAGCTGGCAGAGCCATAGGATGTAGTAGCGGACCACTGCCCGCCGCTGGGGCCGCGCATGAAACACGAACCGCCGGTTCAGCGTATAGTTCAGCGCGGAAGAAATAATGCGTGCCGCCAGCGTAGACCACAGATAACAGAAAACTGGTGTCAGCGCAGAAAAAATCCAGGTATCGCAAATTGTAAACGCCGCCACATCCGCTACCGCTGACAACAGCGCGGATAGCGTATACCACCCCAGACCAGATATTAAAATCGCAAATACCCGCCAGGAATCCCGGATTGCCCGCAGATGGGTACCCTCGTTGTTGTTGTAGTAGATGGCCTCAATAGAGACTTGGCGGATAGGGCGTTTTTCCCGGGCGGCCCGGATGAGCATGTTCATCTCATATTCGTACCGGTCCCCTTTAATCTCCCCGCACCACGCCAGCAAACTGTAGGGAATCCCCCCAGGCTGTGTCAAAACACAGCCTGGGCTTCCCCTGACCCCAATG
>CAMSIF010000053.1 GCA_947058885.1 uncultured Clostridia bacterium
AGTTTGACGACGCCGTCTATGACGAGCAGGTCTCCATGATGGAGATGGTTCTGGACGTGGATGACATCATCAGTGAGATGAGCGCTATCCGCGACGAACACTGCAAGTACTTGGGCTGATTGACGCAAGCCTGAGGGCGGCGGCTGGTTAGCCGCCGCCCTCTTGTCCTAGACGCATCTTATATTCTTTTTGCTGTTTTTTCCTGAGAAAAAACAGATATACACCAATAAATGGAAAGGCTGTGGACATCATGAAAAGCGTCATCAAAGGCGCCGGGTATATCCTGGTGCACACCCCCGACATGGTCCTGCACAACGGGACCACCCAAACCACAGAGCGCATCGTCAACCCCGAGAGCGAGTACCTGAAGGAGCTGCCCAACCATATCCGCAGCTTTGACCAGGCCCTCGGCTACTGGCCCAATCAGGTCTATATCGGCAATAAAACCCCCGACGAACTGGCCGAGGTGGCCCAGCCCTGGTGCGACAAGACCTGCGACGTGGCGGACCGCTTTGGTCCCTTCGGCCAGATTATGCCCCAGGAGGAGTTCCTGCTGCTCATGCAGGCCTGCGACGTGTTCGGCCTGGTGAAGCTGGAGCAGGGCTTTGCCGACGCCCACCGCTCCGCTCTGGCTGCCAACCCCATTATGGACGAGACCATCGTGGCCCGTATCCCTGAGACCCAGACCTCTGCGGACGAGATTGCCCGGCTGGTGAACGAGGAGCACTCCGAGGCCCTCTACCACAACGGAACCCTGGTCGGATGTGTCAACCGCGCCCACGATATCGACGTGAACCTCTCCGCCCATGTTATGCACGAAAACCTGGTCAGCAAGGCCAGCTCCGTGATGGCCCTCCTCTCCGCCATTAAGAACGCGGGCATTGCTAAGGAAGATGTGGAATATGTGGTAGACTGCGCTGAGGAGGCCTGCGGCGATATGAACCAGCGCGGCGGCGGCAACTTCGCCAAGTCCGCTGCTGAGATTGCCAGTCTCGCCAACGCTACCGGTTCCGACGCCCGCGGCTTCTGCGCCGCCCCTGCCCACGCCATGATTGAAGCCGCTGCCCTTGTGGCCTCTGGCGCGTATAAGACTGTAGTTGTCACTGCCGGCGGCTGTACTGCTAAGCTGGGCATGAACGGCAAGGACCACGTGAAGAAGGGCCTGCCCGTTATGGAGGACATGGTCGGCGGCTTCGCCGTAGTGCTCACGCAGGACGACGGCGTGAGCCCGGAGGTCAATCTGGACATGCTGGGCCGCCACACCGTTGGCACCGGCTCCGCTCCCCAGGCGGTTATCTCCAGCTTGGTCACCAATCCCCTGGATAAACACGGCCTGAAAATCACCGACATTGACAAGTATTCCCCGGAGATGCAGAATCCCGACATCACCAAGCCTGCCGGCGCCGGAGACGTGCCGCTCTCCAACTATAAAATGATTGCCGCTCTGGCGGTAAAGCGCGGCGAGCTGCAAAAGGCAGATCTGGCTACCTTCCCTGTCAAGCACGGTCTCACCGGCTGGGCCCCCACCCAGGGCCACATCCCCTCCGGCGTGCCCTATATCGGCTTTGCTCGCAACGATATCATGTCCGGCAAGCTGAACCGGGTTATGATTATCGGTAAGGGTTCCCTGTTCCTGGGCCGCATGACAAACCTCTTCGACGGCGTGTCCTTCGTCATCCAAGCTAATACCGGCGCGGAAAAAGCAGAAGCGGGCGTCAGCGAGGAAGAGGTCAAGGGCATGATTGCAAAGGCCATGAAGGATTTTGCCGCCACGCTGATGGCTCAGGCCGAATAAGGCGGGAGGACTGCTATGAGTAATCTGGAAAAAACCATTGCCAAGGCGTTTCTGGAGATGGCGGAGGGGCTGGAGACCGGCTCCTTCGGCCCCAGGCCCCGGATCGCTCTCACCGGCATGGGCAGTGAACACGGCGAGGAAAACGCAATGGCCGCCGCCGTGGCCGCCGCCCGGCGCGGGGTGGATGTGCGCTACATTGGCACCTTGGAGGCCGACGGCGTTACCACCGTTCATGTGGCGGACGAGGACGAGGGCCACAAAAAGATGGAGCAGATGGTGGAAAACGGCGAAGTAGACGGCGCGGTTACCATGCACTTCCCCTTCCCTATCGGCGTATCCACTGTGGGCCGGGTAGTAACCCCCGCCAAGGGTAAGGAGATGTTTATCGCCACCTCCACCGGCACCGCCAGCGCGGACCGCATCGAGGGTATGATTAAAAACGCGGTTTATGGCATCATCACCGCCAAGGCCTGCGGCGTAAAGGACCCCACCGTGGGCATCCTGAACGTGGACGGAGCCCGGCAGACCGAGATGGCCCTCAACCAGCTGAAGGATAACGGCTACGCTTTCCGCTGGGCGGAATCCGCCCGTGCCGACGGCGGCGCGGTGCTTCGCGGCAACGACGTGCTTCAGGGTACCCCGGATGTGCTGGTCTGCGACAGCCTCACCGGCAACGTGCTGGTGAAAATGCTCTCCGCCTACACCACGGGCGGCAGCTTTGAGTCCGCCGGATACGGCTATGGCCCTGGCATCGGGCCGGGCTACGACAAGCTGGTGCTGATCGTGTCCCGAGCCAGCGGCGCTCCCCTGGTGGCTAACGCCCTGGAGTTTGCGGGCCATTTGGTTAAGGGAAAGGTATTCGCTATTGCCGCCCAGGAGTTCGCAGCCGCTGAGAAGGCCGGTCTGAGCAAAATCCTGGAAGCCCGGAAGGCCGCCGCTAAGGGCTCTGCCGCCGGTGAGGAGGAAGTCAAGGCGCCCCCCGCTGAGCCCTGCACCGCCAGCATCCCCGGCATCGAGGTCATGGATCTGGAGGACGCCGCCAAGGCTCTCTGGAAGGCCGGTATCTACGCCGAGACCGGTATGGGCTGCACCGGCCCCCTGGTAATGATGAGCGAGGCCAACCTTGCCAAGGCGCAGGAAATCCTTAAAGCCGCCGGATATATCGGCTGATAAAGGAGACAAGATAGGATGAAAGTCATTGATACCGTCAACAAGACGGAACTTGACCTGACTATGGAGCAGTTGATTGATCTGGTGGCCAATCATAACCGTCAGGTGGATCTGGTCTTCGCCCAAAAGCGCACGGATGAGGACGGCTACCTCACATGGGACCAGGAAAATTGGACCTGCGTGGACGGCAAGCGGTTTATCCGCAGCTACTTCTTAGAGGGCCGGGCCCTCTCCGACTACAGCGGGTACAACAAGTACGACATGAAGGGCTGCTTCCTGCCGGAGGAGGCACAGGAGGTCCGCTTAGGCTAAAATGAGGGGAGGCGGCGGCGTGGAGAAAATTACTGTATGGACCAAGCAGCACTTAAATGTACTGGATATTTTGGAGCGCACAGGGCGGTACACCGCCAAACGGGCCTATGTTGACCTGGATTTGGAGGAGTGTGCCCCTCTGGTGCAGGAGGTCTATGACTGGCTGGCCGCCCGTCTCCCCGGCCGCCCGGCAGACGCGGAGTACCCGGTCTGGGTGTCCTATACGAACGAAGCGGTAATGCTGCCCAGCCCGGGAACCGCCATCTTGGAACTGTGCCTGCCCAGAGAGCTTATTACTTCGGTAAATATTGAAAAATGGGGGGCCATGCTCAACTACTCCTATATCCCCCAGAACGCCCAGGACACCCGCCGTCACCGTCAACTCCTGGAGGAATACGGCGTCAGCGACGCCAAGGCGTATCTGACCCAATTCTACCCCCAGATTAAACGGGAAATCGTCTCCAGCTGGGACCGGCTTTTTGACGAAACTATTATTTTAGGCAGCGCGGCAGCCTATGGAACCATTTGGGAGGTACGGAAGGAATGGATAGAGAAAATCACTCGCTGACCCTCTACACCGCCCAATCTGATACGGTTTTACAGGTCCTCCGCCGGGATGGAGCCTGTTACTCCCGCCAGGAGTACGTAGCCCGTAAGTACGGTGAGAGCTCAAAAGTCTTCCTCACTGCCTACAATTGGTTTGTGAAGGCGGCAGCGGAGATCGTCCCCAAACCCCCGGAAGCGGAGCTTCCCTATTGGGCCTTCCAGGACTTATACAGCTTGGACACCAGCGGTGGGAACGTACTGAAGCTCCTTGTTCCCGCGAATCAAGTGGTGCTCTTTGACCTGTACAGCTGGAACAAAGTCCTCTGCATGAAGTATTTAGCTGAAACTGCGGCGGATGAACGGGCTTTCAGTCGTGAATTGTCCCTGCGGGGATTACAGGAGAGCGATGTGATGCTCACCGGATTCTATCCGGACCTGCGCCAGCGGATTCTGGACAGCTGGCCCCGCTTGCTGCGGCATCATTATGCGCTGCTGGCCGGAGATACCTCCGGCGTAGGTAGTGTACAGGCTGGACTTTGGCAACTGCGGGCGGAGTGGGTGCAGGAAGGACTTTTCTAAAACGGACTTATATAGAGATAGAAATGGGAGCTGTGCCGACGGCACAGCTCCCTAAAAATATCTTCTCTGCCTTATTCTTCCCCCTGGCAGACCAGGGCAAACCCCTCGCCATCCCGGCGGTAGACTGCCTCCATGTCCGTATCCATACACGATACCATAGGCTCCGCGCCCTCATAAAAGACACAGGTTCCGCAGGAGGAACTTAACCTCCGGGGTACTGGCGCAAGACGCGCCTCCCCGATCCCGGCTTTCTTCAGTGCGTTACAACTGCGCAAAGCCGCCAGGTGGGTGTGAAACGTGGCTACGTATTGCTCCATCACTTTGTCAGGGTCAACTTGAAATCGCCCTCAAAGTCAGAGACCTGAACCTTATAGCCCGCATTCTGGGCAAAACGGGTCACGTTCTCCACAGAGCACTGATTGTCCACAGCAACCTCCAGCTTAGCGGGGTTGCCTTCCTTAACCGCCTTCTGCACCATAATCACAGGAGTAGGGCAGGAATATCCGCGTGCGTCTACCATGATGATTGCATCTCCTTTTTAATGATGTGGGCGAGAGACTATTGGGCTTCGCCCAAACCCACCAGGGCTTTGCCCTGGACCCACCGCCCTTTGAAAAGGGCGGCCCCAAACTTTTATCGTTAGCCCTCTAACTTCTGCATATTCATGACGGAAACAACCGCCAGCACCACAAATCCTACCACCACGGCGATTGCGACCGGACCAGTTCCAATACCTGTTCCGGAAGACGCAAGGCCAAAGTTGTGGCTCACCGCCGCGCCTACCACAAAGCCGGTAACGGTAACGGCAGAGTCAGTATTGCCCTCCCCTGCCAGAATCAACTGGCGCAAGGGACATCCACCCAGCAGCACAGAACCCCAGCCCACTAATACCATACCAAGCAGATTCCATAAAGCCTCAGAATGCGCGATAGGCTGTCCCTCAAATCCCAGAGTAAACTTGCTCAAAGCCAAATTTCCTACCAGCACTGCCACAATAATAGCGATAAACGCGGACACCAGCCGAAAATCACGGAACATCACCGCATCACGGATACCGCCTACCATGCACAAACGGGACCGCTGGGCCAAAACGCCCACCACCAGGGCCACCGCAAACGCCACCAGAATAGGCGCGGCCATAGAACCAGGACCTGCCGCGCTGAAAACGATAAAACTGGGGTGCATCAGCACCAGCACCAGCAGAACCACCATCAGCGCAGGAAAAATCAGCCCTTCCGTCATGGACTGCTGATAGGCGCGTCGAAGACTAAAGCCACGCTTAAGGCACACAATACCGATGAGAATACCAATAGCAAAGCCCACAAGCCCCACTACAGCGTTCAAATCGCCGCCGCCAATACGGATAACCATACGCAAGGGACACCCCAAGAACACCAGTGCCCCAATCATCACGAACACAGCTACGATGAAACGAATCATCGGGGATGAACCGCCCTTGGGACGAAATTCCTTTCGAACCATTGCAATGACAGTAGACCCCAGAACCAGACCAATAATTTCAGGGCGTATGTACTGGACAATACCAGTCCCAACCTCGGCGTCAAACCCGGCCCTCTGGAAATTCAAGGCCCCGGCAATGTCCCGCAGGAAACAGGCAATGCAGAAGCCCATGTTGGCAGGGTTACCCAGAGCCGTCAGCAGAACCGCTGCCGCCCCCACCGCTAAACCTGTCCCGATCAACAGGCCGTAGCGCTTGACAAAACTTTCTTTTGGCATAAATCTTTCTCCTCTCGCTTTTCACAAAAATCCCGGCCCACTTCGCTGTTGGCCGCAAAATCCATGCAAGCGGCTATTGGACGCTTGTATGGATATTATCAATATATCTCCTTTATTTTGGAAATGCAAGATGAAAGTTTTCAGTTCCACCCAAAGAAAAATCCGTTGCAATGAGAAGACTTTTATGATATATTAAAAAGAGTAAAAATTCCGAAAAAATTACATAATTTCGTCCATTTTCCTTTCAAAACTGCCACATTTTGTTTTAAACTAAGAGCATCTTTATTTATTTATTTTTTCTATAGGAGATGATCTGATGAACTCCATTTACCTGGATAATGCCGCAACGTCCTTCCCCAAGCCCCCTGCCGTAGCCGCTGCCATGACACGGTATCTGACAGATGTGGGAGCCTCTGTAAACCGGGGCGTTTACGCCAGTGCCCAGGATGCTGGAATGACCACCCTCCTGCTGCGGGAGAGCCTCTGCCGCCTGTTCCGTCACGGCGACCCAACCCATTGTATTCTCACCAGCGGCAATACCATGGGGCTGAATATGGTCCTGCGAGGTTGGCTCAGGCCTGGAGACCACTGCCTGACCAGCAGCATGGAGCACAACGCCGTCATGCGCCCCCTCCAGGATTTAGCGGAACAGGGAGTGTCCTTTGACCGTATCCCCTGTGATAGAGACGGACGGCTGGACCCGGCGGATATTCTGCCCCTGCTCCGTCCTAACACCCGGCTGGTGGCTCTGGCCCACGCCTCCAACGTAGGCGGTGCAATCCAGGACATCCCGGCGGCAGCAAAAATCTGCCGGGAACATAGCGTTCCTCTCCTGCTGGATGCCGCCCAGACCGCTGGACACTGGGAGATTGATTTTGAGGGCTGGGGACTTGCGGCTCTGTCGGTGCCAGGCCATAAGGGACTGATGGGTCCCTCCGGCATGGGCGCGCTGCTGTTGTCTCCGGAGTTCGCAAAAAATCTGCGGCCCATCATTACCGGCGGCACCGGCAGTGCCTCCGACTCCGAACATCAGCCCGCCTATATGCCGGACCGCTTCGAGTCCGGGACCCCCAACCTGCCGGGGATTTATGGACTCCAGGCAGCGATAGAATTCATTCTGGAGACCGGCGTGGAGACTCTCCGGCGCCGTGAGGAGGCCTTGACCGCACAGTTTCTGAACGGACTTCGGGATATTCCCCATATTCGCCTTGCCGGCCCCTGGGGTCTGGAAAACCGGGCAGGGGTGATTTCTGTGGATTTTCTGGAACAGGACAATGCCGAGGCGGCTTTCCGTCTAGAACAGGACTACGGCATCCTTACCCGCTGCGGTCTCCACTGCGCCCCCTCCGCCCACAAATCTCTCGGCACCTTCCCCCAGGGTACAGTGCGCTTTAGTCCTGGCTGGTTCACTTCCAGCGAAGAAATTACCTCAGCGGTGGCGGCGGTGAGGGAGATTGCCGCTGGAGCGGCGTTACATAGCTGAAAATGGCCTCTCAGGCCAACAGAGAGTGAATTGAACAGCAAACTCCCTCTATCATTAGGGGGAGTTTGTTATTAAAAGCTACAGCTCGCGGGCGGCAGTATCTAAGGCGGCCCGAATAACTTTATCCATATCGTAGTAGTGGTAGCTTCCCAGTCTTCCGCCGAAAATCATATCTGTTCTGGCTCTGCCTAACATGCAATACGCTTCATATAGAGACTGGTTTTTGGCGTCATTGACCGGATAATAGGGCTCAATACCAGGCTTCCACTCTGCGGGATATTCCTTACTGATGACCGTTTTCTCCTGGGTACCAAACAGGAAGTGCTTGTGCTCTATGATTCTGGTGTAGGGCACTTCTTTGTCGGTGTAATTGACAACCGCGTTGCCCTGCCAGTTGGGGCAGTCCAGCACTTGTGTGTCAAATGTCACAGTACGGTACTCCAGCGGACCCATTTTATAGTCGAAAAACTCATCAATCATACCGGTAAAAACCGTTTTAGCCGCAATTCCCGGATTGATACGGATAAATTGGAAATAATCTGTTTCCAGCAGCAGGTCACTCCCCTGCAACATTTTTTCCACCATAGCGTCATAACCCTCCAGCGGGATGCCCTGGTGGGCGTCGCTAAAGTAATTGTTATCATAAGTAAAGCGCAGCGGCAGCCGGCGGATGATAAACGCAGGCAGGTCCCGGCACGCCCTTCCCCACTGCTTTTCTGTGTATCCCTTTACCAGTTTCTCATAGACGTCCCGGCCCACCAGCTTCAACGCCTGCTCCTCCAGATTCTGCGGCTCGTCAATATGCAGCGAGGCAATCTGACGCTGAATCTCCGCCTGAGCCTCTGCGGGCGTGCGGATTCCCCACAGCTTGGAAAAGGTGTTCATATTAAAGGGCAGGTTGTAAAGCTCGTCCTTGTAGATG
Organism: uncultured Clostridia bacterium; assembly: GCA_947058885.1. Taxonomy (GTDB): domain Bacteria; phylum Bacillota; class Clostridia; order Oscillospirales; family Oscillospiraceae; genus Pelethomonas. Next base: position 8,545 of record CAMSIF010000053.1, read on the forward strand.
GCAACCGGCGAGTTGATGTAGTGGTTAAATTTAGCAAACCTATTGACGTACTCCCAGACCCCTTCGTCCGAAGTATGGAAAATATGAGCTCCGTATTTGTGTACCTGGATACCCTCCACATTCTCGCAGTGGACATTTCCTCCAATATGATTACGCCGGTCAATGACCAGACAACGCTTTCCCCGTTCCACAGCCTGCTGGGCAAAGACGCTGCCAAACAAACCCGCGCCCACAATCAGGTAATCGTATTTTGCCATTGAACATTCCTCCTATATAGTTTCATCTTGTAAACTTTGCGCACTGAGACGCATTATTTTTCTTTCGGGCAATGCCCGTGGAAATATTATACATAGGAACCGCCCGGTTTGCAACACCCGCGTTTGCTGCGGAATACAAGAGCCCGCGCAGCTTAACGCCGCGCAGGCTACTGCTATGGTGCGCTACATCTGTACAACTTCTTCATCCGGTTTCCTACAAGGCTTTATGGACTTTACATATAGCACAGGTCCGTCTCCCTCATAAGGGTCCCAGTGCTCTACCTTCGCTTCGGCAGTCACCTCCACCCACGCCCGTTCCGGAATCTTGCTCACATCATACCCTTTGCAGGCTACTGCCAGAAAGCTCATATCCTCCGCACAGCAAACCATGGCGAAACGTCCGGGAGTGAAATAGGGCGTATATTGCGGCGGCTTGCACATAATAGCCCGGAATTCCACCGTCTTCCCCGCGTACATCTGCGGGTTATCCATAATTTCCACATACCACAGGCCATAATCCGCGTCGGAAACCTGTATAACCGGTTTATCCAAATCAAAGGCTGAAACCGTACCGTCCATATAGTCCTCGCTGGACCCGTCCTCTTTCTCAAGATAAATCTCCGCCCGCCGGTTTACCAGCCGCAGGTTCTTCTGCCGCAAAGATTTACATAGCCCGTCCGTACAGCGGTTGATAAGAATCATATCCGCGTTGCGCAGCTTCTCCATCATTAGAGAGGCCATATTCTTCGCGTACATCTCAAAAGTTGACCCCTCGCACAGCGCAATAATCTGGTAGAGCGCCCAGCTCTGCGGCATGGAGTTCACATAAAAATCCTGTATCTGCCACATGCCGTTAAACTCCACAATCACCTGCTTTGCCCGGCACTTCTTCTGCTGGGACAGCAGAAACGCTGGAGTCAGTTCCTCCAGCCTGTCCACAGAGAGCACCGTCACATTCCGCAGCAGCTTCGGATTGTAGTCCACCTCCCCCTCCTCGCAGCTAAGCAGCAGAGTCGGGTCCTCCAGGGCAAAACCGTCCGAGAGAATTCCATTAATGAAGGAAGTCTTGCCACTGTCCAAAAAACCCGCGATGAGATAGACGGGGGTTACGTTGTCCTGCGCCATGATTTACACCTCAAAGAGCGTTTTGAGTCCCGCTTCATCCAGCTTGCTGCCGATGACACAGAGACGTCCGGTATAGTCGGCGGAGCCGGTGCGGACCTGCCGCTCCTCTGGCACATAGTCGAAGTGAAGCCAGCCTTCTTTTGCAGGGACAATCCCCTTGGCCCGCAGTACAACACCATACTGGCCGCTGTCCAGGGCTGTCAAAATCCGCTCCAGCTGTTCCGCAGTAAAGGTACGGGTGGTTTCCACGCCCCAGCTGCTGAACACCTCGTCCGCGTCGTGACCGTGGTGGTGATGGTGGTCGTGGTGGCAGCATTCATGTCCGTGGTGGTCATGGTGATGGTCTCCATGTTCATGATGATGCTCATGCTCCTCATGGCCGTGATGACAACACTCATGGCCGTGGTCATGGTGGTGGCCGCCGCAAACAGGACACTCCTCCTCCGCCAGCAGATCCGCCGCCAGAGTATTGCCTTCTTCCATGGCAGAGAGCAGCTGGGGACCGGAAAGTTGATCCCAGGAAGTGGTAACGATGGTGGCTTTTCCGTTCTTCTCCCTCAGAAGAGCCACCGCCGCCGCCAGTTTTTCACTATCCAGCTTCTGTGTACGGCTGAGGATAATGGCCCCGGCATACTGAATCTGGTTTTCATAAAACTCTCCGAAATTCTTAAGGTACGTCCTGCACTTGGCGGCGTCCGCCACCGTGACGGCACAACCCAGAACCATTTCCGGCGTCTGCTCCGCCACCCCCTGGACCGCCCGGATGACATCAGAGAGCTTCCCCACCCCGGAGGGCTCAATCAAGATACGGTCAGGGGAAAACTGGCCCATCACCTTTTTCAGTGCCTCACCAAAATCTCCTACCAGAGAACAGCAGATGCACCCGGAATTCATCTCGGAAATTTCGATGCCCGCCTCCTTGAGGAAGCCGCCGTCAATACCAATCTCGCCAAATTCGTTCTCAATCAGGACGATCTTCTCCCCTTTCAGGGCCTCATCCAGCAACTTTTTTATGAGAGTGGTCTTGCCCGCGCCTAAAAAGCCGGAAATTACGTTTACTTTTGTCATAGGGATACGCCTCTTTCCAAAAATGTTATCGCCCTTATCATACTCCGTTTTTTCAAAAATGCAAGAGGTTAAGGTCGCATTCCGGGAAAAAATGTGTAAAAAAGCCCTGGGAGTCCGCCTCCCAGGGCCGTAAAACACCTATTGCCCGTAATACGCGCCGGGTCCGTGCTTGCGCAGGTAGTGTTTATCCAACAGTTCCCGCTGCATGGGCGCAAGCCCCGGCGAAAGCGCCATGGCGTGGAAGGCCATAAACGCTACCTCCTCCAGCACCACCGCGTTGTGTACCGCGTCGAAGGCATCCTTCCCCCAGGCAAAGGGGCCGTGGCTGTGAACCAACGCCGCCGGTACCTGAGCGGGGTCTGTCTTCCGGGTCTGGAAGGTCTCAATGATTACATTTCCCGTCTCCAGCTCGTAGGCGCCGGCAATTTCCTCCGGCGTCATCATCCGGGTACAGGGAATTTCTCCATAGAAGTAGTCCCCTTGGGTAGTGCCGAAGGCTGGGATCCCCCGCCCCGCCTGAGCGAAGCTGGTAGCCCAGCGGCTGTGGGTATGGACAATGCCCCCCAGAGCCGGAAACGCCTGGTACAATGCCAGATGGGTCGGTGTGTCGCTGGAGGGCTTCCACTTGCCCTCCACCTGCTTTCCCTCCAGATCCAGCACCACCATGTCCTCCGCCGACATGCCGTCATAGCTGACCCCGGAGGGCTTGATGACTACCAGGCCCCGCTGCCGGTCAATCCCCGAGACGTTGCCCCAGGTAAAGGTGACCAGGCCATGCTTTGGTAAAAGTAGATTGGCCTCCAGGACCTGATGCTTGAGCTGCTCCAACATAAAGCCGCCTCCCGCTTACTTGAGGATAAGGAGTTCCTTGGGCGCCTCCATGATGGACCGGCTCCCTGTCTCCCCGATAATCATGATGTCCTCAATGCGTACGCCAAATTTTCCGGGAATATAGATGCCCGGCTCCGCTGATACCACCGCGCCCGCAGGCAGAGGCTTGTCGCTGGTGGGCGCGGCTCCCAGGCCCTCGTGGACCTCCACGCCCAGACCATGTCCGAAGCCGTGGCCAAAATATTCGCCGTAACCCGCATCCGCGATGACTTTAGCGGCGGCCTCATGAATTACTTTGCCAAGAACTCCTGCCTTGGCGGTATCCATTCCCGCCTTTTGGGCCTTGAGTACCGTATGATACACCTTGTCCATCTCTTCCGTCACATACCCTACTGCCACAGTACGGGTCATGTCCGAGCAATAGCCGTTCAGGACGCAGCCAAAGTCCATGGTGATGAATTCGCCCTCCGCCACCGGCTTATCCGAGGGTACGCCATGGGGCATACTGCCGTTGGGGCCGCTGACAACGATGGGGTCAAAGCTGTTTTTCTCCGCGCCGTGGCAGAGCATACGGTATTGCAGATAAGCGGAAATCTCCTTCTCCGTCTTACCGGGCTTGATGAAATCCAGTACGTCCACCAGAGCCTTTTCAGCAATGCGCTGAGCGGCAATCAGGGTTTTGATCTCCTTCTCGTCCTTTACGCACCGCAGTTCCATCAAAAGCTCTGTGGCCGGGACCAGCTCACAGCCCTTCAGCTTTTCCTTCCAAGTGTTATAGGCGGACACCGTGGCGTAGGCGTCCTCAAAGCCCAGCTTCTTGACACCCTGCTCCGCAATGACCTGATTCGCCAGGTCCGTGAGGGATACCTTGGTGGTATTCTGGCCAATCTCCGCCCCCTGGATCCGCTTTCTGGCAACCTCAATGTAGCGGCTGTCGGTAAAAAACCAGCTTCCTTTCTTGGTTACGATAGCCATGCCCGCGCTGGAGGCGAACTCCGCCGCGTACAGACGGTTGGGCGCGCTGGTTACCATCATGGCGTCCAGGCCGTAGGCATCCAGCTTCTCCGCGATTTTCTGAAATCTGCTCATATTTTCCTGCATCTCCTTTTTGCGATCCATTTGAAGGGCCGTTGTAAGCCGTGCAGTATTCGGTTCCAGGTGCCCACCGGCCCGCCGAGCGGCTCCACCATCAAGGCCAGCACGCCGCTTCGTTTTGCCCCCAGCACGTCCGTCAGCAATTTATCTCCCAGCATGGCGGTACGGCCCGCCGGTACGCCGGCCAGATCCATTGCCTCCCGGTATCCCCGGACCCCTGGCTTGCCCGCATGGCCCACATACCGGATACCCAGTTCTCCACAGAACGCCTCCACCCGGCGGGGGGAGCGGTTGTTGGAGAGTATCATCACCGTAATCCCCTCTGCGCGGCAGTCCTCCAGCCACCGGTGGAGCGTTCCATCCGGCGCTGGGACCGAGCGGGGAGCCAGCGTGTAGTCCAAATCGCACAGCAGGAGCTGAATGTCCATCTGCCGGAGCAGAGCGGGGGTTACATCCGTATAGCGGTCATAGACCCGGTCTGGAATGAGGGAAAGTGGCATAGCGCCCTCCTTGGTCGCATAATATGTGGCTAGTATAGCACGACTTTAGGGATTCCACAAGGGGGAACTGACTGTGCAGATATATTTAGCCGTCACGCCCGGCAAGCTCCGGGAAGCCCTGTCCTATACCGGACAGGTGGCGCATGTGGCCTATCGGGTAGGGCCGGAGGGCCGCCTCACCCGGCAAAACTTATTGGCCCGAACCCAGGGCGGGCTGATGGTCCTGGGTGACCGGGACTGCGGTCTCATACAGGACGTCCAGGCCCTGTGCCGGGATGTCTGGCGGGAGTGCGCCAATCGGAATTTCGGCGGCGTTCTGGCGGACTTCGAGCTTCCCCCCAGTTCTGACCGCACGGCTTTTCTGGAATCTCTGGGCAGAGTGCTGGGACGGAACAACAAGCAGCTATTTGTGCCCGAGACATATGGACACAAGGTCCCCCAGGCTGGAGTCCTCGTTTGTACCTCCATTTCCGGCGGCTCCCTGCGCCAGCGGCTGGAAGAAGCCATGCGGACCTTCGGCCAGCGGCGGGTGGCCCTGGACTTGCAGCGGCTGCGCATGAGTTTTCCCCTGCCATGCCCCTCCGGAGAGGGAGACTATCTCTCTGGGGCGGAATTGGAGGAACTGCTGCGCCAAAAACAGCCTGCGCTCTTCTATTCCGGTGATCTGTGCGCAAAATATTTCACCACCAACACCCGAGGCGAAAGCCGCTTTATCCTCTTCGACGACGCGGACACATTGCGGCGGAAAATTCAATTAGGCAGGGACTTGGGACTGACCGCCGGATTCCTGATGTACCCGGAAACAGCGGACCTGCTGCCCGCTCTGTTTGGTAAAAATCCAGCCGCTCCTTCGACACGGTAACGCCAATCCTCCAAAACAAATTCCGGGAAACCGCCTGCGAATCTGCAAGGCGGTTTCCCCTTTTCTCTGCCGCCGTCCCCTTGACCTTCCAGAATATCAGGGTTATACTGAAAGCAATCTATGGCAAAGGGGGATTTCGTTTGACGCTCTCCAGTCTTCTAACGATCCGTCCCGGTATCACCGCGCTTATCGGCGGCGGCGGAAAAACTACCGCTATGTATACTTTGGCCCGCGAGCTGTCCGTCCGGGGATCCGTTGTCTGTACCACAACCACCCACATTTATCCCCCGGACCACCTGCCTGTTCTAGACGGCAAAAAGGATGCTAAACAGGCTGTAGCCCTGGGGTGGTGCAATTGCGTCTGCGTAGGGGTCCCCACGCAGGA
>CAMSIF010000054.1 GCA_947058885.1 uncultured Clostridia bacterium
TTCCCATCATGTCGTAAGATATCGCAATCTGGTTAATGAGTTTTGTTTCTTCCATACTGTACCAGCCCAGATTTATCTCCTCCAAATCAATCCTGGGGACTGCCACCATCTGGTAGAGATATTAAAATTTTTCAGGTTTTTCTAATTTAACCTTGACGTTTCCTGCCATGGCGTGGTATTATATAACTACAGCAGGGTACAAGAGAACGATACATAAGCCCCAGGAGGCAAAAGCATACTTGGAAAATTACAGCGAAACCCAAATCAATTCACTATACAGAGAAAAGCTGCCCATCATTTTGTTACGCGAAAAGTTGTGGAGTTACCGCGAATTATGTAGTGACCAAAATGATTCCATTTGACCCGAATGATCCTAACACATGGATTGAGGGAGCGGTAGATCACGAAGTGTTTCCTGTCAACACCACCCTTAAATAGCTCTGGTTTATTTTCTCACACTGCGAAAAGCATAGCGAAGCGGATGCTCACCCTCTTACAGGAGCGGCACGTCCGCTTCGCTTAAATTATTCTATCTGAACAGGAGGGAAAACATCATGAGCGATAAAGCATTAAAAAGGATTATTCTAGCCCTGAATATTGTTCTTTTCGGAGGCCTCTTAGCCTTTTCCATTATTTTTTTCGTAATCAACAAAATGTGGAATCCTATGAATCCCCAAAATGCGGGAAATAATTTTTACCGGCATTTTTCCTGGCGCAGCACAGCGGAGATAATTATGCTGACCTGCGGCAAAATTCATCTGATTGGTCATGGGGTCGTGCTCCTCATCGCGCTTGTAAAGAAAAAAATTCTGTCTGCCGCTAAAGTAATACTGTATTATATTGCGCTGGTTTTTCTTATGCTGCTCTGCATTGCGCCGTTTTTCTGCATGGACACAGATTTCAGATGGGACTACTCCTTCATTGTACTACTGACGGCGTACAGAATGCTGCCGCTCTGGGGAGCCGCTGCCGTTATAGGTCTGGGGCAAAAGATCTATCAAAAGGTAGTCGCAAGGCGATGATAAAAAGCTGCAAATGCGTATCGTAAAGACTCAAAAGAGCGGTCATTCCAAGGAAAAACGGGAAACTGTCACATACGGTTCTTAGGTAGGAGGCTGGCAGTAATGCCAGTCTCTTATCCGACATCCGGGATGAAAAGGACGCCCTGCGTCTGGTGAACAATCTCATCCAGGCCACCATCCTCATGCTGTGGCAGGAGGCCCCGGAGTACGCCGAGGTCAAGGAGGAGGCCGAGGAGTATGTCTTGCCCCTGGACCTGCTCTTCCGGTCCATTGAGCGGGCGGCCTTATAATCTCAAAAGCGCGGGAAAACCAGAGTGCTAGGACAGACTTCTCCGCACATAGACTTCCAATAGAGAGGAGATGATACCCATGCAGTGCAGGATGGTGGAACTCCGCTATAAGGAAGTCATTAACATCTGTGATGGGAGCAGGTTAGGCTACGTGGGGGATGTGGAGGTGCTGCTGCCGGAGGGACGGGTGACGGCTCTAGTGGTGCCGGGGCCATGCCGTTTTTTCGGACTGTTTGGAAAAGGCGAGGAATTTTATGTGCCCTGGGAGTGCATCAAACAGATTGGGGACGATATCATTCTGATTGATAAGCCGCCGGAACGGCGTCCGCCCTACCAGGAGCGGAGGAAAAAGCGGCGGGGATTTTTTTGAAGTCCAAAAAAACAAACCACCGTGCGGCGAAGAAAACGCCGCAGGTGATTGCGGGTAGGGACGGACTTGGCGGCAGCGGCGTCAAACGACGGGCTGCCTCTGGTAAAGCCTGGCGACATGCTCCGCGACAACTGCGATAAAGACTGCGGATTTGGGACGTTCAAGAATCTGAAAGCCGGCAATGTCCTGAAGTGTGGATTTACCGCCGCTGTTCCAGCAGGCGATGATAGCGGAACGGATATTCCGCTCCACAGCCTTCCAGGTGGTGTCGAAGTAGTGGGCAGTGTCTGGATAGAGATCCTTCGTCACGTCCTTCACCCGCAGAGGGTCAACTACGACCTGTTCAATCGCGTAAACGAGATAGTGGTGGCCCAGCAGAGTGGGGGAAATATGGAGGCAGTGGAGTTCCCAGCGAATCAGGTCTGATAGATTTGGGGTTGACATCATATAATCCTTTCCTCATTTCTCTCTTTTCCTCATGCGTCCAGTTAGTTCACAGCATTCGAAGTGTCTTTCGCGCCGGACTGCCCGGCAGGCGGCATCTGAGAGTGCGTCGCCTGCAATCCGGTTTCCAGTAATTGGCGAATCACCGCCGCATAGGAGGAACGGAGAAACCGGTCCTCCTTTTTCAATTGCAGAATTTTTTCATCAAGCTTGAGCGGAATCACGAGAGTAACACGTCGCATTGCCATAATTTCTGAACCTTCTTTCTTAAGTTATGAACCATACCGGCTGAATACATTATAGTTCTGAACTATGGAAATGTCAACCATAATATAGTCGATATTTTACATTTTTGGTCGAATTTTGTCATTTCCTGTTGTTCGAGCTCTTGCAGAACTTATGAACTTATGATATGATAGGCGAAAAAGGAGGAGTATGCTATGACAACAGACCCCCGGCTGACCTTTACGATCTCCAAGGAGACCTTGGACGCCCTGACGGACTTTCGATTTGAAAAGAAGTTCAAAAATCAGTCCCAGGCCATCCGCGCTCTGGTGGAAAAGGGATTGGAAATCTACATGCCGGAACGAAATCAAACCTCCGTATCAGAGCAAGCGATGCAGCTGGCGGCGGACTATGACGCGCTGGACGAGTTCGGCCGGACGGCAGTCAGACGGACAGCGGACACGGAGCTGGAGCGGGTGAAGGCGCAGCGGCAGCTGGCGGCGGACAAGCTCCGGCCTCTGGCGGCCCGAGGGTATTCCGGAGAGCCGGTTGATTTGGCGGATGAGATACCTTCTCTGATGGACTGCGCTGAGGAGAGCGGGCTGGATTTTTAAGAGGACATGGAAAAGAAAGCAGCGGCGGCATATGGAAAATACCGCCATATCCGTAACGCCGCTTGGCAATGCCTGCTGGACTGTGGAATTGACAGTCTTCCTGTGCAGGTCTCTGCCATCGCGGGACATTTTGGTATCGGTATATATGCCTATGGGCCGAATTTGGATTTAATTCGCAGGAGCGGTTTGGAGCCGCTATTGGATGCGATGGGCTTCGCCTACGCGGACCCGTCGGGCAGGCTGATGATTTTCTTTAATGAGAAGACCTCCCGGCAGCAGATTCGCTTTACCATCGCCCATGAGCTGGGACATATTCTTCTCGGTCACGTGGGAGCGGATACGCCCCGGGGCCGCCTGCTGAACCCAACCGTGGAAAAGCTGGAGGAAGCGGCAGACCGGTTTGCTGTCCGTCTTCTGGCCCCCGCCTGTGCGCTCTGGGCGAAGGACGCCTATACGGCGGAAGAAATCGAGGCCGTTTGTGATTTATCCCCGGAGTACGCGGAAAAGCGGGCGAAGAGGATGAAAACGCTGCGCAAAAAGGATGCGTGGCTGACGTCTGATTTGGAGAAAAAGCTGTACCGTCAGTTGGGCCTGCCGGAGCGTCCGGAGGAGAGAGGGGACGGAGAATGAAGCGTATACTGGTGGTGGAGGATGAACCGGAAATTCAGGAGCTTCTGTTGGCTTACCTGCGGGGCAGCGGTTATGCCGCGGAGGCTGTCGGAGACGGCCCGAATGCATGGAACGCTTTCCATAGAGAAATTTTCGACCTGGTCCTGTTGGATGTGCTGCTGCCCGGAATGGACGGCTTCAGCGTCTGCGAACAAATCCGGCGGGAGTCGGCGGTTCCAATTGTCATGCTTACCGCCCTGGACGGGGAGGCGGAACAGCTGCGGGGCTTTGACCTGCAAATCGACGATTACGTCACTAAACCCTTCTCCATGCCGGTGCTGCTGCGGAAAATTGCCGCCGTACTGCGGCGTACATCCGGCGAAGAAGGCAGGCCCGCGCTCCGGTACCAGGGCCTTCTTCTGGACCCTGACGCCAGAGAGTGCTGCGGAAACGGCGCGGTCATTGAGCTGACGGCCCGGGAGTTCGACCTGCTTTGGACGCTGGCGGGCTCCCCTGGCAGAGTTTTTACCAGGGAGGCCCTGCTCAGTCGAATCTGGGGCTACGATTTCTTCGGTGACGAGCGCATTGTGGACAGCCACATCAAAAATCTGCGCAAAAAACTGCCGGTAGACTGCGTGGAAACAATTCGGGGGGTGGGCTACCGTGCCGCGAAGGAAGCTTAAGGCCAGCCTGACGGCCCAAGTGTTTTGTCTCACGGCTCTTATTTTGCTGTCGGCCAGCGCGGTAACCTACGGTCTTATTTCTCTGACCGCGCCGCTGTCCTACACCGCCGCCGCTTCAGAGCTGCTCAGACGCCAGGCGGAGACGTTATGCGGCGCGATTCAGAATGCCGCACCGGAGGAGTACAGCGCGCTCCTGGCGCAGTTTATTCAAGACACGGGAGCCAGTGCGGTTCTCGCGGGTTCCGACGGAACATTTCAGGAGAGCGCCATTACTGTATATAACGGAGAGGACGGCACGCAGGAGATTTTTATCAGTCAATCTGAAGCCGCTTTCACGATGGACACCAGCGTATCCGAAGAAGATACTATGGGAGGCCTGCCGGGCATCCAGACGGCCGGCGCGGACCAATTGGTCTATCATATCCCTCTTTCGGACGGCCAGGACAGTCTTGCGCTCATGGTCTTCCCTCCGGCCCAGGAAGAAAATCTTCCTCTTCAGGCGCTGGGGAGGGTGGCCCCTTGGCTGCTGGCTGCCATGCTGCTGTTTTCAGCTCTGTGCGCCCTCCTGTACTCCCGATTTATCACCCGCCCCATCGTTCGCATCAGCGCCATCTCCCAGAAGATGGCGGAGCTGGACTTTTCCCGCAAATGCGGCGGGAACCGGGAGGATGAAATCGGCGTGCTGGCGGAGAGTCTGGACATGCTCTCCAGCCGCCTCTCCCAGGCTCTGGACAGCTTGCGGGAGGCAAACGCCGCCTTGCGGGCAGACATTGACCGGGAAAGGGAACTGGACCGTGAGCGGCTGGCCTTTTTCTCCGCCGCCTCCCATGAGCTGAAAACCCCGGTGACAATCCTGAAAGGACAGCTGTCCGGGATGCTGGAGGGCGTAGACGTCTATCAGGACCGGGACAAATATTTGGCCCGCGCTTTGCAGGTTACGGGCCGTATGGAGGGGCTCGTACAGGAGCTGCTGGATGTTTCCCGCATGGAATCCGGCGGCTCTTCTCTGAACTGCCAGAAGGTGGACTTGAATAGGCTGGTACGGGAACAGGCCGCTTTGCTGGAAGACTTGGCGGAACAGAAACATATCCAGCTCTCCCTGTCTCTGCCTGGGGAGGCCGTCATCTCCGCCGAACCGGCCCTGCTCCGAAAGGTTTTGGACAACCTGCTGGCGAACGCGCTGTTTTTCTCGCCGGAGGGGGCCGGGGTATCCGTCTCTGTTGGAGAAGTCCCGGAGGGCGTCTGGCTGCGGGTTGACAACAGCGGTTCCCGCATTCCTGAAGAGGCTCTGCCGCAGGTGTTCGAGGCGTTCTACCGGGCGGACACCTCCCGGAACCGCCGTACTGGAGGCAGCGGTCTGGGCCTTTATATCGTCCAGATGATTCTCGACCGCCACGGCGCGGAGTACAAAATAGAAAATACAGAGGACGGCGTGCGGTTTACCGCCCTCTTCCGCCAGACAGGCGGCCTGCTGGAGTAAGGCGGGCCGCTTCTGCATTCTCCACAAAAAACACATCGTTTCTCCATACGCCCTCCACATTTCTCTGGTATCCTTTTTCTGCGACAAACAAAGAAAGGATGCTGTGAAATGCATATTCAAACAGACCGCCTCGGCATGATTTACCCATCCGGTAAAACAGCCCTGGAGGACATCTCACTGGACCTAAAGAGTCCTTGTCTGACTGGCCTTCTGGGGCCGAACGGCGCTGGGAAAACGACCCTCATGAAACTGCTGGTGGCCGGTCTCCTGCCCACCTCCGGCTCCATATTCCTCAACGGCAAGCCCCTCCAAAGCCGGGAAAAGGAGCTGAAATCCCGGCTTGGATACCTTCCCCAGGATTTTGGTCTCTTCGATGAACTGACCGTCTGGCAGTTTTTGGACTACATGTCCGCGCTGAAAGACATTCGGGACAGCAAAACCGCTATTCAGACTGTCCTCCAGGAAGTCAACCTGGAGGCACAGCAGCGGACAAAAATCCGCGCCCTATCCGGCGGACAGCGGCAGCGGGTGGGCATCGCTCAGGCCCTCCTGGGAAACCCGGAACTGCTGATCTTCGACGAACCCACTGTGGGCCTGGACCCGGAGGAGCGCATCCACTTCCGAAATCTATTCTCCCGCGCGGCACGGAATCGAATCGTACTGCTCTCTACCCACATCATTGAAGACATCCAGTCCATCTGCGGACAACTCATCGTCATCTATCAGGGCCGAATCCTCTTTACCGGCGCGCCTTTGGAGCTGGTCCGGCTGGCCCAGGGGCATGTGGGCGTTTTCGAGGAAACCGCCCTGGATGAGGGAACGCACGTCACTGCCCGTGTAAACACAGCGCGAGGCGTTTTTTGCCGGATGGTGGCAGAGACGCTGCCGGACTTCGCGGAACCGGCGGACCCCACCTTGGAGGACGCCTATCTCTACCTCATTTCCCGGGAGGTGGAGCAATGAGAGCGTTCCGGCTTTTCTATCAGGAGCTGGCCCGCCTTCTGCGGAGCAGGACCACATGGCTGGCCGCGCTATGTATGATACTGTCTCCTCTGGCGGGGCTTACCGTTTACCGCCCGCTGTATTCCACCAGCTCCACCGCCTATATCACTACCACCTTGGGCCAGTATTTAGCCAATCCCGCCCTAGCTGGCGGACTGACGGGGGCAGTCCTCTTTGCGGTCCTGACCGTCTGGGAGCTGGACCGCGTCCGCCGGGGCGGGATGGACGCCCTAGCGGACGCTACTGTCCCGCCGTTGACGGCCTCCCTGGTGCGCCTGATGGCAATCCTATGTGCGGCGGCCCTTTTCCAAGCGGTTACCATGGCGGTTTGGCTGCCTTATACGGCTGCTGCCGCAGGCGCGGTCTTCGACGGGCGAACCTATTTTTTGGTCTATCTGCTCTTTATGGCGGCCGCTCTGCCGCTGGCAATTCTATTTTCCTCCGCCATGTACCAGTTCACACAGCGGATGGATTTGAGCATTGCCCTTTTCGCGGTTTTTGCCGGGTTGAGCCTTACGGTTTGGAGCGAAAAATGGCAGCTGTGCTGGCTGAATCCCTGCGTATGGGCCATATCCGACGATTTTTCTAATGACCGGCTGTTCCGGTCCGTAGCCTATATGCGGCTGACATGGCTGGCCGCGCTGGCCGGAGTGTGGAGTCTATCCTACCTCTGCATTCGGAGGTACGGCAAAGGCCTGGGGGGTTCTTTTGCCCTCAACGCCCGCCGGATATACCGTCCCGCCGTGGCGGCCGCGCTGCTGGCCTGTGCCGCGATAGCCTGCCTCTCTCAGCCGTTTTTGGACCACAGCGTCAACACCGATATAACGGGTATGGGATATTTTGAAACCCTGAATTCGGAAGGATCCGCCAAGCTCCACGTCCAAGTCCGGCCCGATTCCGCTGCCGGGCGCGTAGAGGGAACGCTCTTGTGTTCTATTTCCACTGAGACGCCGCAAGAGAGAGAAATTACCTTTGCAGTGAACCCCGGCTACGAAATCGGGGCTGTTCGGGCGAACGGGCAGGCGGTACCCTTTACCGTGGCGGGCGAGCATATCCAAAATAATGACCTGCTGTCGGTTTCAATCCCAGCCGCCATGGAAATTGAGCTGGAAATCGAGTACGGCGGATTTCCAACAGAGTGGAATTTGGTGGAGAGCCTACAGGGCGACTGCGAAATCAGCGGTCAGTATATGCGTCTGGAAAACTCGGTTCTGGCCCCTGTTCCCCTGAATATATGGGGTTTGGAAGAGATTGTGGACATCGTTCTGCCCAGCGGAATCATCCCTATTCCCTTTGGAACAGAGGAGGCCCATCTTCTGGAAGAAAACAGCGGAACCGCTCTTTGGCGCATTGAGGCTTCCAGCGCAAATATGTGCCTCTACGCCGGGGATTACATCCGGGAGGATATCGAGACCGCCGGGATATGCATTGAGTTCTACTACGCCAGGAAGCACCAGCCTATTATGGAGGCCGCAGGCGCGGCGGACGCAATAAAGGCGGTGGTGGAGTACTGCGCCGGACATTACGGCCCTCTATCCTTCTATGGCGGCGAATCCCTCAAGCTGATTCAAAGCAGGGTATCCAGCGGAGGCTACGCCGTCCCTGGGGCGAGCCTGCTGAATGAAATTGATTTTACCGCCCAAAATCTCTCCAACCGTGAAAAGGGCGGCAGTGCGGCGGAGATTATGATTCATGAAACGGTTCATCAATGGTGGGGGCTGGGCAGGATGTTCGACGTATCTGACCCCTTGGATCCCTGGTCCGCCGAGGGACTTACCACCTACACAACATACCGTATTGTCAAGGAACTCTGCGGCGAGGAGACGGCTCAGGCCAACTTCGTGCGCCGCTGGCAAAATACGGTGGCGGGCTATTATGATAACTTCTATGTCCGCTGCCCGGAATACCTGAATGTACTGCCGGAATCCTTCCAGGAAAATATTGCCATCAGCCTGGCAGGCGTACGTCATTACAACGAGATGCCCCTGAAGCTTCTGAAGGCGGAACGGCTGGTGGGCGGCGAGGAGGCGATGGACAGGATTCTGTCGGACTTGTTCGGGCAGGAACTGGATTGGACGTATCCCTATTTGACCTACCAGAACTTCCTGGACGCCTGCGGCCTGACGGAGGCGGACCTGGAGCTGACAGAGGAGGATGTATATGCTGGTTAAACTATTTGGCTACGAACTGCGCCGCCTGCTTTGGAATAAGCTGTTTTTAGGCCTTTTGGCGGCGACTCTCTGCTGCGGCTGGTTCATCTTCACCGGGGAAACCATCCTGGGAGCGGCATGTACCGCCCCCTTCTCCCCCTGGAGTTTTGGCCTCTATCTGTCCAGGCTCGCGCCGCTGGCCGCTCTGGGAGAGCTGTTTTTCCTCAGCCAGTACACATCTCCAAAGGAACGGCGCGTCTCGGCAGTGACCCGCGCCGCCCCTATAAAGCCGGGGAAATATGATGCTGTCCGCTGCGGGGCCGTCCTTGTGGGAACGCTGCTCCTGTGTTTCTGCGGAGCGGGGCTGTGTATGGCGTTCTACGCGCTGCTTTTCGGATGGTATGATTTTCTATCCCTGCTGGCTCCGGCGGTATTGGTTTGGGGGCCTGTCATTCTGTTCTGCTTGGGGGCGGGGCTGACGCTGGGAGCGGTCCATCCCGCTCTGCCGTATGTCCTAACAGGCGCGGCGTTTTTGGCGCGGCAGCTGTCTCCGGTCCTGGACCTTGCCTTGGGCGGCTTTTTCTCTGAATATCCAGCAGCCTTAGGCGGGCTGGACCCGGACTTTTCTGTCCCGGCGCAAGCTCTGCTGGGCCGGACACTATATGCGGGAATTGGCCTGGGATTGCTGCTGTTCCGGCGGCGGAACAGGTCCTAAGTAGCGAAAAGGCCCCCATGCCGCATAGAATGGCCTAGGGAGGGGATGCGCGTGAGTCCATGTGAATTGACCGCATTGATTACAGCGGTAGCCAATGGGCTGTATCATTGTCTGTCCCCCTGGGAGTTGGAGGTGGTTGCCGCCATTTTCGACCAGCTGGGGGATACGCTGGGAACGCTGGCCGCCCAGGCGGCTCTGCTGGAGGCCCGGTGCGGCAATACGGAAAACGGGGCGGGCTAAAAAGTCCGTCCCGTAATTTTATGGCATTTTTGTTCAGGAGGTCTTTCGCAGCCAATCCGGCAGCGTTCGGCTGCGGACGCCGGAGACCACGCCCATCGCGGCAAAAAGGGTGAGGATAGAGCTGCCGCCGTAGCTGAAAAAGGGCAGCGTCAGACCAATGACCGGCATGACAAACAGGCACATGCCGATGTTCTCGATGGTCTGGAAAATAAGCATGGAGGCAAATCCCACGCAAATGAGGGCGTCCATGGAGCTTCTGGCCACCCGCGCGGTTTGGAAGCAGCGGTATACCACGGCGAACTCCAACAAGATTACCGCTACGCATCCAATCATTCCCAGTTCCTCGCCGCACACGCAGAAGATGAAATCGGTATACCGGTACGGCAGGCTGTCGCTGGACTGGGTCTGTATGCCCTGGAAGAGTCCCTGTCCAAAAAGTCCGCCGCTGCCCAAGGCCAGCATCCCACGGATTTGCTGATAACCAACCTTGTTGGGACTGTAACTGTGGTCCAGGATTACATGGAACCGGTCCACCCAATATTGGGGCAGCTTCTGGAAAATAGCCAGCAGTCCCACGCCTGCTCCCAGCCCCCCGATGCCCAGGGCGAACCAATACCACGCCAGGCCCGCGGCTAACGCCATTCCAGCGTAAATCATGAGATAGACCAGCGCGCTTCCGGCGTCGTCGGAGATGACATAAATCCACAAGAACATGAACCCGGCGTGAGCGGCAGGGAAAATAAGGGAACTCAGCCCCCTCATCTTCTTGTTGTCACGGAACCAGGCAATCTGCTTTGCCAGCAGTACGGTGTACGTCAGCTTTACTACCTCCGCCGGCTGAATCATCACGGGGAAGCCGGGCAGGTCCAGCCAGGCCTGGTTGCCGGTGGTCTCGCCGCCTACGCCGAATTTCAACAGCAAGGCAATGAAACCTAGGTTAAAAATCAAAAATATGGGCCATTTTTCCGCAAAATGCTCCACGTCTATACTGGAAAAGATAAAGTACGCGCCTATGCCCAGCACTGTCCCCGCAGTCTGGATTATCACCCGCCGCAGCTGGAAAGCCTCGCCGCGGTAGGCAGTGGCGGTAGCGATGAGCAGGATGCCGTAGGCCGTGGCCACGAGGCAGAGGGCCAGCAGCACCATATCCGCTTTCCTTAAAATATCTTTGACTGCGTCCCGCAGCCGGATTAAAATGGTCACAAAGCTGTCCTCCCTGGGAAATATGCTTTAGTGTACCACAGAAAACGGCGTCTGTAAACTATAGAAAAAGTTTGTTCCCTGTAAAAATGGGCGGTTTCACGGTTTGCTTTACCCAAGCGGCCCCATGGCTCTCTCAACCCAAGGCCACGTCTAACGCCATCATGACCGCGAACCCTGCGGCAAAAAACAGTGTGCCCAAGTTGGAATGCGCTCCAGCCGACGCCTCTGGAATCAGCTCCTCCACTACTACATATATCATAGCTCCCGCCGCGAAGCTGAGCAGATAGGGCAGAGCTGGAAGAATCCACCCGGAAGCGCAGAGCGTCAGCAGGGCGGCCAGAGGCTCCACCACGCCGGAAAGCGTGCCGTACAGAAAGGCTTTTCCCTTTCCCACCCCTTCTGAGCGGAGCGGCATGGAGATGATGGCCCCCTCCGGAAAATTCTGGACCGCAATCCCAATAGACAACGCCAGCGCCCCGGCGGCAGTGACGGTCTCATTCCCAGCTAGCCATCCCGCCAGCACCACGCCCACCGCCATACCCTCCGGGATATTGTGCAGCGTGACGGCAAACACCAGCATGGTAGTTCGCTTCAGACGGGCGGGCAGCCCCTCCGGCTCACTGCTGTTCTGGTGCAGATGGGGGATGACCCGATCCAGAAGCAGTAAAAACAGAACGCCCAGCCAGAATCCCGCGACTGCCGGGACAAAGGCGAATTTCCCCATATTTGACGCCTGCTCCATGGCGGGGACCAGCAAACTCCAAACAGAGGCGGCCACCATCACGCCTGCCGCAAAACCGGTAAGCGCCCGCTGAACCCCCGTATGAAGCGCGCCGCGCATAACAAAGACGCAGGCCGCGCCCAAAACTGTCCCCAGAAAAGGGAGAAATATCCCCTGTATGACTCCTGCCGTCATTTCATATGCTCCTATCCGTAAAGAAAATTCACAAATCAATCTGTGTTTGCCTCAAAAGGGAGACTGAACCGGCTTGTACAAGCCAGTCCAGCCTCCCATTTTGCTGGCATCAATAATTTTCCGCGCAAATCTCAAAATATGCCTGGGGATGAGCGCAGGTGGGGCAGAGCTCCGGGGCCTTCTCGCCTACGACAATATGTCCGCAGTTCCGGCACTCCCAGACCTTGACCTCGCTTTTTTTGAAAACCTCCTGAGCTTCCACATTCCGCAGCAGGGCGCGGTACCGTTCCTCGTGACGCTTTTCAATGGCGGCCACCAGACGGAACCTGGCAGCCAGTTCGGGGAAGCCCTCCTTCTCCGCGGTCTCGGCAAATCCGGCATACATATCCGTCCACTCATAGTTCTCGCCAGCGGCGGCGGCGCCCAGATTCTCAGCAGTGGAGCCAATGCCCTCCAGCTCCTTTAACCACAGCTTGGCGTGTTCCTTCTCGTTGTCGGCGGTCTGGAGGAACAGAGCCGCAATCTGCTCGAATCCCTCCTTCTTGGCTTTTGAGGCGAAGTATGTATACTTGTTCCGGGCCTGGGATTCCCCGGCGAATGCCGCCTCCAAATTCTTCTCGGTCTGTGTTCCAGCGTATTTGTTCATAGAAAAAATAGTCCTTTCATTATTTTAGGCCGGATATTCTAAATACCGGCGGGACGGTCCTTCCGCCGGTATTTAGTGCGGTTTTACCAAGTTAGTTTCTCAAAGCCGAACTCGGAAAGCTTGCGCGCGGCGTTCTTCTTAAACCATAGCAGCGCCGTCTACCCGCAGAGTAAGGCCGGTGACATAGGAGGCCATATCGCTGGCCAGAAACAGGAAGGCGTTAGCGATATCCTCTGGTTCGCCGACCCGGCCAAGAGGAATACCGGCGGAGATGCGTTCCACCATTTCCTGCGGCAGCGCGGCCACCATGTCTGTCCGGGTGACGCCAGGGGCCACAGCGTTGACCCGGATTTGGTCCTTCGCCAGTTCGCGGGCCAGGGATCTGGTCAAGCCGTTGACGGCAAATTTGGTAGCGGGATACCCGCAGCCGGAGGGCTGGCCGTACTCGCCCACCATAGAGCTGGTATTGATAATACTGCCGCCGCCCTGCTCCTTCATGATACGGGCCGCCGCCTGGGAGCAGACGAAAACCGCCTTCAAATTAATGTCCAAAATTTTGGAGAACTCTTCCAGCGTATAGTCGTAGAGACTGGTGCGGGAGGATACACCGGCGTTGTTGGCCAAAATATCCAGACTGCCGAACCGCTCTTTCACCGAGGCAAAGGCGGCAGCCACCCCCTCCGGGTCGCACAGGTCCGGCCAGATGCCCATGACGCGGTCCTTGTACTGCGCCAGACCCTCCAACGCCTTTTCCACTGTCTCCTGCCGGGAGCCGGATAAAGCCACGCTGGCTCCATTTTCCAGGTACTTTTTTACGATAGCAAGGCCGATGCCCCGCGTGCCGCCGGTAACGACAGCCGTTTTGTTTTTCAGCATATTATTTGTCCTTTCTGCATAAGCATATTATTTGCATAGTTTGTCCTTTTGATGCTCCCGGCAATCGGGGCACAGATAGAATACTTTCAGGTCGTAGGATAAAAACGCGCCGCCAACCTCCGTGCGCAGAGATTTCGTCAAATCAGTAAACGTGAGGTCTGCCAACCGGCGGCAGCGTCTGCAAACCAGGTGGTCATGCCGCTGTATGCGGTCATACCGGTCCGGCGAGCCTTCTACGGATATCCGGCGGATGAGTCCGGCCTCACAGAGTTTATTGACGTTATTATAAATAGTAGCGAGGACAACCTTCGGCTGTTTCTCGCGAACCTGCGCGAATATCTGCTCAACCGTCAGGTGGTCGTTGGAGGTGTTGATGACGGCATAAATCTCTTGTTCGTATGTAGTCATACCGGCTCCAATCTAAAGCGACAGCTTCTATAAATTAAAATAATTCTATTCAATTTAGAATTATTCTATCACTGATATAAAGATTTGTCAAGCCTTAATAAAAATTTTTGGAGGATGAACGATGCCTATCCGGATACCCACAGTTGGACCTGGAGGATTTAGAAGGTTTTTTTTGAATTTTTGGTATGGAAAAAAATTTTTTA
>CAMSIF010000055.1 GCA_947058885.1 uncultured Clostridia bacterium
CGAACCCTCACATACGGAGTCAGAGTCCGCTGTGCTACCTTTACACAATCCCGCTTCATTTCCAACAATGCTATTATAACCGAAAAATCCCATTTGTCAAGATATTTTTTTCGAGATTTGATTTTTTCTTTGGCGCAGGCGGGAAAGACGAAAAAAAGGGCGTTTTGGCTCTTCCCGCCGAACCGTGCCGCAGCCTGTTCTCCGGAGACTCCAGACCTCAAAAATTTCCTGGAAAGTGGCATTTATCACTTGACAGTACAGGGTCACAGCTGTACTATATGTACGTTCGCGTAAAAACGGCTGTACAATATCTTGTGTGTAAACCTGCTTCCCTGCGCAATAGAGCGTTTGATGGCAGAACACACTATTTCACTGAGGAGGGCAGGCTATGCCAATCGAAAAGCTGAAAAAACGGGACGGACGTCTGGTGGACTTTGATAAGAACAAGATTGCCGCCGCTATCGCCAAGGCCTTTGAGGCCACCTACAAGCCTGGACAAGAGGATATGGCCGCGGCCCTGGCGGGGGTGGTGGTGTCCAACCTGGAGGTAGAGGGCGGCACCGCGCCGGATGTGGAACATATCCAGGATATCGTGGAAAAGGTTCTTATGGACAATGGCTACATCCAAACCGCCAAGGCCTACATCCTTTACCGCAACGAGCGCAGCCGGGCCCGTGAGATGAACACCCGCCTCATGAAAACCTACGAGGACATCACGTTCTCTGACGCGGTGGACTCCGACGTCAAACGGGAAAACGCCAACATCAACGGCGATACCGCCATGGGTTCCATGCTCAAATATGGCAGCGAGGGGGCCAAGCAGTTCTATCAGATGTTCGTCCTCAAGCCGGAGCACGCCCAGGCTCATCTGGAGGGGGACATCCATATCCATGACTTGGACTTCTATACCCTCACCACCACCTGCTGTCAGATTGACATCAAAAAGCTCTTCGCCGGAGGCTTCTCCACCGGCCACGGCTATCTGCGGGAGCCTAAAGATATCTCCTCCTACTCCGCTCTGGCCTGCATCGCCATCCAGTCCAACCAGAACGACCAGCACGGAGGACAGGCTATTGTCAACTTTGACTACGGCATGGCCGACGGCGTAACAAAAACCTTCCGGCGGTACTACACCCGCAACCTGGCCAAGGCCCTGATGCTCTGGCACGATATGGAGGACCCGGAGGAGACGCTCAAGGCCCTGCGGAAAAAAATTGAGGAGGAGACTGGTCTCTATCCCCGGCTGGAGAACGGCCAGCCTTATATGGATGTGGAGCTTCCCTATCTGGTGGAGAAATACGGTGACGCGGAGCGGATGAAGAAAGCTCAGGCCATGGCAGTCCACTACGCGGAGAAGGAGACCGACCGGGCCACCTTCCAGGCCATGGAGGCGTTTATCCATAACCTCAACACCATGCACAGCCGGGCCGGAGCCCAGACGCCGTTTTCCTCCATCAACTACGGCATGGACACCTCTCCCGAGGGCCGCATGGTCATCCGAAACCTGCTTTTGACTACAGAAGAAGGGCTGGGCAACGGGGAGACGCCCATCTTCCCCATTCAGATTTTCCGGGTAAAGGAAGGGGTCAACTACAACCCCGGCGAACCCAACTACGACCTCTTCAAGCTGGCCTGCCGGTGCAGCGCCAAGCGGCTTTTCCCCAACTTCGCCTTCCTGGACGCCCCCTTTAACCTGCAATACTACGATCCCCGGCATCCGGAGACGGAAATCGCCTATATGGGCTGCCGTACCCGGGTCATCGGCAACGTCTACGACCCCTCCCGCCAGCAGTGCAACCAGCGGGGCAATCTCAGCTTCACCTCCCTGAACCTGCCCCGGATTGCCATTAAGGCCAAGGGCGACCTGGACGCCTTTTTTGACGAGCTGGACCGG
This sequence comes from uncultured Clostridia bacterium, assembly GCA_947058885.1. GTDB lineage: Bacteria > Bacillota > Clostridia > Oscillospirales > Oscillospiraceae > Pelethomonas. The sequence continues at coordinate 1,895 of CAMSIF010000055.1, forward strand.
AAACTGGATTTGTGCATCGACCAGCTCCGGGAACGCTTTGAAATCCAGGCACGCAAGCACGTCTATAATTTCCCCTTCCTTATGGGCCAGGGGGTCTGGCTGGACAGCGAAAAGCTGGCCTGGACCGACGAGGTCCGGGAGGTGCTCAAGCACGGCACCCTCTCTGTGGGCTTTATCGGTTTGGCGGAAACCCTGGTGGCTCTCACAGGCCAGCACCACGGTCAAAGCGAACGGAGCCAGCGGCTGGGTCTGGAGATTATCGCCCGGATGCGTGCCCGGATGGACGAGGAGAGCCAGAAGACCGGGCTGAACTTCACCCTGCTGGCCACCCCTGCGGAGGGCCTTTCGGGCCGGTTCATCCGGATGGACAGCAAGAAGTACGGCGTCATCCCCGGGGTGACGGACCGGGATTACTACACCAACAGCTTCCATATTCCTGTGTACTATTCCATCAGCGCATACGAAAAAATCAAACTGGAGGCCCCCTACCACGCCCTGACCAACGCCGGACACATCAGCTATGTGGAGATGGACGGCGACCCGCTGCAAAACCTGGACGCCTTTGAAAAGGTCATCCGGTGTATGAAGGAGGCCGGCATCGGCTACGGCTCGGTAAACCATCCCGTGGACCGGGACCCCTGCTGCGGTTATACAGGGATTATCGGAGACGAATGCCCCGGCTGCGGACGGCACGAGGCCGGCGAACGGGTAGGCTTTGAGCGTATCCGCCGCATTACCGGATATCTGGTGGGTTCCATGGACCAATGGAACGACGCCAAGAGCTCCGAGGAAGCCGACCGGGTCAAGCATGGTACCTGAGAACGCTGTCAGCTGGTGAAAAAGGAGTAACGCTATGCGGATTTTCGGTCTGGTACAGGATTCTATTGTGGACGGCCCCGGGTTCCGGTTCGCCTGCTTTGTGCAGGGGTGCCCTCACGGCTGTCCCGGCTGTCACAATCCAGACAGCCACGACCCCCAGGGCGGACGGGAGATGACGGTGGAGGAGGTGGCGCGGGAACTGCTGAAAAATCCCCTCACCGACGGTCTCACCCTCTCCGGCGGCGAGCCCTTCGCCCAGCCGGAGGACTGCCTGGCCCTGGCGAAAACGGCCCATGCCCACGGCCTCAATGTTTGGGGCTATTCCGGCTGGACCTTCGAGCATCTGCGGGACCAGGGAACCCCGGCCCAGAAGGAACTTTTGGCGGCGTTGGACGTGCTGGTGGACGGCCCGTTTCTCCTCGCCCAGCGGACCCTAAGCCTGCCCTGGCGGGGCAGCGGGAACCAGCGGCTGGTAGACGTACCCGCGTCCCTGGCGGCGGGAGAGGCGGTACCTCTGCCGGACAGACGCCCCGGATATTAGCATTCTGTTAAGGCTGTTTGGATGCCTGTTAAAAACCCATCAAGAGCAAGGGCCGCCCCCTTGCTCTTTTTTTGTTTGCTTTGTACAATACACTCAGCAAACTTTTGGAGGTTATCAACATGGAAGTATCCAACCTGTTCGTCTGCCTGATGGGTATGGGGGTCACGTTTATCGGCTTGACCTGTCTGATTCTCCTGACCACCCTCATGGGAAAGCTCGTCAACCGGGTCCCGGAGGCCAAACCCGTTCCCGCACCCGTCCCCACGCCCGCCCCGGCCGCCGGAGACGTGCCCAACCGCCAGGAGCTGATTGCCGCCGTGTCCGCCGCTCTGGCCGAGGAGCTGGGGACCGACGTGTCCGGTATCCGGATTCTCTCCTTCCGGAAGGTATCCTGACAGTTCATAGATCGGAAACGCCGCGCTGTGAGTGTATCACGGCGCGGTATTTTTAAATTTTTTACGAAATGTGGCCCTTCCGGCTTTTGTTTTGGGAAGAATTCTGGTATAGTATTGCAAAATGGGAGCGTTCCCAGAACGGAAAGGGGCGGGCAAGTGAATACTCTCCATTTTGTATACGCCATCGAGGTAGAAAAAGCCGGTTCCATCACCCAGGCGGCGGATAACCTCTTTATGAGCCAGCCAACCCTGAGCAAGGCCGTCAAGGACCTGGAGGAGACGCTGGGATTCGCCGTTTTCCGGCGGACCCCCCGCGGAGTGGTCCCCACCCGGAAGGGCTCGGAATTTTTAAACCACGCCAAAAAAATCGTCCGGCAGATAGAGAAAATGGAGCTGGCCCTCCGGACCGGGGACGCCACCCACCAGCTCTTCAGTGTGGCTATCCCCCGGGCGGAGTACGCCATGCGGGCGGTTTCGGAATTTATCCGCGCTCTGGATATCTCCGGCGGCGCGGAGTTCGACATCCGGGAGGCCAGCTCTATACGGGCCATCGACGCCGTGGCGGACAGCCACTTTGTCCTGGGTCTCATCCGCTACCACGTGGAAGACGAGGACTATTTCCTCAAAAGCCTTACGGAGAAGGGCCTGCAATTTCAAACGGTCTGGGAGTCCCCCTACGTGGCCCTGGTGGGCCGGGACCATCCCCTGGCCGCCAGGGAAAATCTGTCGCCGGAGGATTTTCTCCCCTACCTGGAAATCTCCTTTGGAGACGGAGAGGTGCCCTATATCCGCGTCAGTGAGGCGGAGTCCCTGGCCGGAGCCGCCGGAGGAAGCAAGCGGATTTTAGTCTACGCCCGCGCCTCCCAGCTGGACCTGCTGCGGGCCAACCGTTTGGCCTACACCTGGAGCTGCCCCGCACCCCAGGATTTTCTGTTGGAAAACGGTCTTGTTCAGCTTCCATGCCAGGGCAGCGGACAGTTCCGGGATATCCTGATCAGCCGGTCCGGGTACCGGTTCAGCGGCCTGGACCGCGCCTTTCTCCGCCAGCTGCACGCCCAGCGGGACCTGGCCAGTTTGCCGGTATGCCATTTTGGAAACCCGGTATGACAGATTTCAATTTCACTTTTTTCAGAAGGTTTGTTAAAATATAAACAATCCTTCGGAAGGCATCCCGGCAACCTACTAAATATAAAGGAGAAATTATATCTATGGGCAACAAGGTTACGATCATCGGCGCCGGCAGCGTCGGCGCAACCATTGCAAACGATATGGTCGCAATGGGCATCTCCACGGACATCCTGCTCATTGACATTGACGAGCACAAGGCCTTCGGCGAGGCCATGGATATTTACCAGGGCACCTCCTTCGGCGCGCCCGCGATTATCCGCTCCGGCGGCTATGAGGACGCCGTGGATTCCTCCATTGTGGTCATCACCTCCGGCCTGCCCCGCAAGCCCGGACAGACCCGGCTGGAGCTGGCGCAGACTAACGTGGATATCCTCAAGGATATTGCCCCCCAGATTGTCAAATACGCCCCCTCCGCCATCTACATCATCGTCTCCAATCCCGTGGATATTATGACATACGTGTTCCACAAGATTTCCGGTATCCCCGCCCACCGCATCATCGGGTCCGGCACCGTTCTGGACACCGCCCGGCTCCAGGCGGAGCTGGCCAAGGAGATGCATATCAGTCCCAAGAACGTCCATGCCCATGTCTACGGCGAACACGGCGACTCCTCCTTTGTCCCCTGGTCCCGGGCCACCATTGCCAACAACCACATCAGCATTTATAAGGCCCACGCCCCCCAGGGGGAGAAAATCTCCTTCTCCGGCGAGTACGAGGCCTTTGAGGAAAAGGTCCGCACATCCGGGGCCGTGGTCATCAAGTCCAAGGGCGTGACAAACTACGCCATCGCTATGGCGGTCTGTCACCTTGTCCGGTGCATCTTCAACGGCGCGGGCACGGCCCTGACCATCTCCACTATGATGAACGGCGAGTACGGCATTGAGGATGTATGCCTCAGCGTTTTGAACATTGTGGACAGCAGCGGTGTCCGGGGCAAAATCAGCAACGACCTGACAGACGAGGAGCTGGAGAAGCTGCGCTACAGCGCCAGTAAGCTGAAAGAAACCATCTCCGCCATTAAATTTTAAGGAGGACACAGCCATGGAATACCGGATTGAGCACGATTCTATGGGCGAGGTACAGGTCCCGGCGGACCGCTATTGGGCCGCCCAGACCCAGCGTTCCCACGAAAATTTCCCTATCGGCGTAGGCATCGAAACGATGCCCCGGGAGATTACCCACGCCTTCGGCATTTTGAAAAAGGCGGCGGCTATCGCCAACCACGCCCTGCGTCCGGAGAAGATGACGGACGAGAAGCTGGAAGCCATCAGCCGGGCCTGCGAGGAGGTTATCAGCGGAAGCCTGAACAGCCATTTCCCCCTGGTCGTCTGGCAGACCGGCTCCGGCACGCAGTCCAACATGAACGCCAACGAGGTCATTGCCAACCGGGGCAACGAAATCGCCGGTAAGAAGCTGCTTCACCCCAACGACGATATTAATATGTCCCAGTCCTCCAACGACACCTTCCCCACGGCAATGCATATTGCCGCCGTGGCGGCGATTGAGGACAAAGTTCTCCCGGCAATTGACCATTTAGTCAAAACCTTCCGCCGCCTGGAGGAGGAGAACGAGGGCGTCGTCAAGTCCGGCAGGACCCACTTGCAGGACGCCACCCCCATTACCTTTTCCCAGGAGATTTCCGGCTGGCGGACCAGCCTGGAGCGGGACCGGGAGCTGCTGGTCTTAAGCCTGCCGCCCCTGAAGGAGCTGGCTCTTGGCGGCACCGCCGTGGGTACCGGGCTCAACGCTCCGGCGGGATTTGACGAAAAGGTGGCGGAGGCGGTGGCCGGGCTGACGGGGAAGGACTTCCGAACCGCCCCTAACAAGTTCCACGCCCTGACCAGCAAGGACGAGCTGGTCTTCGCCCACGGCGGCCTCAAGGCCCTGGCCGCAGATTTGATGAAAATTGCCAACGACGTGCGCTGGCTGGCCTCCGGGCCCCGGGACGGCCTGGGTGAAATTTTCATCCCCGAGAACGAACCCGGGTCCTCTATCATGCCCGGCAAGGTCAATCCTACCCAGTGTGAGGCCTTGACCATGGTAGCGGTACAGGTGATGGGCAACGATGTGGCGGTGGGCATGGCCGCCAGCCAGGGGAATTTCGAGCTGAACGTGTTTATGCCCGTATGCATCTATAATTTCCTCCAGTCCGCCCGGCTTTTGGCGGAGGCTATGGAGTCCTTTAACGCCAACTGCGCCGCGGGCATCCGGGCCAACCGGGAGAAAATGAAGCACAATCTTCACAACTCCCTGATGCTGGTGACGGCGCTGAACCCCTATATTGGCTACGAAAACGCGGCTAAAACCGCGAAAAAGGCTTACAAAGAGAACATTTCCTTGAAACAGGCCTGCGTAGAGCTCGGATTTTTATCCGCAGAACGCTTTGACGAGGTGTTCCACCCCGAGCAGATGGTCTAGTTTAGGAGGCATTTATGACATATTCCTATTTCCCAGGCTGTACCCTGAAAACCAAGGGCAGGGATCTGGATATCTGGGGCCGGGCCGCTATGGAGGCCCTGGGCGTCGAGCTGCGGGAGCTGCCTCAGTGGCAGTGCTGCGGCGCGGTATACCCCCAGGCGAAGGACGAGATTGCTGTCCGGCTCTCCGCTGTCCGGGCCCTGGCTTCCGCAGGGGAGCTGGGTACGGATTTGGTGACGCTTTGTTCCGCCTGCCACCACGTCATCAAGCGGGTCAACCGGGACATGCGGACGGACGAAACCATCCGTTCCCGGGCCAATACCTACTTACAGCTGGAGACGCCCTACGCCGGTGAGACAAAGGTTCTCCACTATCTGGAGGTTCTGCGGGACCAAGTAGGGTTTGACCAGCTGCAAAAGCGGGTGGTCAAACCTCTGACAGGCCGGAAAATTGGCGCGTATTACGGCTGCCTGCTTCTGCGGCCCAGCGGCGAAATGGAGTTCGACGACCCGGAAAACCCCTCCATTCTGGAGGATTTCCTTCGGGCCATCGGGGCGGAACCGGTTGTCTACGCCATGCGCAACGAATGCTGCGGCGGCTACACCACCCTGGAGAACAAGCCCTATGCCGTCAAACAGGCGGGCAGGGTGTTGGAAAACGCGGCCAGCTGCGGCGCAGAAGAGCTTATCACTGCTTGTCCGCTGTGCCTGTACAACCTACAGGTAAACGGCGGCGGCAAACTGCCTGTGCGGTATTTCACGGAGCTTCTGGCGGAGGCTTTGGGCGTAAAGGAGGGCGCTGTATGAACCATATGACGGAAATTGTGACGCGCATCTCCGGCGTCAACCCCCGCAAGTGCATGAAATGCGGCAAGTGTACCGCCGCGTGTCCCGCCTACGATGAGATGGACTACCATCCCCACCAGTTTGTAGATATGGTGGAGACGGGACGGCTGGAGGAGCTGATGAACTCCCGGGGCATCTATATGTGTCTGAGCTGCTTTGCCTGCCTGGAGCGGTGCCCCCGGAGCGTGGAACCGGCGAAGCTGATTGAGGCGGTGCGGCTGGCGGTCGTCCGGCAGCAGGGCAGGAACCACCTCAAGCCGGAACAGATTCCGGCTTTGCTGGACCCTGACCTGCCCCAGCAGGCCATTACCAGCGCGTTCCGTAAATATAGAAAGTGAGGTGAGAGAACATGCAGAAAATTGGCGTATTTGTATGCTGGTGCGGCAGCAACATTGCCGCTACGGTGGATGTACAGGCTGTTTCCGACGCCCTGGCCCGCGAGCCGGGGGTGGTGTTCTCCACCAACTACCAGTACATGTGTTCCCAGGCGGGCCAGGACATGATTCAGGAGAAGATTCGGGAACTGGGCCTCACCGGCGTGGTGGTCTGTTCCTGTTCTCCCCGTATGCACGAGGCCACCTTCCGCAAAGCGTGCGAAAAGGCGGGGCTGAACCCCTACATGGTGGAGATTGCCAACATCCGCGAGCAGTGCTCCTGGATTCACAAGGACAAACTGTCCGGCACAGAGAAGGCCGTTCTTCTGGGCAAAGCCGCTGTGGCTAAGGTCCATCTCAACACGCCCCTCACCGCAGGGGAGAGTCCGGTGACCAAACGGGCTCTGGTCATTGGCGGCGGTATCGCCGGTATTCAAACCGCCCTGGACATTGCCGAGGCGGGCTTTCCTGTGGACATCGTGGAGAAAAAGCCCACCATCGGCGGTAAGATGACCCAGATTGACAAAACTTTCCCTACCCTGGACTGCGCCGCCTGCATCCTGACGCCCAAGATGGTGGACGCGGCCCAGAACGAGAACATCAATATTCTCTCCTACTCCGAGGTGGAGGCGGTGAAGGGCTTTGTGGGCAATTTCACCGTAACCATCCGCCGGAAAGCCCGGTTCGTGGACGAAACCAAGTGTACGGGCTGCGGGCTTTGTACAGAGAAGTGCCCCCAGAAGAAGGTCCCCAACGAGTTCAACCTGGGTCTGGATACCCGCCGGGCTATCTATATTCCCTTTGCCCAGGCGGTGCCCAAGGCAGCGGCCATTGACCCCAACTACTGTACTATGCTGAAAACCGGTAAGTGCGGCGTGTGCTCCAAGGTATGCACTGTCGGAGCTATCGACTACCAGCAGAAGGACGAACTGCTGGAGCGGGAGTACGGCGCCATCGTGGCGGCTACGGGGTTTGAGCCCATCTCCATGGATAAGTTTGACGAATTTGCCTACTCCCAGAGTCCGGACGTAGTGACCAGCCTGGAGTTTGAGCGGCTGATGAACGCCGCGGGCCCCACCGGCGGCACGCTGCTGCGTCCCTCTGATGGCACACACCCCCACACGCTGGTGTTTGTCCAGTGCGTAGGCTCCCGGTGCGACGGCGGGGAGAAGGGCAAGCCCTACTGCTCCAAAATCTGCTGCATGTATACCGCCAAGCACGCCATGCTCACCCGGGAGAAGTATCCGGACACGGAGGTGTACGTCTTCTACATCGACGTGCGGACCCCAGGCAAAAACTTCGACGAATTCTACCGCCGGGCGGTAGAGGAATACGGCGTACACTATGTCAAGGGTATGGTGGGCAAGGTAGTCCCGGAAAACGGCAAGCTGAAGGTCCAGGCCTCCGACCTGCTGGGTGGACAACAGCTCCATATCGACGCGGATATGGTGGTGCTGGCCGCCGCTGTCGAGCCGGATAAGAGCGCGCGGCCTCTGGCAACGATGCTCACCGCGTCCATGGATACCAATGATTTCTTCACCGAGGCCCATCCCAAGCTTCGCCCTGTGGAGAGTCCCACGGCGGGGGTGTTCCTCTCCGGCGCCTGCCAGGGTCCCAAGGACATTCCGGAGACCGTGGCCCAGGCCGGGGCGGCGGCGGCAAAGGTCATCGGACTGCTCAGCAAGGACCGCCTGACCTGCAACCCCTGCGTGGCCCGCAGCGACGAGCTGATGTGCAATGGATGCTCCGCCTGCGAGAAGGTCTGTCCCTACGGGGCCATCACCTACATAGACAAGGAGTTCCGGGGTCCCAACCGGACCACGCTGCTGCGCCGGGTGGCCCAGGTGAATCCGGCGGTGTGTCAGGGATGCGGCGCGTGTACGGTGGCCTGTCCCTCGGGAGCCATGGACCTCCAGGGCTTTTCCAACGCGCAAATCATGGCGGAGGTGGATGCCATATGCAAGTAAACGAGACGTTCAAGCCCACCGTTGTCGCCTTCTGCTGCAACTGGTGCTCCTACGCGGGGGCGGACCTGGCGGGGACCAACCGCCTGCAATACCCCGCCGATGTAAAGATTATCCGTATCCCCTGCTCCTGCCGGCTGAACCCGCTGTTTATTCTGCGGGCTTTCCAGCGGGGGGCCGACGGGGTCATTCTCTGCGGATGCCACCCCGGCGACTGCCATTACACCACTGGCAATTACTACGCCCGCCGCCGCATGACGCTTCTCTTTTCCATGTTGGACTACCTGGGCATTGAGCGGGAGCGGACCCGGGTGGAGTGGGTCTCCGCCGCCGAGGGCGCAAAGTTCGCCGAGACCATGAACGACTTTGTGGAAACCGTGACCCGCCTGGGGGAGAACAGGAGATTGGAGGACCTGCGATGCAAGAGCGAATAAAGGCTAAAGCCATAGAGCTGCTGGAGAGCGGCGTATGCGGCCGGGTCCTGGGGTGGAAAACGGGAGAGTTTTTCTACGACGTAACGCCGGCGGTGTTTGAGAGCCGGGAGGAGATTGAGCGGGATTTTGTCTTCGGTCCCTTCTGCGGCGCGAACCTGTCCAAATACCTCATCGCGGAGAGCCGTAAGGGAGGCAAGGTGGGGGCGTTTTTGAAGCCCTGCGATACCTATTCCTTCCAGCAGCTCCAGAAGGAGCATCGGATTCTCCCGGAAAACGTATACGCGGTGGGCGTCCAGTGCGGCGGCATGTGCGATATCGACGCCATCCGGGCCGCAGGCATAAAGGGCGTGCTGGATGTGGAGGAACAGGGGGACAGCCTGCTGGTACATACCCTTTACGGCGATAAAAGCCTGGACCGGGCGGCGGCCCTCTCGGAACGCTGCCGGGTGTGCAAGAGCAAAAAAATTCTGGGCTGCGCCGAACTGATTGGCGAACAGGGGGAGGAGCAGCCGTCCGCCCGCTTTGAACAGGTGGCGGAACTGGAGGCCATGACCCCGGAGGAGCGGTTCGCCTTCTGGCGCGGGGAACTGAGCCGGTGTATCCGCTGCAACGCCTGCCGGAACGTGTGCCCCGCCTGCTCCTGCGAGAAGTGCGTGTTTGATAACCCCTCCTCCGGCGCGGAGAACAAGGCCCCGGCCAACAGCTTTGAGGAAAATCTGTTTCATATCATCCGCGCTTTCCATGTAGCGGGGCGTTGTACCGACTGCGGCGAGTGCTCCCGGGTCTGCCCTCAGCACATCCCGCTCCATCTGCTGAACCGAAAATTCATCAAGGACATCAACGAGCTCTACGGCCCCTACCAGGCCGGTGCGGACATGGACGCAAAGCCGCCCCTGGTAAATTTCCAGGCGGATGACCCTGAGCCGTCTGTTGTCCGCGAAAGGGGGACAAATCCGTGAAAAAACTGCCTCTCTCCCAGCTCGACGCCTTTTTCGCCGCCCTCGCGGCGGGGCAGGAGCTGTACATCCCCGCCGGAGACGCCGGAACGGCGGCCTTCACCCCCTGGCGGGAGGGTTTGAAGCTGACACCGGCGCTCAACACCAGCCGCAGCGCGAAGGATCTGTTTTTCCCGCAGGTAGAGAATCTGGTGGACTTCAAGGTCACGGGTAAACAGATTGAGATCATCGAAAACCGGGCCCCCGCCAAACCCTTTGTGATTTTTGGCGTGCGCGCCTGCGACTGCCGGAGCTTTGATATCTTGGATAAAGTCTTTCTGGCGGACCCCGCGGACACCTATTACAAGACTCGCCGGGAAAACGGGACTATCGTCACGCTGGCCTGTACCGAGCCGGAGGAGACCTGTTTCTGCACCGCTCTAGGCATTGACCCCGCCAATCCGGCCGGGGACGTCTCCGGCTGGATTGCGGAGGATACGCTGTACCTCCAGGCCAACACCGGGAAAGGGTCCGCCCTGTTGGAAACCCTGCCCATGCTGGAGGAGGGCGAGAAGCCGGAGCTGGACCAGCCAGTCTTTGACCGCCTGCCACTGAAAGACCTGGATTGGAGCGCTTTCGGCGGCGAGCGTATGATGGAGCATTTCAACTCCCCCAAGTGGGCCTCCCTGGCGGAGAGCTGCCTGGGATGCGGGTCCTGCACCTTTGTCTGCCCCACCTGTCAGTGCTACGACATCAAGGATTTCAACACCGGCAGCGAAATCAAGCGGTTCCGCTGCTGGGACAGCTGCATGTACTCCGACTTTACCCTTATGTCCGCCGGACAGCCCCGGCCCACCCAGCTGGAGCGCTTCCGCCAGCGGTTTATGCACAAGCTGGTATACTATCCATCCACTCATGAGGGTGAATTCGGCTGTGTGGGCTGTGGACGCTGCCTGCAAAAATGTCCCATTTCCATGAACATCGTCAAGGTTGCCGGTACCTTGGGGAAGGAGGAAACGCCATGAGACATGACCCGCTGATTCCCATGCTGGCCCAGGTGACGGACATTCGCCAGGACACCCCGGATGTTAAAACCCTCCGAGTGGTGGGTCTGGACGGCAAAAAACCGTTCTTGCATATTCCGGGACAATGCGCCATGCTGTCCATCCCCGGAATCGGGGAGGCCCTCTTTTCCATCACCTCCTCGCCTACCAACGAGGATTACCTGGAGTTTTCCATCAAGAAATGCGGCTGTGTAACCGACTGGCTTCACGCCATGGAGCCGGGCCAGCAGGTCACCCTGCGAGGCCCCTACGGCAACGGGTTCCCGGTGGACACGGATTTTGCCGGGAAGGACCTGGTATTTGTGGCGGGCGGCATTGGCCTGGCCCCCCTGCGGTCTGTTATCAACTATGTTCGCCACTACCGGGACCGCTACGGGAAAGTTGATATTGTCTACGGTTCCCGCAGCAAGGCGGATTTGGTGGATTACCAGGAAATTCTGGATGAGTGGAGCAAGGAGGACGGCATCAGCGTCCACCTGACCATCGACAACCCCCAGCCCGATTGGGACGGCCATGTAGGCTTTGTGCCCAACTACGTCAAGGAGCTGGCGTTCGATACCGGACGGACAGTGGTGATGTGCGGCCCGCCTATTATGATTAAATTCACGCTGGCGGGGCTCATGGAGCAGGGCTTCCCCAGAGACCAAATCTACACCACCCTGGAGCTGCGGATGAAGTGCGCTTTGGGCCGGTGCGGACGGTGTAATATCGGAGACAAGTACGTCTGCAAGGACGGTCCCGTATTCCGGCTGGACCAGCTGGACCAGCTGCCCGACGAATATTAAGGAGCTTGATATATGGAACAAATGGTAAACGTCTATCTTTTCGGGAAACATTACAAAGTGCCCGAAAGCCTGACCATCATGGAGGCCATGGAGTACGCGGGCTACCAGCTGGTCCGGGGGTGCGGCTGCCGCAACGGCTTCTGCGGAGCCTGCGCCACCATCTACCGCATTGCCGGAGACCGGGAGTTAAAGGGCTGTCTCGCCTGCTCCACCAAGGTAGAGGATAATATGTATGTGGCCACGCTGCCCTTCTTCCCTCTGGTGAAGGAGGTCTACGACATTGAGAAGGTCAAGCCCACAGAACAGATTATGATGCAGCTCTACCCGGAAATTTACGCCTGCGTGGGCTGCAACGCCTGCACCAAGGCCTGCACCCAGGGCCTGGACGTGATGCAGTACATCGCCTACGCCCAGCGGGGAGAGTACGAGAAA
>CAMSIF010000056.1 GCA_947058885.1 uncultured Clostridia bacterium
CCATGATTCCGTTGGGGTCCGTCAGGTGGAAGGTCAGGGAATAGATGAAAAGGGTATAGGAACACACGACCAGCAGCATCAATACCATGGACATCAGAAACAGCCCAAACACCGCCGGAGACACCCGCAGCCGCAGTCCCCAGGGCGCGGGGATGAGCGACCCCAGCACGATTACGGGAATCATTCGCAGGGCAGCCCGGCTCAGCCGCATCGCCAGCGTTTTGGCCATCCACATGCCGTAGATGCCAGCGGGCCGCAGCAGTTCATAGGCCACAGAGCCGGTTTTTACGGATTTCAGGATGTCAAAGTCCCAGCTCCAGATGGAAAAAAAGGTCAAAAACGCCTGCTGAAGCCAGATGTAGGAGGAAAGGGCCTCCATGCCCATAGGAAACCGCTCCGGATGCTCCAGCCAAAAGGCACGGTACAGCAGGATTTCCATGGCTCCCCATACGATTTGAGTGCTCATGCCCGCCAGGGCCGCCGCCCGGTACTGGAGCCCGGCCATAAGCCTCATTTTAAAGAAGGACCAGTATTTTTTCATCGTACCGCCCCCTTAAATGCCGAAGCGGCGGTACAGATCCGCCACGGACTCCTCGGTGGAAAGGTTCTCGCCGGCCATAGCCCGGATTTGAGCGGTATCGCCGTCCAGGAGCAGCTGGCCCTTGCCGATCAGCAGCACCCGGCTGCACAGGGCGTCGATGTCCTGCATGTCATGGGTGGTCAGCAGTACCGTGGTGCCGCAGAGGCGGTTCTGTTCCAGGATAAATTCCCGGACCTTCAGTTTGCTCACCGCGTCCAGGCCGATGGTGGGCTCGTCCAGGAAGAGGACCTTGGGGCTGTGGAGCAGCGCGGCCGCGATTTCGCAGCGCATCCGCTGGCCCAGGGACAGCATCCGGGCCGGGGTCTTGAGGAGGTCTCCCAGGTCCAGCAGGTCTGTCAGCCGTTCCAGATTCCCTTGAAACATCTCCTTTGGCGTTCGGTAGATGTCCCGCAGCAGCAGGAAGGACTCCATCACAGGCACGTCCCACCACAGCTGGCTCCGCTGGCCGAAGACCACCCCCAGCCGGGCCACGTGGCGTTTCCGGTCCTCCCACGGCACCAGGCCGTCCACCGTACACGCCCCGGCGTCCGGGTGGAGAATGCCGCTGAGAATTTTTATGGTGGTGCTTTTGCCCGCGCCGTTCGGGCCGATGTAGCCTACAATCTGTCCGTCGGGGATGGAGAAGGACATGTTCAGCAGCGCGTGGACTTCGGTATAGTCGTGGGCGAAGAGGCTCTTGAGGGCGTTTCCCAGGCCGGCCTCCCGCCGCCGGACCCGGTAGGTTTTGTTGATTCCTTTCATTTCAATCATAAATCGTCTGCTCCTTGTCTGAAAGATGGTCCCGGCGCGGTCAGACCAGCGGGTCCTGGATGAACGGCCAAACGCGTTTGAGAGCGGCGGAGGAGTAGGCTGCCGCATTGTAACGAGAATGGCGCGTGGAGGTTGGGTTTCCAGGACCATAGCCTTAAAAGCAGGCGGGAGGCTGTTCATCCGCAAGCCGTGCGGGCGGTCACGAGCCTGTCCCACACAGATGAAGAGCCCTCTTTCCATAGCCAGAGCCGGGGGAGCTCTGGGACAAAAAGGATAATTATTATACACCTTTACCGACAAAAGGTCAAGAACGGAGTGGTAGTATCAGAAAACTTTTTACCAGTTTACAGAGGGAGCTGTCCGAAGGCCGCGGGGCGGCGCTGTGCAGCGTTGCGGCCAGCCAGGGGTCCGCCCCGCGAAAAGCCGGAGCCAAGATGCTGGTCCTAGCGGACGGAACAGCCGTTGGTACGATCGGCGGCGGCGCGGTGGAGCGTCAGGCGGCGCAGCTGGCCCGGAAACTGCTGGAGGAGAAGCGGTCCCGGTTTGAGACCTACCGCCTCTCCCCAGAAGAGGACACTGGCATGGCCTGCGGCGGCAGCATGGAGGTATATTTCCAATATTTCAATCCCTTGGACGCGGGTACGAAAAAAACGCTGGCAGGCGTCTTGTCCGCCCTGGACGGCAGTCGGGCGTCCTGGCTGGTTACGGAGGTTTCCGGTAACAGCTGGCAGATGGGCGTCTATAGCCGGGAAGAGGGCCTGCGGGGGCTGGACGTATCCCTTGAACGCCTGGAACCCCTCTTAGGCAGCCAGGGCGTTTTGGACCGCGGCGAGCCGGTTCTCTACGCGGAACCCCTCCTCCGGGCCGGAACGGTCTTTCTGTTCGGCGGAGGCCACGTGGCCCGGCCGCTGGCCCGCATCCTGTCCCTGACAGATTTCCGGGTGGTGATTTGGGACGACCGCCCCCAGGCCGCCCGGCGGGAATTTTTTCCGGATGCCGCCGCCGTACTGTGCGGCCCATATGAGGGGGCCCTAACGCGTCTGGGGGCCGTCACAGCGGATGATTACGCGGTTGTAATGACTCACGGCCATCAGGCGGACTGTACTGTGCTGGCGCAGGTTCTTCCCACGCCGGTAAAATATATCGGCTGTATCGGAAGCAGAAAGAAAGCCGCCGCTGTTCGGGAGAGGCTTCTCGCCGCCGGATTTTCAGAGGGGGACGTGAACCGTGTTTATTCCCCCATTGGCCTGCCCATCGGCGGGGAGACCCCGGCGGAGATTGCCGTGTCGGCAGCGGCCCAGCTCATCGCCTGCCGGTCGGGGCGGCTGGACGCTTTCTGCGGAAAGGAGCGGTCATATGCTGCAAATTGAGGGAATCAAGCTGGAGTTGGATGAGGATGAGTCCCTGCTGCGCCAAAAAGCCGCCGCCGTGCTGCGGGTCCCGGCGGGGGAGATTCTGGAACTGAAAATCTTCCGCAAGGCCGTGGATGCGCGGGAGGGAGTCCGGTTTGTCTACACGCTGCGCTCTGTGGTAAAGGATGAGGCCAGAGTTCTCAGACGGTGCAGAAATAAGGCCGTTGCTGCCGCTGCGGAGACCCCCTATCAATTACCCCCGCCGGTTTCGCCGCCGGAACTGCCGCCGGTGGTGGTAGGCGCGGGGCCGGGAGGACTCTTCTGCGCACTGGCGCTGGCCCGCTGCGGCGCGCGGCCCATCCTGCTGGAGCGGGGCTGGAACGTGGAGCGGCGGCAGGAGGATGTGGAGCGTTTCTGGCAGACGGGAGAGCTGAATCCACAGTCCAACGTTCAATTTGGGGAGGGCGGAGCCGGGGCCTTTTCCGACGGTAAGCTGAACACCGGGACCCGTGACCCCCGGCACCGGTTTATTCTGGAAACCCTGGTCGCTCACGGTGCGCCAGAGTGTATCTTGTACGACGCAAAGCCGCACGTAGGCACCGATTATCTCCGCTGCGTACTGGCGGGCCTGCGGCGGGAGCTGACAGAACTAGGATGCGATATCCGCTTCGGCCACCGCCTGACGGGCCTGGAACAGTCGGCGGGACGCCTGTGCGCCCTGCAAGTCGAGGGCCCGGCGGGCCCCTGCCGCCTGCCCGCATCCGCCGCCATTTTGGCGCTGGGCAACAGCGCACGGGATACGTTTGAGATGCTCCACGCCGCCGGAGTTCCCATGGAGCCCAAGCCCCTGGCGGTGGGCGTGCGCATTGAGCACCGCCAGGCGGATATTGATTTGGCACAGTATAAGGCTCTGGCGGGTCATCCCCGTCTGCCCGCCGCCAGCTACAAGCTCAGCTGCCATCTGGACAACGGACGGGGGGTGTTCAGTTTCTGCGTCTGCCCCGGCGGACAGGTGGTAGCCGCCGCCAGCGAGCCGGACCGCGCCGTTACCAACGGCATGAGCCTTTTCGCCCGGGACGGCGTTAACTGCAACGGCGGACTCCTGTGCAGCGTTACGCCGGAGGATTTTCCTGGCGGCCCTCTGGCCGGAATTGCTTTCCAGCGGGAACTGGAGGCCCGGGCCTTCGCCGCCGGAGGAGGAAATTTTGCCGCTCCGGCCCAGAGAGCAGAGGACTTCCTTCTGCGCCGTCCCTCCGCCGGACCGGGGAAGGTTCTCCCTACTTACCGTCCGGGGGTGAAGTGGAGCAATCTTTGGGATGTCCTGCCGGACTTCCTTTGCCAATCTATCGCCCAGGCGCTGCCTGTTTTGGACAGAAAGGTCCGGGGCTACGCCAGTCCTGACGCGGTGCTTACCGCTGTGGAGACCCGTTCCTCCTGTCCCCTGCGCATTCTCCGGGACCAGCAGGGAGAATCCCGGCTCCAGGGCCTCTGGCCCTGCGGCGAGGGAGCGGGCTACGCCGGAGGAATTATGTCCGCTGCCGCCGATGGACTTCGTACCGCTGAACAGGTGCTGCGCACGTTGTAGATTGCTTGGAGGGAGCCGTCCTATACTCTATAATTGTACTGAAATAGCTCCGAAAAAGGAGCAGAATTTTAATCTGTGAGGTTTTTATGAAAAAGATTGCCGTCTATGTCAGCTTTATGAATGACGCCTACCGCCGCCAAATCGACAGCGCAGCGCAATCCCTGGGGTTCTACGTCGATTACTACAACAGCAATACGGACACAGAGGCCCTTGCCGCCCGTATCGGAGACTACGAGGTCATCTACGGCCACGCCGCCCCCAGCCAGCTGAAAAACGCGGAAAATCTCCGCTGGCTCTGCACGGACTTCGCCGGAGTGGAACCCTACCTGGACCCCGCTGTCTGGCCCCGTCCGGACTGCCTGCTCTCTAACAGCTCCGGCGCGTATGGCCCCTCCATCTCTGAACATATTGTCATGGTTTTCCTGATGCTTCTGCGCCGGATGCCGGAGTACCAGGCCGCCCTGGCGGACCGCCAGTGGCCCTACTACACGCCAATCCGCTCTATTACCGGCAGCCATGCCGTCCTGTTGGGCACTGGCGATATTGGCCGCAATACAGCCCGCCGCCTGAAAGCCCTGGGAGCCAGCGTTACCGGTGTCTGCCGCAGCGGCCGTTCCTCTGAACCGGCCTTTGACCGGGTGGTCCCCACTGGGGAGCTGGATGCCGTCCTCCCCCGGGCGGATGTCCTGATAATGGCCCTGCCCGCCACGCGGGAGACGGTTGGCATTCTCTCCCGTAAGCGCATCGCGCTGCTTCCCTCTGCGGCGTTTGTTATTAACGTAGGCAGGGGTACAGCTATTGACCAGGACGCTTTGGTGGAAGCCCTCCAATCCCGCCGTTTGGCCGGAGCGGCCCTGGATGTTATGACCCCGGAGCCCCTTCCGGCGGACCATCCCCTCTGGACCTGTCCTAACACCATTCTCACCCCCCATGTCTCCGGAAACATGTCTTTGGGGCTGACCTGCGATTTGGACGTGGACATGTTCTTAAAGGATCTCGCCCGCTACGCCGCCGGAGAGCTTCCCGAAAATCTGGTGGACCGGACCCGGGGCTATTAAACGATGGACAAGCTTCCGGAGAGCGGCTTGTTCGGCCCAGTGCGGGATTACCTGGAAGCCCTCGGCTACGATGTCAAAGGCGAGGTAAAAAACTGCGATATCACCGCCTGCCGTGACGGCGAACTGATTGTGGTGGAGCTGAAGCGGGGATTTACCCTGGAACTAATCTATCAGGCCCTGGACCGTCAACGCATCGCTGACGGCGTATATGTGGCGGTACCCCTCCCCAAGCGGGGCTACATGTCTCCGCAAATCCAGGATATGCAGTCCCTCTGCCGCCGTCTGGAGCTTGGGCTGATTTTTGTGGGCTTCACCACCGGCGGCATCCCTCAAATCGACGTGGCGGTCCACCCCAAAGAGGCCGGCCGTCCCCGGAAGGATAAAAAACGCCGGCTGGCGGTGCTGCGGGAGCACGCCGGCCGGATGAACGCCGCCAACACAGGCGGCGTTACACGGAAAAAAATCCTCACCGCCTACAAGGAGCAAGCCCTTCTGGCGGCGGGGATTCTCCGGGACTGCGGCCCTCTGCCGGTATCGGAAATCAAGAAGCTGGGCGGGCCGGAAAATACGGCGTCCATCGTGGGACGCAACGTACTGGGGTGGTTTGAGCGAGAGGCGGTTCCGGACAGCAGCCGGTATGTCTACCGGGTGGGTCCCAAGGGCCTGGAAGCGTTGGAGCAGTATAAGGATCTGCTCCCGCCCTATCTCCACTCCCGGGGACTGCGCCCGTAGACCGCCCGGAACGCCCGCAGAAATACGGAGTAGTCCCCGAATCCAGCTTCCTCCGCCGCCTTCAGCACCGGAACCCCGCGGCGGATTTCCTCTGCGGCCCGCTGCAGCCTCTTCTGCCGGATATACTGGTGGACTGTACAGCCATAGACCTCCTTGAACCGGTGCATCAGGTAGTACCGGCTCAGGAAAAACGTCCGGGCCAGCTGCTCGATACTCAACGTTTCCTCCAGATGGTCCCGGATGAAATGGGTAATCTCCTCCATTTTGGGGTCGAAGCGGTAGGCAGCCGCCTCGGCGGGAGAGGCAAGAATGTCCCGGTTCAGCGCAATCATCAGCTGGAGCACCAGGGTATCCGCCAACAGGCCGGCCCCAAAGTCTCCGCTCCCGGATGCAGCTTCTATCTGTTCCATCAGACTCCGGTACCGCTCCCGATTCTCCCCGCGAGGCCGGAAAAGATGGAATTCCCGCCGGGCAATCAGGGAAAAGCAGGCCGCCAGATCCGTTTCCTCGCTGCTGAACCGGGATAAAAACTCCCGGTTTATCCACAGCACCATCCGCTCGTAGATTTGCTCAGAGCCGATAACCGGCAGATGGATCAGGTTCCGGCTGACCAGCAGGATGTCCATGGGCTGGAGGGGATAGCTCTTTCCTTCGATATGGTAGGTGACCTTCCCGCTCAGCTGGAGTACCAGCTTGTCAAACTCGTGGTAGTGGTACTCCAGTTTCAGCGCGCGGCTGTCCCGCAGATGGAAGAGCCGGTAGTCCTCGTTGAGGTAGCCCCGCTTGCCCACCTCGCTCCTGTCCAGCATGTTTGCCTCCTCTACACTTTTTGCTGAAGAAAAAGTGTGAAAAAGAATGTTTTATATACAATACTTCGTAGTTAGACAACTTTTCCAAGAAAAAACGCAGGCCTTGCCATGGCCGGGCCCCTGCCGCTTATCCCGGCGCATCCTGAAAAAAGAGAGGAGAGCCGGATAATTTCCCTGGCTCTCCCCGCCTATTACTCCCCCATGGGCGCGCCGCAGTGGGGACAGAATTTAGAGACGCTGATTTTTCCACACACCGGGCAGACGGCTCCCTCCGGCTCTTCGACGGCTTCCGCCGCCTCCGCCGCTTCCCGGCGGGCCTGGAGCTCAGAGATTTTTTCCTGAGATGCCCGCACGGCGGCTACCACATCGGCAATCGCCTCGGGGACTTCCCCGGAGTGCTCGCATACGTACCACTGGCCAATAGCGTGGTAGTTTTTGGACAACTCCCGCTTTTCCGTCAGAATGGCAGCGGAAATCTTTGCCGAATCCACGGCCTCTCGGGCCTTTTCTCCCACAGCGCCGGCCATGCCTCTGGCCCTCTGGGGCAGCTCGTCAAAAAAACTCATAGTACAGCTCCTTTCGGGACGAACAAAAATTTTATGGACGTTCGCGCTTTCGCCCTTGGTTCCCGTCCGCCCCATTATACATTTTTTTCTCACTTCCCGCAAGTGCTTTTTCGCGATTTCCTGGAATAAGCCCGTCTTTCAGGCGGGCTGGAATGGAAAAAACGGCCTCTTTGGCGGAAAATTGCAAAACAGCCGGATTTCCTCGTTGTTTTTGCCAACAATTTGTGGTATCCTATGAAACGGCGCGGGTATTCCCGCCCAGGTTTAAAAAAGCGCGAAGAACGCAAGATGTGGGGGACAAAGTAATGCTAACTGCAATCGTGGGCGTCAACTGGGGCGACGAGGGCAAGGGCCGGATGGTGGACCTGCTCAGCGAGAAATATGATATCGTGGTGCGCTACCAGGGCGGCAATAACGCCGGTCATACGGTGGTCAATGATAAGGGCAAATTCATCCTGAACCTGATGCCCTCCGGCATTCTCCGGGATGGAACGGTCAACGTGCTGGGACCCGGCATGGTCATCGACCTGGAGCACCTGTGCGGCGAGGTGCGGCGGCTTCAGGACGGCGGCATCTCCGTTACGCCGGAGAATTTAAAAATCAGCGCAAGAGCTACCATCTGTATGCCGTATCATAAGCTGATGGACTGCCTGGAGGAAGACCGGCTGGCGGGGAAGAAGTTCGGCTCCACCCGCCGGGGTATCGCGCCGGTCTACGCCGACAAGTATATGAAAAAAACGCTCCGTATGGGCGACCTGCTGGACCTGGACAGTCTGGAGGAGCGGGTGACTGATATTGTGGAGTGGAAAAATCTGACCGTGGAGCGTGGATATGGACACGAAGGGGTCAAAGCGGAGGAAATGCTCTCCTGGCTGCGGAAGTTCGGACTGCCTTGG
The DNA here is from genome assembly GCA_947058885.1 of uncultured Clostridia bacterium. GTDB lineage: Bacteria > Bacillota > Clostridia > Oscillospirales > Oscillospiraceae > Pelethomonas. Next base: position 8,350 of record CAMSIF010000056.1, read on the forward strand.
CGGGACTATATCTGCGACACCACCCAGTTTCTGAATCAGGCGGCGGAGGCGGGAAAGGATATCCTTTTTGAGGCGCAGTTAGGGGCGCTGCGGGATATTGATTTCGGGATTTACCCCTATACCTCCAGCTCCAGCACCATCGCGGCTTACGCGCCGGTGGGCGCGGGCATTCCCGGACAGAAGCTGGACAACTCCATTGGCATTATGAAGGCCTACTCCAGCTGTGTAGGCGAGGGGCCCTTCACCTGCGAATTTTCCGGCGTGGAGGCGGAACGCCTGCGGGATGCCGGAGGCGAGTATGGCGCCGCTACGGGAAGGCCGCGCCGGGTAGGCGGCTTTGATGTGGTGGCCAGCAGATATGGGGCCGCTATGCAGGGGGCGACAGAGATTGCCTTGACAAAAATGGATGTGTTGAGCTATCTTGATAAGGTGCCCGTCTGCGTGGCCTATGAGATTGACGGCGAGCGGACGACGGATTTTCCCACGGGTCTCCGTCTGGACCGCGCCAAGCCTGTGTATGAGTATTTAGAAGGGTTTGGCGACGTCTCAAGCTGCCGTAAAAAGGAGGATTTGCCCCAGGCCGCGCTGGAGTATATCGCTTATCTGGAAAAGGCGGTGGGCTGTCCGATTAAATACGTCTCCGTTGGGGCGGAACGGGACGCCTATATTACTATGTTTTAAAAATGAGCCGCAGGCACACCGCTTGCGGCTTTTTTGAGCCGCTTAACGGCGTTCTAGCACTCTGCATGAAAGAGTGCTAATGTTTACAATTTGGTCATATCCTGTTCACAATTACCATGCATGATAATAGCGAAAAATCTGGGGGCCTGCGGCGGCGTATCCTGCCCAAAGCCCCGCTCTACAGGAGGAACGAACAACCCATGGCTAAGAAAAAGTTTAAGGCGGAATCCCAGCGGCTGCTGGACCTCATGATTAACTCCATCTACACCCATAAAGAAATCTTTTTGCGGGAAATTATTTCCAACGCCAGCGACGCTATTGATAAGCTTTGCTATAAGTCCCTCACAGATGAGAATGTGGGCCTCAAGAGAGAGGATTTTCTCATCCGCATCCAGGCCGACCCGGAAAACCGTACCCTTACGGTCAGCGATAACGGCATCGGTATGGACGCGAACGACCTGGAGAACAATCTGGGCGTTATTGCCTCCAGCGGAACCTACCAATTCCGGCAGGAGGTGGGAAAGGATAACGAGGATGTAGACATCATCGGCCAGTTCGGCGTGGGCTTCTACTCCGCCTTTATGGTTGCCGGCCGCATCACCGTCGTTACCAAAAAGTATGGCGAGTCCCAGGCCTACCGCTGGGAGAGCGGCGGCGCGGACGGCTATACCGTCACCCCCTGCGAAAAGGACGCCGTAGGCACAGAGATTATCATGCACATCAAGCCTGACGGCGAGGAGGAGACCTACAGCGATTTCCTCCAGGAGTACACCCTCCGGAATTTGGTGAAAAAATACTCCGACTATATCCGCTGGCCCATTCGTATGGAGGTCACCAAGTCCCGCAAGAAGGAGGATTCCCCCGAGGACAAGCCCGAGTTTGAGGACTACAAGGAGGAGGAAACCCTCAACAGCATGGTGCCCCTGTGGCAGCGGAAGAAGAGCGAGGTTTCCAAGGAGGAGTACGATAAGTTCTACCAGGAAAAGTTTAACGACTTTACCCTGCCCGCGTCTGTTGTCACCGTGTCCGCCGAGGGACAGGTATCCTATAAGGCCCTGCTGTATATTCCCTCCCGGCCTCCCTTCGACTACTACTCCGCCGACTATGAGCGGGGCTTGCAGCTCTATTCTGCGGGCGTTATGATTATGGATAAGTGCCAGGACCTTATCGGAGATCACTTCGGCTTTGTCAAGGGCGTCGTGGACTCCCCGGATCTGAGCCTGAATATCTCCCGCGAGCTCTTGCAGCATGACCGGCAGTTAAAGCTTATTGCCAATAACATTGAAAAGAAGGTCAAGGGCGAGCTGGAGCGGATGCTCAGAGACAGCCGGGAGGACTACGAAAAGTTCTATCAGAGCTTCGGACGCCAGCTGAAGGTGGGATGCCTGAACAACTACGGCGCAAAGCGGGAACTGTTGCAGGACCTGCTTCTCTTCTACTCCTCCACGGAGAAGAAAATGGTGACCCTCGCCGAGTACGTGGACCGGATGCCCGAGAGCCAGAAATATATTTATTTCGCCGCCGGTGAAAACGCCGCCGCCATGGATCATCTGCCTCAGACGGAGCTGCTCCGGGAACGCAACATGGAAATTCTCTACCTCACCGACCAGGCCGACCAGCTGCTGATGGAGATTCTGCGGGAATATAAGGGCAAGACCCTTCATTCCGCTGTGGACGGCGACCTGGATTTGGAGGACATGCCGGAGGAGAAGCCTGAAGAGAACTATCAGGAATCCTTGAACTTTATCAAAGAGTCTCTGGGGGAGGCGGTGGACGAGGTTCGCGTCTCCAGAAAGCTGAAAACCCACCCGGTCTGCCTTACCTGCGGGGAGGGCGTCAGCTTTGAGATGGAGCGCTATTTCAACGCCACGCAGCCGGAGATGGGCCTCAAGGCCAAACGTATCCTGGAGCTGAACGTGGAGCACCCCGCCTTCGCCGCCCTGGAAACTGCCAGGAACGCAGACCCGGAAAAGGCTAAGAAATACGCGCAGGTACTGCTCAACCAGGCTAAGCTCATTGCCGGACTCTCCCTGGACGATCCCTCCGGTTACACGGATTTGCTTTGCAGTCTCTGGAGCTGACGCCCCGCACCCTCCGCCCTCCCGGCGCATAGAATAGCTGGGGCGGGAAACCCCGGTTTGAAGACGCTTCTTCTATTTTGGGAAGAGTAGTATAAATTCCGCGGTTGCGTGGGAGAATGATAGTGGCCCGATGAAACCGGGCACTTCTTCCGGCGGAGTGTGAACTTTGTGGATACAAGCGTAAAACGCGGGGACATCTATTATGCCGACCTCAGCCCGGTTGTGGGGAGCGAGCAGGGCGGCGTGCGTCCCGTGCTGATCGTTCAAAACGATACAGGGAACCGATACAGCCCCACTGTGATCGCGGCAGCCATCACCAGCCAGACCGGCAAGGCGAAGCTGCCCACACATATCGAATTAGCGGCGCAAAATTATGGACTTACCCGGGATTCTGTGGTGTTGCTGGAACAGATTCGCACGTTGGATAAACGGCGTCTGCGGGAAAAGATGGGGCGCGTGGACAAAGAACTGATGGACAGGGTTGACGCGGCGATTGCCGTCAGCTTCGGTCTGCACAACGAGAGATTCGTATAGTCCCGGGCAGTCTGAGTAAGGAACACAGGTCCGCGGAGGCGGGAGGTCTTCGCGGACCTGGAAAATGCGGCTACATAGCCGGGACTGGGCATACCAGTCCCGGCTCGTGGTTTTTGAGCCAGAAAATTGTCATACAGAGCTGTGCCGCCGCATAGCATCCTCCTGGAAGGGAGGGAACGCCGGTGGAACGGGTCAAGCTGTATTGCCAGGGGGAGTGCCGGGGGGAGGCCGTCCTGCGGCAGGAGGGTGGTCAGACGCAAGTGCGGGCCTCTATGCCCGACCCAGGGGATGGATTGTACCGGGCGGCCCTGGCAGGCGAAGGCGGAAAGGTGCTGCTGGGAGTGATGGAGCCGGAGGGGCGGGAGCTGGTGGTAAGCCGGAGGCTGTATACCCGGGACATTGCCGGGCTGGGGCCGCAGCGGAGGGGCGAGGCGTGGCGTTCCTTTGCCTTTCAGCGGACCTGCTGGCAGGAGACCGGCAGCCCAGCCCGGCTGTTCCAGGATAAGTTTCTTCAAACCCGCCTGCGGAATGTGGAACGTGCCTGGTGGCGGCGGGAAGACGGCCTGCTTCTGCTGGCTCTTCCGGTGGCGGAGGACGCGCCCTTTCCTCTGGAGGCGATGTTCTGCATGGCGCGGGTGGAGCAGGTGGAGGGCCTGCCCTGCGCGGTGTACGCCTTCCGGGAGGAGAGGCCGGTGCTGCCGTAAAAACGGCTTTGGAGAAAATTTTTCCAAATAGCTATCATTTTTATGGTAGATATGCTATAATACGAGCATATACCGGATGAAATAATCATCAAAAGGAGGAGCCCGCCAATGAAATGTCCATATTGTGGTTACAGGGAGAGCAAAGTGGTGGACAGCCGCCCAGCGGACGAGGGGAACAGCATCCGCCGGCGGCGGGAGTGTCTGGCCTGTGAGAAGCGGTTTACGACATATGAGACCATGGAGTCGCTGCCTATGGTTGTCATCAAACGGGACGGAAGCCGCCAGAGCTTTGACCGGAACAAGGTAGTGGGCAGTATGCTGCGGGCCTGCGAGAAACGGACGGTGCCTCTGTCCCGGTTGGAGGAGCTGGCCTGCGAGATTGAGCAGAACCTGCAAAACTGCCTGGAGCGTGAGATTACCACTAATATGATCGGCGAACAGGTGATGGACAAGCTGCGGGAGGTGGACGAGGTGGCCTATGTGCGGTTTGCGTCCGTTTACCGGCAGTTTAAGGATATCCCTACTTTTATGGCGGAACTGTCAAAGCTTTTGGAGGAGAAGTAGGTGATAACGTCTGAAATAAGACGCGCATAAAATCTCTCGAATAATGACCCTGAAGAGGGCTCGTAGCAAATCGCTGCGGGCCCCTTTTTTGTTCCCATTTTTACCCCAGCATCCACCCTCCACCTCCCCGATTTTCTCCCTTTCAGGGGAATTCTTCGGCGGAAAAGTCCCATTTTTTCCCCGTTCCAGCCCCCGAAATCCCCCGGAATCTCCCCCCCGAAAGGGCTGGCGCTTGGGAGAATGGGTGGCGATTTGGTTGGGAATTCGTCCGTAAAAGATGTCTCTGAAAGGGGAAATGATGGGGAGTTCGTGGGGGAGTTGATTGGGAACGTCGTGTGCGAAGGATGCCTCTGAAAGGGAAAAATGATGGGGGATTTGTGCAGGGCGGACGATTGGGGGAAATGAGCGGAAAAGTTGCAGAAATTGAGTTTTTTAGGTTTTCAAAAGCTGCCATCTTTCAACAGACAAAAGGACAAAATCCTCAGACAAGTGGTTCGTTTTAAAAAAGACGCTTACATAGTAATTGAGCATAATTCGATTTCCTCTCAGTTTTTCATTATAAAATTTTGAATTCTTCTTAATTTTTGCGGGTCCGGAGAGTCAAATTTTGAGAATAATTCCTTGGGACTGCAAAAATTGAGAATAATTGTTTCTGAATTTTTCTTAATTTTTGATTCTTCCGCTGCTCAGGAAAAGCACCAGGGAAGATAAAAGGAAAATTTTGGGGGGTGGTGCAAAAATTTAGAATAAATGTCTCTGGATTTAACCTCAATTTTTGATTTTCCTCAAATTTTGTAGGTCTGGAGCGTCAGAAATTAAGAATAATTCCGTGCAATCTTCAAAGTTTGAGAAAAATAGCGTGCATTTAATCTTAAATATTGATTTAGTCCTAATTTTTGCGGGTTTGGAGAGTCAAAAATTGAGCTTAATTCACCGGAATCG
>CAMSIF010000057.1 GCA_947058885.1 uncultured Clostridia bacterium
GGACACTCTTTCCCTACACGACGCTCTTCCGATCTCGTTCCAGCAGCTGCTGGTAGAGGCGGCGGAGAGTATCATCGGTTCCGGCTGGGTCTGGCTGGTAGCGGAGGGTGAGAAGGGCATCCATATCGCCACAACAGACGATAACGAAGTGGTAGCTCTGAAGTTTGTGACGCCCCTGCTGGTTTTGGATATGTGGGAACACGCTTATATTAACCAGACCCATTTTGATAAGGCCGCTTATGTCAACACCTGGTTTTCCCTGATTGACTGGAATAAGGCGGAGCAGAGATACATAACCGCCGTCAACGCCGCTGTGTAAAGGTCCGGGGACGGCATCCGGTTTATCTCCGGATGCCGTCCCCTTCTGCGGGCATCAGCTCATTTTTAGAATTTCACGCTTCAACCGGCTGATAATCCGTTTCTCCAGCCGGGAGATATAGGATTGGGAAATGCCCAGACGGTCCGCCACCTCCTTCTGTGTCTGCTCCTTGTGCCCGCAGAGGCCAAAACGCATGACGATAATTTCTCTTTCCCGCTCGGAAAGCTTGCCGATGGCGGCGTCCAGCAGCTGCCGGTCCACGTCCGCCTCAATGGGGCGCATAACGGTATCCGCGTCGGTACCCAGCACATCGCTGAGCAGCAGCTCATTGCCGTCCCAGTCGGTATTGAGGGGTTCGTCCAAGCTGACCTCGTTGCGCTGAGACGAGCTCTTGCGCAGATACATTAGAATTTCATTTTCTATACACCTGCTGGCGTAGGTGGCCAGTTTGATATTTTTATCGGTTTTGTAGGTATTGATGGCCTTGATGAGGCCGATCGTACCGATGGAGATGAGATCCTCAATGTTGACCCCCGTGTTCTCAAACCGCTTCGCTATGTACACCACCAGCCGCAGATTCCGTTCAATGAGGGTCTGGCGGACGGCTTCTTCCCCGGCGTCCAGCCGGGCCAGCAGCGCGGCCTCCTCCTCCCGTGTAAGGGGAGCGGGCAGGGTATCGCTGCCGCCGATATACATGATTTTCCCTGGCCGCAGCAGCCCCAGCCGGACCAAAAGGCGGTACAGCCGCCATTTCCATTTACGCAGCATGACTCTCCTCCATTTTCCCGCCCCACAGGGCGGTGCAGCCGCCCCCGTCAGACACCGGCGTGGGGGAAATGGCTACCGTCAGCGGCCCCAGCCGCCTGCCGTCCAGCTGGACACAGCCGGCCCGGAAGCACAGCAGAAGCCCCCCTTCCACACCTACCGCCTGGTAGGGCAGCAGCCGGAAACGGCTGTCCGCCAGCCGTTCCAGGCACCGGGCCGCGCCGTCCGGCCCCAGGCAGGCCAGGATATCCCGCTCCTGGTCTGTCCACAGGGGGGCCAGGGCGGCGTTGTAAACCGTGAGCACCTGGCTTCCGGTAATAGTGTCGGCCAGGGTATGGCCGGTATCCAGCAGTACCGTGATGTTCGCCCGGCGGCCCCCCAGCTCCACGGTTCCGCGGCAGAGCTGCCCCGCCACGGCATGGCGCGCGCCGCCCCGAAATACTACGGACAACAGCAGGAAGCAGGTTCCGCCAGCCAGGAAGAAAACCCGCCAGTCCAAGGCCCGCAGCAGCTCCAGGCCGTCGCTGTCCTGGACCAGGCGTCCGAAGGCCAGCATGGCCCCGCCCATGGTGCAGGACAGCATAAAAAACAGCAGGAACCGCCGGAGAAACATCTCCTGCCGCCCAAAGGCCAGCCGTACCAGCGCGGCGGCAATTGCCAGCTGCGGCAGGAACGCGGCGGCGGAGCGTATCACCGGCAAAGCGCAAAACGCACCGTAAGCTCCCCCCAGAGCGGCGGCCAGCAGCAGTCTGCGCCGCCGCAGAGGCAGACCGGACAGACGGGCCGTTATGTACAAGGCCGCCGCGTCGGCCAGACAGTTAATGAAAAACACTACATCAAGATAGACGATCATTTCCTTCCCCCTCCCGCCGGGGCGGGCGGCCTCGACTAAATTTAGTATAGCCCTGTCCGGGGGAAAATGCTGTCGTTTCCTTGCGGCGCGGAGAACGGCGGGGGAAAAAATTTGCCGCAGCAGCATGGCCAAAATAGAGGCGGAGAGCTCTGCTCCCCGCCTCTAAATCTCATTCCTCTAATATGAAATCCATATATACCGGATTGTGGTCGCTCCACCGGAAGGCGGTGTCATAGACCTTCGCCTCAACTACGGACACGTTTTTTGAGACGATAAATCCATCCACCGTTACGACATAGTTGTCGGGACCGTAGGGACGGTCCGCGTTGCGGCAGGAGGGGACCGGGTTCTCCCCGTCAAAGGGCGGCACAATGGACAGCCCTTCCGGGATAAGTTCCGCCGGGATGGCCTGTGCCCAGGTGTACTCCGGACCGGACACCCCAAAAACCTCCTCTGAATTCCCCAAAATATCCTTATTAAAGTCGCCCCCGGCAATCGCGTAATTCCCCTTTTCGTACTCCGAGAGCATGTCCGCAAACAGCATCTCCAGCTGTTCCTCCGCTATCGTTCCGTCGGAGGTGTAGGCGGAGAGATGGAGATTATAAAGCGCCAGCTCCTTCCCGCTGCCCGAGAGGGGAATCCGGCTGACAGAATAGCACCGGTCCAAGTCTACCAGCTTCATGAAGCCCTCCTCAATGGGCAGTTGGCGGCGGCAGGCGGAGGCAATGGGAAACGCGGAGCAGGTAACCTGCCCCGCCTGGTTGGCCCCGTGGGGCTCCAGCAGGGGCCAGAAGAGGTAGGGGCTGTCGTAGTTTTGGGCAAAGGTGAGGCTCTGAAAGAGGTCACGGGAAAGATTGCCGGTGAGCTGCTCCAGTTCATTGATGTGGTAACTGCGCGTACCGTCCACGTCCACCTCCTGGAGAAGGAGGAACTGCGGGGCTATCGCGTTGACCGCCTCCATAGCCCCTCCGACGTTCTCTTTCACCGCCTCCGGGGAACGGGCCCGGCTCTCCCTGCCGCCGTCCATGAAGAAGCTGTAATCGCTGCTGTAGGCTCCAAAGCCGATGTTGTAGGAGGCGGCGCGGTAGACCGTCCCTGCAACCAATTCCCTGCCGCCCGCGCCATTCATAGGCTCCACCGGAAGATCCAGGTTATCCTCCAGACGGCTCCAGGAGAGAAACACATAGGCCGCGTAAGCCGCAATTACTAAAACGAAGGCCAGCGCCACAGCCAGCAGAATTTTTAATACTTTTTTCACCCGCATAATCAGCCCGCCTTTCCTACAGCCAGTTTTTCGCTTCCAGAAACAACTCTATCTCTATTCCAGTCTTCCCCTCAACGCTTGCCGGCGGAAAACGCGGCCGCTTCCCGGACCCAGCCCATCAGCTCGCTGTCCAGCTCCTCCGCCGCCGCGACCATTACATGGTGGGTCCAGCGATTAGGGTAGGGCTCCACCGCCGCGTCAATACGCGGGGATTCCAGCCGGTGGTCCAGGCCAAAGGTGACCGTGATAAACGCTGCCGGACGGTCCCCGGCTTTCCGCACCGGGAGCAGAGAGACAAAGGCAAAATTCCGCCGGTTGGAAAAGGAAATCTGGGTTTTCTGCACCCTGATCTTCACATCCGGGAACTCCGAAATCACCCGCGCTTCAAAAGCCTCGTACAGCGGAAGAGCGGCAGGACTTTTTTCAAAAAAGAATACTATGTCAGAATTCATCAATCTTTCCCTTCCGCTTCCTCTTACGACTTTGCGGACAGGTCCCTGGCAATCCGCAGGATACTCCAGGCGGGTACAGGACAGGGCAGCTGCATCCGGAAGGTCATCTGGGGCGTTTTGGGCTCGGCCAGCGCCTCCCCCGCCGCATCCTCCATCATGGGCGCGGTGAAGGTGAACGGCTTCACATTGGGACCCACCAGCTCCAGCTGGTCCCCGACGGAAAACTTGTTGCGCAGCGTCAGCACAGCCAGCCCCGTTTCTCCGCACTCCTCCACCAAGGCCACCACCTGCCACTCCCGGATGTACCGTGAGTTCTCCGTGTATTGTCCCGGCGGGCCGTAGTAAAAGCCGGTGGAGTAGTGCCGGTGGCTGACCCGCTCCACCTCTTCCCGCCAAACCGGGTCCAGAGGTTCCCCCGCCATCGCGCTGTCGATAGCGTGACGGTAGGCGCCGGTGACAACAGCGGCGTAATAGGCGCTCTTGGCCCGGCCCTCAATTTTCAGGCTGGAGAGTCCCGCGTCCATCAAGTCATCTATGTGGTCAATCATGCACATATCCCGGGAGTTCATAATATAGGTTCCCTTTTCATCCTCGAAAACGGGAAAATATTCCCCAGGCCGCTTCTCCTCCATGAGGTAATATTGGTACCGGCAGGGCTGGGCGCAGGCTCCCCGGTTGCCGTCCCGTCCGGTCATATAGCTGGAGAGCAGGCACCGCCCGCTGTAGCTGACGCACATGGCCCCATGGACAAACGCCTCCAGCTCCAGAGCTTTGGGCGTCCGAGCCCGGATTTCCCGGATCTCCTCCAGGCTCAGCTCCCGGGCCAGAATCACCCGGCTGGCCCCCAGCTCGTACCACGCCGCGGCGGAGGCGTAGTTCGCCACGCTGGCCTGGGTGGAAATATGCCGCTGGCAGCGGGGGGCGTACCGTCCCGCCAGGGTGAAGGCTCCCATGTCCGCCACAATCAGCGCGTCCACCCCCGCGCTGTCCAGCAGCTCCAGCCACTCCGGCAGGCGGTCAATCTCGTCATTGCGGGCCATCGTGTTTACCGTCACGTGGACCCGTATACCGCGGTCATGGGCAAAACGCACTGCCTGGAGCAGCTCCTCCGGGGAAAAATTTCCCGCGAAGGAGCGCATCCCGAAGCTCTGCCCAGCCAGATAGACCGCGTCCGCCCCGTAGAGCGCCGCCATTTTCAGACGCTCCATATCCCCTGCCGGGGCCAGCAGTTCAGGCTTTTTTCTCTCTGTCATGGCAGGTCATTCCCCGGCTTCGGACTGGAGTCCGGCCAGCGTCTTCTCATGTCCGGCCAGCGTTTCGTTAAAGATGTGCTTGTCGTCCGGACCCAGGACATAGAAATAGTAGTTGGTTTCCGCAGGCATCAAGGCCGCGCGGATGGAGGAGATACCCGGGCTGGCAATCGGCGTGGGGGGCAGTCCGGTATGCTGGTAAAGGTTATACGGGCTGTCCAACGTCGTGTAGTCCGACTGGGTGATAGGCCGTCCGGCGGCGTAAACCAGAGCTGCGTCGATTTGCAGCAGGAAATGGGTCTCCCCATCGTTTTCCAGACGGTTGTAGATAACGGAGGAGATGTTCTCCCGGTCGCTGCCGTCGGTCTCCTTCTCAATCAGGGATGCAATGGTAATGATATCCTTCAGCGTATACGGGGACTCCTCCAAGAGTTCCGTCAGATCCTCGTTGCCGGCCACCTTTGACCCAAAGTTATCCAGCATCGCTTTAAAAGCCAGTTCTGTTTTGGCGCCCACGTAGAAGTTATAGGTGTCCGGGAAGAGATAGCCCTCCAGACGGCTGATATCGCCGGTACTTTCCTTATCAAGGAAGTCGTATTCAAATTCATATTTGGCGGCGGTCTCCGTCAAGTCCTCCACCGAGCCCACTCCCTTTTCCGCCAGCAAATCGATGATCTGCTTTACGGTGTAGCCCTCGGGGATGGTCACATCCACCGTGACGGCGGAATCGCCCCGGGAGCGCATGTTCCGGATGAGGGCCATGTAATCCATGTCCGTATTGAGGACAAAGGTGCCCTGGTTAATTTTTCTGTCCGCGTCGTAGAACCGGCAAAAGAGTTTGAAGAACCAGGGGTACTCGATCAGCCCGTCCTCTTTCAGGGCGGCGGCCACTTTACTCACGTCGTACAGCGTGATCTCATCGCCGTCCTCGTCCGTCTCTGTGCCGGTAATCCAGTCCTCCGGAACCTGGAAATTGACCTCTTTGTAGGCCTTGTTCAAGGCGGCGAAATCGTTTGCCAGCAGCCAGCCCACTCCGGCCAGGACGGCGGAGGAGGCCGCTACAATCGCAAGCCACAGCAAGATTGCCAGCAGCGGGTTGGTCCGCCGCTTTTTCTTTTTTCTCTTCTTCACGCCGCCCGTTCCAGCGGACGCGGGGCGGGGCGGGCGTTCTTGGGGCCCGGTTGGTTCCTGACGGGTCTGGGCCGCTTCCTTCTCCACCTGACTGGCGTCCCAGTCCGTGGTATGGTAACGGTCGTCGTTGGCGTGGTTCGTCATGGGAGACGTCCTCCTTTTGTGCCTTGGAATAGCCGGAGCTTCCCCGACAGGGAAGTCCGAAAAATTTATTTTCCGGGCCAAGCTGCATTCCGGCCTGCCCGCTCATAGGATAGCTCAGCGAACGATAAGTGAGGTGACAAACATGTGGAACTTTGGTAACGACTCCGGCTGCCTGTGGATTCTTCTGATCATCATCCTGCTGTGCTGCTGCTGCGGCAGCGGGAACACCAATGGCAACTGCTGCTGTTGCTGCTGCACACCCTGCAACTGCGGCAATCACAACTCCAACAACGGATGCTGCTGTAACAACTGCTGTTGCTGCAGCAACGGGTGCTGCTGCTAAAGCTACATAGCCAGCCAAGGGCCAGGCGCGGGAGGCGGCGGACGCTTCCCGCGCCCAAAAGTTCAGGACTTTTTCTGTCCCGCCGCGTGAACCAGAAACAGGGGCAGCTTCATCATACGGCCCACGCGGCTGGGATTCTTTGCCAGCCGGTACAGCCACTCCAGTCCCATTTTCTGGAACGCCTCCGGGGCCCGCCGGACCTCGCCGGAGAATACGTCCAGGCAGCCGCCCAGGCCCACCAGCAGATGTGCGCCGGTGGCCTCGCCGTTCCGGCGCATCCACTTCTCCTGTTTCGGCGCGCCAAGGCATACGAAAACCACGTCCGCTCCGCTGGCGCGGATGGCCTCCAGCACCGGGCCGTCCTCCTGGAAATAGCCGTCGTGGACGCCCGCCACCCGCAGGCCCGGATACTGGCCTTGCAGGCGTTCCGCCGCCTTTTCCGCCACACCGGGCTTTGCGCCCAGAAGAAACAGCGACTTGCCGTTTTGGGCCATCCGGCCCATCAGATGCTGGGCGAACTCAATTCCCGGCACCCGCCCCTTCAGAGGCGTGCCAAGGATTTTTGCCCCGTAGACCACCCCAATACCATCGGCCAGCACTAAGTCCGCGCCGTTGACGGCCTCCAGGGCCTCCTGGTCCTCCCGGCAGGCCTCCACAATCTCCGGATTCGGCGTGACTACATAGTGCGCGCCCTCCGTGTCCGCCAGACGCACGCCCTCGGCTACCGCCTGGTCCATGGTTACGTTGTCAAAGCCAACGCCCAATATCTCAACTCGCATAAGCGGTCTCCTTTCCACTGATTTCCATTTGGACAGTATACCACAACTCCCGAGGCTTGTCCACGGCGGTAAAACAGCTTTTCCTCCATTGTATCAATTCCCCGAGGCTGTTTTTAGATTATTCTGGAGAAGCGGCAGGTTTTTTCCGCAGAAAAGCGAACTTTGTCTCGCTGCAAACCACCGCCACGAAAATCAGGACAAACCCCGCTCCCATCCGGATGCTGACCTCGTCCCCGGCGAACAGCGCCGAGCAAAGTACGCCGAACACCGATTCCAGCGACAAAATCACTGCCGCCGAGGAAGGGTCCGACCACGCCTCTCCCACATTCTGGAACAGCAAAGCCACCGCTGTGGCCATCACGCCCAGGTACAGCAGAGGCAGCAGCACCTCGCTCCTGGTCAGGGCAGCGGCCGGGAATGTCTCCAGAGCCAGACCGCCTGTCCAGGCAAACAGCGCGGAAAAGGCAAATTGAAACACAGTCAGCAGGTAGATATCCCGCTTTTGGGACAGCTTCGCCACCGCCACAATATGGGCCGCGTAAAATATGGCGCACGCCAGAGTCAGCGCGTCTCCCAGATTCACCGTCAAATCCCCCTCCAGGGAGACAAGACCGATGCCCACCACACACAACGCCGCCGCCAGCACGTTGTACCGGTCCGGACGAATGCGGGCCACCAGCCAGTATAAAAAGGGTACCATGACGCAATAAATACTGGTAAGGAACGCGTTTTTTGACGGCGTGGTCAGGGCCAGGCCGTAGGTCTGGACGGTGTAGGCCAGGTACAGGAGCGCGCCCATTACAGCCCCCCGCCAGAGATAGTCCGGCGTAAACAGCCTCCACTTTTTCCACCCCAGAACTCCCAGCAGCACCGCGCCCATAGTAAAGCGCAGGGCCAGCAGGTACTGCACCGGCAGTTCATCCAGGGCGTTTTTCATAATAAAAAAGGAGCTGCCCCAGATAAACGCAGCGGCGAACAGCATGGGCTTCGCCGCTTTTTTCATAAAATTCTCACTCACAGCAAAATACTCTCCTTGGAATTGCAAAATAGGCACTAAAATGGTATAGTATCAAAGAACGGCAAAAATGGCAAGCCCTTCCTCGGAATTTTTACACCCTATAGGAGAATCTTAAATATGTTGCTTTTCGATTTGGACGGCACCCTCATCGACTCCAACGGCGTCTGGCGGGAGGTGGATGAGGTCTTTCTCGCCCGCCATGGGTACTCATACAGCGAGGCGTACTGGGAGGGCGTGGCCCATTCTATTTTACCAAACTGCGCTGTTTTTACCAAAAATTTCTTCCAAATGGAGGAATCCTGTGAGGAGATTATAGCGGAATGGATGGAGCTGGCTAAGGATGCCTACAACCATGTACCCCTGAAGCCCTTTGTCCGGGAATACCTGGAAAAGTGCCGGGCCGCAGGGCGGCGGATGGCGGTTTTTACCGCCTGCGTACCGGAACACTGCCGGGCCGCTGCCGCTCACCACGGATTGGATATTTATTTTGAGCGCGTTATTTTCGCTCAGGAGCTGGGAGCGGACAAAAAATCTCCCGCCGTCTTCCGGCAGGCGGCGGAGCTGTTGGGGGTCCGGCCCCAGGAGTGCGTTTTTTTCGACGACTCCCTGACCGCCTGCAAGGGGGCCAAAGCCGCCGGTATGACGGTAGTGGGCGTTCAGGACGCCTACTCTGGCGGGAATCAGGCGGGTATGAGAGAGGTTTGCGACCAGTACATCGCGGATTTTGGGGAACTGCTGTAGGGCTTGCCTTGTGGGAAAAGGCGCGAGCCCGCGCCCGCGCCTTTTCACCTCTATATTAAAAATCCATCCCGCTGAGTGCGGGCGGGATTTTACGCGGGGATTCCGCCTTTAGGCCACCGCCCCGCCGGGGTCTCTTTCCCGGAACAGCAGGGAGACGCACCACAGTCCCGCAATGCCTACCAACGAGTAGATAACCCGGGAGAACACCGCCATCTGGCCGCCAAGCAGGAACGCTACCAGATCAAGGCCAAAAAGGCCCACGGCTCCCCAGTTCAGTGCGCCGATAATCACCAAAATCAGCGCAATTCTATCTAAAACCATTCTCTCATACCTCCCTTCTCAGTACAGCCTCAATGGGCTTCCGTCGTAGTTTGTCCGGCTTTGCGGGTCCTATACGGCGGGGCCAGCTGCCAAAATTAGAGGTTTTTAAAGTTTTTTCCTTTCTGACCTTTATGAACTTGAAAATTTTGGGGAAAGCTTGTATAATACCGTCATACTAACCGCCAGGAGGCAGCAGCGTGAAATACCTTCTCATCATCGGGGACGGCATGGCCGATAATCCTATTCCTGAACTGGGGAACCTCACTCCTCTTCAGAAAGCCCATATCCCCGCAATCGACCGTATGGCCGCCCGGGGAATTGTGGGCAGCACAGTCAACTGCCCGCCCTCTCTGCCCGCCGGCAGCGAGACCGCTATTTTGTCCATTTTGGGCTGTGACCCCAGAAGGTATTTCACTGGCCGCTCTCCCATGGAGGCGGCTGCGGCCGGTATTGCACTGCGGCCCGGCGACTGCGCTTTCCGCTGCAATCTGGTGACCTTTGAGGACGGGGAACAGCCTCTGGAGGAAAAGCGGATTCTCTCTCATAGCGCGGGTTCTATCGACGGACCGACCGCTTTAGAGACTGTGGACGCGCTGCTGGATAACCCCCGCTTTTCCGCCGCCCTGGCGGAGGCGCGGATGGAGCTGTATCCCTTTCCTGCCTTCCGGCAGCTGGCAGTACGTCATGAATGTAATCTTGCAGGAGTCCGTTTCACGCCGCCCCATGACCATCTGGGAGAGTGCTGTGGTCCTCTTTTTCCCGCAGGAGGCGAAAAGGCTGCCCTCTATATCCGGCTTATGCGGCTGGCCCACGAAATTTTGGACTGTCATCCGGTAACGAAAAAACGTCGTGCCAGCGGGAAGCTCCCCGCTAATGGCATATGGTTCTGGGCGGAGGGCACCGCTGTGGAGCTGCCTAGTTTTCGTGCGCAGTACGGATGCAGCGGCGCGGTGGTCAGCGCGGTGCCTCTCTGCCACGGTATCGGTCTGCTGCGAGGGCTGGAGATGGTGGAAGTGGAGGGTGCAACCGGGGAACTGGATACCAATTTTCAAGGCAAGCTGGAGGCTGTCTGGGAAAAACTACAGGAGTATGATTTCGTCTGTCTGCATCTGGAGGCGCCGGATGAGTGTACCCACAATGGCGACTTGGCGGGGAAGCTGCAAGCAATCGAATGGCTGGACAGCAGGCTGGTTTCGCCGCTGGCAGAGCGGCTGGGGGCGGCGGGGCTGGACTACCGGGCGCTGCTTCTCAGCGACCACAAGACGCTGACCGCCACCAGGGGCCATGATGGAGGTCCCGTGCCGTTTCTGCTCTATGACAGCAGGCGGGATACGGGGCGCGGCGGGGTGTACGGGGAGGCGGCCGCGGAGGCCGGACCGTTTGTGGAGAACGGCTATACCCTATTGGATATGCTGTTTGAAAGATAGCAAAACGAAGTTTTGCGCAAAAAGTTTTTCTTTTTGATACTTTTTCTTTGTTCACAAAGAAAAAGTATGACTGCCAAAAACAATGTTGGAGGAGAAGTCATGAACAAGAAATTTGAAACTCTGGGCGTAAAGCCCGCCGATATCCTGCTGCCCAAGTCCGGCACGGATATGGGGAAATGGGCTGTGGTAGCCTGCGACCAGTTCACCTCTCAGCCGGAGTACTGGGCGGACGTGGAGCGCATTGCCGGGGACGCCCCGTCCACGCTTCGTCTGATTCTGCCGGAGAGCAAGCTTAACGACGCCGATGTGGAGGACCATATCGCGGACATCAACCGTTCCATGGAGGATTATCTTGCCCGGGACATTTTCCAGACCTACCCTGACACGATCATTTACATTGAGCGGACTCAGTCCGACGGCGCGGTGCGTCCGGGCCTGGTGGCGGCGGTTGACCTGGAGAAATACGACTATACCCCCGGTTCCGGTTCCCTGATCCGCGCTACGGAGGGCACAGTCCTGGAGCGTATTCCTCCCCGGGTGCGGGTCCGCAAGGATGCCCCTATTGAACTGCCCCACGTGATGCTGCTTATCGACGACCCCAAGAAGACCTGCATTGAGCCCATTACCGCCGCGAAGGAATCCATGGAAAAGGTGTATGATTTTGAGCTCATGATGAAGGGCGGCCACCTGAAGGGCTGGAAGCTCTCCGAAGCCCAGACGGACGCTCTTGCCGGTTCCCTGGAGAAGCTGGTCAGCGAAGACGCCATGAAGGAAAAGTACGGCCTCACCGGCGCGGTACCCCTGCTCTTCGCCGTGGGCGACGGCAATCACTCCCTGGCTACCGCCAAGACCTGCTACGAAAATCTGAAGAAGGTGACTCCCGAGGACCAGTGGGCCAGTCTTCCCGCCCGCTACGCCCTGGTGGAAATCGAAAACCTTCACGACGATTCCCTTAAATTTGAGGCCATCCACCGCGTCGTCTTCGGCGTGGACCCGGAAAAGCTCCTGGCCGCGTTTAAAGAGTTCTATCCCAACGCCCGTGAGGGACAGGGTGTCGGCCACACAATCGCTTACACTTGGGCCGGCGGTTCCGGCTACCTGAACGTCCCCAATCCCCGGGTCCAGCTGGCGGTAGGCACCCTGCAAAACTTCCTGGACGCTTACCTGAAGGAAAACGGCGGCGAGGTGGACTACATCCACGGCGGCCAAATCACCGACGGCCTCGGCTCCAAGCCCGGCAACATCGGCTTTAAACTCCCCGCCATGGGTAAGGACCAGCTCTTCAAAACCGTTATCGCCGACGGCGTACTGCCCCGCAAGACCTTCTCTATGGGCCATGCCGAGGATAAACGGTACTACGTGGAGGGCCGGAAGATCCGCTGAGGCATACATTCTTTTCTTGTGAACAAGAAAAGAATCAAAAGAAAACTTTAATCGTTTTGTCCCCAAAGACGAAAGGAATTGAGGCGAAATCTTCCATGGTCTACACCGAACCGGCTTTCGCAAAGCTGAATCTGACCTTGGACATTTTAGGCCGCCGCCCCGACGGCTACCACGATATGCGGATGGTCATGCAATCCATCGACCTACAGGACACCGTAACGGTAACTCCCCATCCCGGTCCGGAAATCCAGGTGTCCTCAGACCTCCCCTACCTCCCCCGGGGCGACGGCAACATCGCCGCCAAAGCCGCCGCCCGCTTCTTTGAACAGACCAATCTCCCCCCGTCCGGCCTGTCCATCGACATCCGTAAGCGCATCCCTGTCTGCGCCGGAATGGCCGGCGGCAGCAGCGACGGCGCGGCAGTCCTGCGCGTACTGCGCCGGACCCTTCGCCCAGATATGTCCTCCAAAGAGCTGGAGGAAATCGGCAGCCTCGTGGGCAGCGATGTGCCCTATTGCCTGCGGGGAGGCAGCGTCCTGGCGGAGGGGCGCGGCGAACGCATGACGGACCTTCCCCCTCTCCCCCCCTGCTGGTTTGTCGTATGCAAGCCGCCCTGCGCTGTCTCCACGCCCGAGCTGTTTTCCCTGGTGCGTATGAAACGCCTGCGGTTCCATCCTCGGACCGCGGAGCTGATTTCCGCCCTGGAGCAGGGCGACCTGGAGGGCATAGCCGTGCGGCTGTACAACGTTTTTGAGGACGTACTGCCCCGCCGCTATGCTCAGGTATTCGAAATCAAGGGACGCTTTTTAGAGTTGGGAGCTATGGCCGCCTCCATGACCGGCAGCGGCCCTGCGGTGTTCGGCTTGTTCCGGGACAAGCCCCTCGCCGTCCAGGCTCTGGAAATCCTGCGGCCCCAGTTCCCCTCCACTTTTTTGTGTGAATTAGTGGGGAGAGCTGTATATAATTAGAAAACACCGTCCATACTGGAGATAAGAAATCCAATATGGACGGTGTTTATTATGAAATTACGTACAAAAATCGCTCTCTCCGCCATTGTGGGACTGTTCGCCATGCTGCTGTACAGCTCCCCCATGTGGTGGGGCGTGCTGTTCTCCCCTATCGCTCAGCCCCTGAGCACCGGCGAACTGACGGAGGAGACCTCCGGCGGCGTTCGCTGGGAGACGGACGGAACCGTTTTCCGCTTCAAGTCTTTGGACCTGTTGTTATCCCTCTTTCATATTTCATAAAGGCAAGAGTCCGCGCCCTCTGTCCGGAGGACGCGGGCTCTTGTCTTTATGCAAAGCTACAAAATAGAATTTCCCATATCTGTGCAATTTGTAAAGAAATCGTTAAAAAGTCAAAAACGCTGTACATCCGAAAAAAAATCCTGTAAAATAAGTACAAGACGTACCTACAGGGGCCTGTCCAAGGCGGAGGAAGAAAGGAGCCGTTCCGTGCGTATCAATCCACAACTCATGGAAAAAATCAAGGAGTCTCTTTCATCAGTACTGCCCATTACAGCCATCGTTCTGCTGCTGAGTATCAGCATAGATCGGAAGAGCACACGTCTGAACTCCAGTCACACTAAGATATCT
>CAMSIF010000058.1 GCA_947058885.1 uncultured Clostridia bacterium
AACGAGGGAGCAACGAGAACGGAAACCGCATGATTCGGCGGAAGGTCCCGAAGGGAACGGACTTCACCGGGATAACGGAGGACGACACGCTACGGGTCCAGCGGTGGGTAAATGAATACCCGCGCGGCATCCTTGGGGGAAGGTGTGCCGGGCGGGTGCTGATGGGGCTTGCCCAGGAGGCGGGAGTTGAGGGGGTGGAACTGCTATTGTAAATATTGCACAAAAAAGAATTTTAGATTTTTCTGCATTTAACCCTTGACATTTTCTCGTGGTGGGCTTTGCTGCCGGAGATGGTACAAGATTTTGAATCGCGGGCGATTGCTGGGGCGCTGGGCGTTACAACGGATTGGTTAGCAGGGGAAACAGAGGAAGAAGAAAAATAATGTTGCCGTAGGCTTTGCGCCTACGGCAGCTGTTGTTTCAGAACACATAGACTATTGACTTTATCATATACTACCGTGTATTATTTCGGGAAAGAGGGGTGCTTCCATGAACCACGAAGGATCAGCACACTTCGCATAGAACAATTGGCTTACACTGGAACGGATGCTAAAGCAAGGATTCAAGAAACTGGAAATTGCAAAAGCCCTGGGCAAGTGCGAACGGTCACACCGGAAGTACAGGGAATTTCTTACCGAAAAGGGGCAGCGGCATTACGCAGAGAAAAGTAAAAAGCAGACCGCTAGAGTGTCACGCAGGGAGAGTATAGAGAACCGGCCGAAAGAGATCGGGAAGCGGGAAAAGTTTGGGTATTGGGAAACGGACAGCGTTATGGGGTGCATAAACGCCGTCAGTTCTCCCCAAGCCATACCGGCACAGGACGGTTCAGCTCCAGGACTTCCGGTGCAACCCGGCAGTCATAGGCAAACACCCCCACGCCCGCCTTCGCCGCTGCCCGCAGGGCATTTCCAAAAGCGGGATGGGTGGCGTCGTTAGGCCGAAAGCGGGTGACGCCCTCCATCTGCACCACAAAAAACACCGCCGCCCGGCAGCCCTGCTCCACCGCGCGCCGCAGGCCGTTGAGGTGCTTGACTCCACGTTCTGTAGGCGCGTCCGGGAAAAGCACCTCTCCATTTTCCTCCAAGGTGACCCCCTTGACCTCCACAAAATATGGTCCCTGGGCGTCCTCCAGCCGGAAGTCAAAGCGGGAATCCTCCCAGGTAAACTCCGGGCGGAGGACCGTAAGGTCCGGCAGGAAGCGTCCAGCCGCCGCCCACTCCCTGAAAACCTTGTTAGGGGCCTGGGCGTCCATATTGATGAGCAGGCCGTTTTTCTCTACGGCAACCAAGTCATATTGCGTTTTTCTAGCCGGATTTGCCGCCTTTTCTAAATAAACCGCCGCTCCTGGGACCAGCAGTTCCCGGCAGCGGCCTGTATTTTTGACATGGCAGATCTCTATCGTCCCAGACAGCTCCACATGGGCGGCAAACCGGTTGGGCCGGTCCAGGAACCGGCCTTTCACTATGTTCTGATATCGCATGACGCTCCCCCTTTTCGCAAGAAGTCCAGGCGCGTGGACGCCCCCTATTATACCACACCATTCATCGGGTTTCAAATGGATGTGCAAAACCTGAGCGAAAACTTGTCGGAAATGTGCAGGAAAAAGGCTTGAACTTCTTTTCCAGTTTTGCTATAATGAACCTATCTTTGCGCCGGTGGAGAGATTCCATCCCCCTGCCGGAAAGAAAAGGGGCGACGGCCTCGCGGCCAGTCCCGCAACATCGAGAAGGAGGAAGGACCCTTAATGAATGAAGTTTCCAGTTTGTTCGTCGTACTGATGGGCGTGGGGACCGTCTTTTTTGGTCTCATCTGCATCATCGTGCTGAGCTCGGCCATGAGCGCCGTCTGCCGGTCGATGGGCGGAACGCCCGCCGCAGCGCCCACAGCGTCCGCCGCCCCCGCGGCGCCTAACGCCAGTGCTGCCATTCCCAACCGCCAGGCAATGATCGCCGCCATTTCCGCCGCTATCGCGGAGGATTTAGGCACAGATCTCTCTGGTATCCGTGTCCTGTCTGTCAAAAAACTTTAAAAATTAGGAGAGGAAATCGTTATGAAGAAGTACAAGGTGAATGTAAACGGCACTGTTTACGAGGTCGCTATCGAGCTGATGGACGGCGCGGCTCCTGCCCCCGCCCCTGCGGCTGCTCCCGCCCCCGCCCCCGCCGCTCCTGCCGGTGGAGAGAAGGTTGCTTCTCCCATGCCCGGCACGATTCTGGCAGTCAACGTGCAGAACGGCTCCGCTGTGAAGAAGGGCGACGTGCTGTTCATCCTGGAAGCCATGAAGATGGAAAACGAGATTATGGCCCCCTGCGACGGCACCGCCGCCTCTGTCAGTGTTACCAAGGGAGCCACCGTGGAGTCTGGAACGCTGCTGTGCGTGATCGGCTAAAGGCCGCGCGCTGAGAGGAGTAACACATGGAAGCTATCATGAATTTTATTCAGGCGACTGGCTTCTATCAAATCGCTACCGGGGACTGGAAGGTTTTGATCATGATGCTCATCTCCTTCGTCCTGCTGTACCTGGCGATTGTGAAGAAGTTCGAGCCCCTGCTGCTGCTGCCCATCGCCTTTGGTATGTTGATTACCAACCTGCCGGGCGCTGGGATGTACCACGAAATCCTCTTCGCCGGAGGCCACGTCAACTGGGAATTCTTTGGCGGCGCTCCCATTACCGCTGAATTCATGGCCGAGCTGAGTGATCTTGGCGTATCCGAGGCTGTGAGGAACACGGTCCAGGTGGGCGAGACCATCTCGGTGGGCCTCATCGACGTGCTGTACCTGGGCGTAAAGCTGGGAATCTATCCCTGCCTCATCTTTATGGGCGTGGGCGCGGGCACCGACTTCGGCCCCCTGATTGCCAACCCCAAGACCCTGCTTCTGGGCGCTGCCGCCCAGCTGGGTATCTTCATGACCTACGTGGGCTGCCGCATCTCCGGCGTGTTCGACGCCGCGCAGGCATCCTCCATCGGCATCATCGGCGGCGCGGACGGCCCCACCGCCATCTTCGTCACCAGTAAGCTGGCCCCCGAACTGCTGGGGCCCATCGCCGTAGCGGCTTACAGCTATATGGCCTTGGTACCGGTGATCCAGCCCCCCATCATGCGCCTTCTCACCAACAAGGAGGAGCGTCAGATCGTTATGCGCCCCCTGCGGGAGGTTTCCCGGCGCGAGAAGATTATCTTCCCCATCATGGTTACCGTATTTGTGGCCCTGCTGGTCCCCTCCGCCGGTCCTCTGATTGCCTGCCTGATGCTGGGCAACCTGTTTAAGGAGTCCGGCGTGGTGGAGCGTCTGAACAAGACCGCCCAGAACGAGCTGATGAACATTGTCACCATCTTCCTGGGCATCTCCGTCGGCGCAACGGCTACCGCTACCACCTTCCTCCAGGGCCGCACCCTGCTTATCATGGGGATGGGCGTGGTGGCCTTCGGCTTCGGTACCGCGGGCGGCGTGGTGCTGGCTAAGATTATGAACCTGTTCCTTAAGGAGAAAATCAATCCCCTCATCGGCTCCGCCGGTGTGTCCGCTGTGCCCATGGCCGCCCGTGTTTCCCAGGTGGAAGGCCAGAAGGCTAACCCCGCAAACTTCCTGCTGATGCACGCCATGGGCCCCAACGTGGCCGGCGTCATCGGCTCCGCCATCGCCGCCGGTGTGCTGATGGCGCTGTTCGGATAATCGAGAGGAGTATCTGCTGAATGGAAAAAATGGAATTTCTGTCTAAAAAGCCCCTGCTGATCACGGACACGATTCTCCGTGACGCCCACCAATCCCAGGCCGCTACCCGTATGACCATTGAGGATATGCTGCCCGCCTGCGAGATTCTGGACTCCATCGGCTACTACTCCCTGGAGTGCTGGGGCGGCGCGACCTTCGACGTCTGTATGCGCTTCCTCAACGAGGACCCCTGGGAGCGTCTGCGCACTCTGCGCAAGGCCCTGCCCAATACGAAGCTGCAAATGCTTTTCCGCGGCCAGAACATTTTGGGCTATAAGCACTACGCCGACGACGTGGTAGACGCCTTCTGCCGCAAGTCTATCGAAAACGGTATTGACATTATCCGTATTTTCGACGCCCTTAATGACATCCGTAACCTGGAGCAGGCAATCAAGTCCACCAAGAAGTACGGCGGTATCGTGGAGGCTACCCTCAGTTACACTATCTCCCCCATCCATAACGAGGACTACTTCGTGAAGATGGCCAAGGATTTGGAGCAGATGGGCGCGGATACCCTGTGCATCAAGGATATGGCAAACCTCCTGCTGCCCATGGACGCTTATTCCCTGGTTAAGCGTCTGAAGGAGAGCGTGGATATGCCCATCCATCTGCATACCCACAACACCACCGGTACCGGCGACATGGTTTACCTCATGGCGGCCTACGCCGGGGTGGACATCGTGGATACCGCCTTGAGCCCCCTGGCCAACGGTACCGCCCAGCCCGCCACCGAGTCCCTGGTGGCAACCCTCCAGGGCACTGTCCGGGATACCAAGCTGGACCTTGGCAAGATGAGCGACGCGGCCGTCCACTTCCGGAAGGTGGCCCAGCGGCTGAAGGACACCGGTTCCCTGGACCCCAAGGTGCTGAACGTGGATACCAATACCCTGCTCTATCAGGTGCCCGGCGGAATGCTCTCCAACCTTATCAGCCAGCTGAAGCAGGCCGGTAAGGAGGATAAGTATTACGACGTGCTGGCGGAGATTCCCCGGGTCCGCGAGGACTACGGCTATCCCCCGCTGGTAACCCCCTCCTCCCAGATCGTGGGCACCCAGGCCGTGATGAATATCATCATGGGCGAGCGTTATAAGACCTTCACCAAGGAATCCCGGGCTGTGCTCAAGGGCGAGTACGGCGCGCTTCCCGGCAAGGTCAACGCGAAGGTTCGGGCCAAGGCCGGCATCAAGCCGGAAGAGGTTGTGACCTGCCGTCCGGCGGACCTGCTGGAGCCGGAGCTGGAGAAGTATAAGGAGGAATACAAGGACCTGGCTAAGAGCGAAGAGGATGTCCTGAGCCTGGCCCTGTTCCCCCAGGTGGCCCCCAAGTTCCTGGCTTGGCGGGACGGTCCCCACGACGAGCCTGCCGCTCCTGCCGCCGCCCCGGCGGCGAAGGCTGCCCCCGCTGACCCCAATGCGGTCCGGGAGCTGTACGTGGATGATAAGAGTATCTGATTGAATAGTGCCTTTCAGACCGGCGCGGCGTTAAGCTGCGCCGGTTTTTGTTTTTTTCCTATACTGCGGTAAAATATTTGAGGCTACATGTCCGGACAAATGCAGGGTAAGCAGACATGGAGAAATCATGGGGGGAACCATAAAGGAACGGCATCATTTTTCCGCAGGGTTGCTATCCTGATAGAAACGTGCTATAATAATATGTTAAATCATGGAATAATCGCAATCCTGCGATAATGATAACAAAAGGAGCAAAATAATGAGTGAGAAAAAAACCATGCTCTCTGGCATCAAACCCAGCGGCGATCTGACCTTGGGGTCCTATCTGGGAGCCATCAAAAACTGGCCTGCCCGGGCGGAGGAGTTCGACTGCTACTATTTTATGGCCGACATGCACGCCATTACCGTGCGTCAGGACCCCGCCGCCCTGCGCCGGCGCACCTTAGAGCAGCTGGCCCAATATATCGCCTGCGGCCTGGACCCGGAGAAAAACACCCTCTTCATCCAGTCCCACGTCCGCCAGCACGCGGAACTGGGCTGGGTGCTCAACTGCTACGCCATGTTCGGCGAGCTCAGCCGCATGACCCAGTTCAAGGACAAGTCCGCCAAAAACGCCGACAACATCAACGGTGGCCTTTTCACCTACCCCAGCCTGATGGCGGCTGATATTCTGCTCTATCAACCTGATTTTGTCCCCGTGGGAGAGGACCAGAAACAGCACGTAGAGCTGACCCGAAACATCGTCCAGCGGTTCAACGGCGTTTACGGAGACGTGTTCAAGATGCCGGAACCCTATATCCCCAAGGTGGGCGCGCGAATCATGAGTCTCACCAACCCCGCCGCCAAGATGAGTAAAAGCGAGAACGAGGACACCGGCCGGGTAACCCTCATGGACAGTCCGGCGGTCATCATGAAGCAGTTCAAGCGGGCTGTCACCGACAGCGACACCGAGCGCTGCGTCCGCTACGACCCGGAGAATAAGCCCGGCGTGGCCAACCTCATGGCTATCTACGCCGCCGTTACCGGAAAATCTTTTGCGGAGATTGAGGCGGAGTTCGAGGGCCAGGGCTATGGAAAGTTTAAGCCCGCTGTCGGGGAGGCCGTAGTAGAGACCCTGCGGCCCATCCGTGAGGAGACGGAGCGGCTGCTGGCGGACAAGGCCTATCTGGAGGGGGTCTACCGGGCCGGAGCGGAGAAAGCGGCCTATGTGGCGGAGAAAACCCTGCGCAAGGTCTACAAGAAAATCGGCTTTGTCGCCAGATAAGAGGGGGAGGAGTGAACAATATGTTTGACCGTACCTCCGTGACCCAAGTGATTTTGGCGTTAGGTGTGTCCATGCTGCTGAGCTTTGCCCTGACCCCTCTGGTCAAGCGTTTGGCTTACAAAATTGGCGCGGTGGATATTCCCAAGGACAAACGCCGGATGCATGACCACCCAATCCCGCGCCTGGGAGGACTGGCTATCTTTATTGGCTTTGTCATTACCGTGCTGGCGTTCGCGCAGCCGGACCGGCAGCTGCGGGGCATTCTGCTGGGCGCCTGCCTCATTGTGGCGGTGGGCGTGGTGGACGACTCCCATCCCCTGGGAGCGGGTATCAAATTCATCCTGCAAATTGTGGCGGCTCTCATAGCCGTCTGGCATGGCGTCATTATTCAGACTATTGCTAACCCGCTTCCCTTTTTGGGCGGGGAGTACTGGGATTTCGGCGTGATGGCAGTCCCTATTACGGTCATCTGGATTGTAGCGGTGACCAACTCTGTGAACCTCATCGACGGCCTGGACGGGCTGGCGGACGGCGTCTCGACCATCGCGGCTCTGACGATGCTGGTGATTGCGCTGCTGCTCCAGAACATGGAGATGGCTATCATCTGCGCCGCTCTGGTGGGGGCCTGCGTGGGCTTTATCCCCTACAACCGGAACCCGGCGAAAATGTTTATGGGCGACACGGGGGCCACCTTCTTAGGTTATATGCTGGCTACCGTCTCTGTCACAGGGCTCTTCAAGCTGTACGCCATTATCTCTTTTATCGTGCCTTTTATCATCCTGGGGTTCCCGATTTACGACACCGCTTCCGCCTTCACCCGCCGTATCCTCAAGGGACAAAACCCCATGAAGGCAGACCGGAGCCACACCCATCACAAGCTCATTGACATGGGCATGAACCAGAAGCAGGCGGTAGCGACGCTCTACCTGGTGGCAGGCGTACTGGGACTGTGCGCGGTGATGATTGTGACAACAGGGTATGTCAAGATGATTTTGTCCGCAGCGGCCCTGGTGGGGGTGGCCTATACGGCGGCCCGCATTGCCCGGTATCCCCACGACCATTCCAAACCTCCGGCCCGTCAGAAGGAGGAAAAAACAGCGGAGAGCCGTTCGGAAATTTCTCCGGACAGCCCGGAGGAAAAGGAGACTTAATATGGAAAAATTGCGTATCATGAGCGTGTTCGGCACCCGTCCGGAGGCCATTAAAATGGCGCCGCTGGTAAAGGAGCTAGCAGGACGCGCGGAGATAGAAGCCATCTGCTGTGTCACCGCCCAACACCGGCAGATGCTGGACAGTGTGATGAACGTTTTCTCTCTGAAGGCGGATTGGGATTTGGATATTATGACCCCCAAGCAGACCCTCAGTACGATCACCAGCAAATGTCTGATTGGTATGGACGGGGCTGTAGACGCGTTGAAACCGGACATGATTCTGGTTCATGGGGATACCTCCACCACCTTTGCAGGGGCTTTGTCGGCGTTCTACCACAAGGTAAAGGTAGGCCATGTGGAGGCGGGACTGCGGACTTATGACAAATATTCTCCCTATCCGGAGGAGATGAACCGGAAGCTGGTCACCGCTATCGCGGACCTCTATTTCTGCCCTACGGAAAATAACCGCCGCAATTTAGCGCAGGAGGGCGTGACGGAGGGCGTGTTTGTCACCGGGAATACGGTCATCGACGCGCTGAAGACAACTGTGCGGAAGGATTTTGTCTTTACTACGGATATTCTCAAGCAGTTATCCTACGAGGAGAAAAAAATTGTGCTGGTGACCTGCCACCGGCGGGAGAATTATGGCCAGACCATGGAGGACATTATGTCCGCTTTGGCGGAGATTGCGCGCAGTCACAGCGACGTAGAGTTGGTCTATCCGGTCCATCTGAGTCCGGTGGTTCAGGAGTGCGCGAAGCGGTATTTGGGGGGGATTGCCAAC
Source organism: uncultured Clostridia bacterium (assembly GCA_947058885.1). Lineage (GTDB taxonomy): Bacteria > Bacillota > Clostridia > Oscillospirales > Oscillospiraceae > Pelethomonas. Next base: position 8,365 of record CAMSIF010000058.1, read on the forward strand.
GTTCACCTCACCGCGCCTCTGGATGCGGGGGAAATGCACAATTTAATGGCCCGGTGCTATCTGGTGCTGACGGATTCCGGCGGTTTGCAGGAGGAGGCTCCCGCTTTGGGCAAGCCGGTTCTTGTGCTGCGGCGGGAGACGGAGCGGCCGGAGGCGGTGGAGGCCGGGACAGTGAAGCTGGCGGGAGTAGTCAAGGAGGATATTCTCTCTATGACCCACCAGTTATTAACCGATGATAAAGCTTACGCCGCTATGGCCCATGCGGTAAATCCCTACGGAGACGGGAAGGCGTGCGAGAGAATTGCGGACGCGATTTTGTGGCACTATGGCCGGGGCGGAAAACCGGAGGATTTTACAGCCCAATAAATCGTTACCGTGCGGCGGATTTGGACACGCACAGCACGAAAGAGCGAGTATAAAGTTCTTTTTGGTTCTTTTTCTTTCAAGAAAAAGAACGAAAGGAGGCGCGGCCCTGGACAAGAAGAGAATGACCTATTTTATGATAGGGCTTGGTATCCTGCTGGTGGTGTTTGTCGCGCTGATGGCCTACTCCAGCCACCGGGGGTCCGGCGGGATTGTGCTGCCGGAGGTTCAAACCGGCGGGAGCAGCGTGGAGGGGCCGGGCGGCGAAAGCAGTCTGAACGTGGTGGAAATTTCCCCCGAGACGGTCCTGGCCGCTATCCGAACGCTCTCCCGGCCCGCCTTTTACAGCCGTTCTCAGATGGTAGAGACTTTTTGGAGCGGCGGCAGCGGCCAGTCTGCGGCCCAGGTTTACGCCAGCGGCGGCCAGATTAGGATTGACACCCAGCTGGAGGACGGCAGTGTGCGGCATACGCTGGTCTCCGGGGAACGGGTGGGGGTATGGTATGACAGTGAAAAGAGCTGGACCCTTTTGCACAGTGCCGGACAGCCTGCGGCCTCTGACGCAATGGGACGTATGCTGACCTATGAGACGGTGTTGGAGCTGCCGGCAGAGGAAATTGCCGCCGCGGATTACCGGGAGCGGGACGGCGTGTACTGCATCTATGTGGAGGTTCTGCCTGACAGCGAGGGATATATCAGCCGGTATTGGGTCAGCGTCAGCGACGGGCTTCTGTACGCCGCTGAGCGTATCCTGGGCGAGAAGCTGGTTTACCGCTTCACCGCCGGGCAGCTTAATACGGAAACGCCCGAAGAGGAACTGTTCCTGCTGCCTGACGGCAGTACGCTGGAAGGGTAGGATTGGAGGGGCGGTGGAAGGAACGCAATATGAAAATACTTGTCATAGAAGATGAGAAGCTTTTGGCGGAATCCGTCCGGGACCTCTTGGCATCCAAGGGTTTTGAAACAGACGCGGCCTATGACGGCGAGACCGGCGCGGCCCAGGCGGCGTCGGGAAGCTATGATTTGATTATTCTGGACGTCATGCTGCCGGGGCTCGACGGCTATCAAGTGGTCCGGCGGCTTCGCGCCGGGCACTGCCGCGTGCCGGTTTTGATGTTGACCGCCAAATCGGACCTTCTGGACCGGGTGGAAGGCCTCAACGCCGGGGCGGACTACTATTTGGGCAAACCCTTTGACACGCGCGAGCTGCTGGCCTGCGTCAACGCCCTGCTCCGCCGTCAGGGGGAACCCGCAGACCTTCTCAACTGTGGAAACACCTCTCTGGACCTCTCCGCCAACACGCTCAGCTGTGGGGAAAACCGGGTGCGGCTTTCCGCCAGGGAGTTTGACGTTATGCGCCAGCTGATGCAGGACCCGGACCGCAACCTCTCCAAGGAGGTTCTGCTCCAGCGGGTGTGGGGAGAGGATACCAGTGCGGTGGAAAACCACGTGGAGGTCTATGTGGGCTTTCTGCGCAAAAAACTGCGGAGTATCGGGTCCAACGTCCGGATTGCGGCGGCCCGGCGTTTGGGCTACCATCTGGAGGTAGACGACATATGATTCGGCGTCTTCGGGTCAAATTTGTCTGCGTCAACATGGCTATTGCCGCAGCTATGCTGTGCGTAATTTTTGGCCTGGTCATCCACTTCACCCAAGCGGGGCTGGAGGCGGAAAGCCTGCGGGTGTTGGAAGACGTTGCCGCAGAACCTATACGCCTGGAACGGCCCGGACAGCGGTCTCTGCCCTACTTTGTCCTGGAATTCTGGCCGGGCGGCGTGCGCCTCCTCACCGGCGGAGGGTATTTTGACCTGACGGACGAGACGCTGTTGGAGCTGCTGGCCGCCGCGCTGGAAACGAACCAGCCTTCCGGCGTACTGCGGGAGTATAAGCTCCGGTTTCAAATCCTGGAGCCGCCTAACGGACAGGGTTACGCTTTTGTGGACATCTCCAGCGAAGCGGGTACCATGAAGCATCTGGCGCAGAGCTGTCTGCTGATTGGCGGCGCCAGCCTGCTGGCTTTTTTCGCGGTCAGTCTCGCGCTGGCCCGCTGGGCAGTCAGGCCGGTGGACGAGGCCTGGAGGCAGCAGCGGCAGTTTGTAGCGGACGCTTCCCACGAGTTGAAAACGCCTCTGACTGTCATTTTGACCAACGCCGAACTGCTGCAAAATGACGAATTGGAGGAATGCGCCCGAACCCGGTTTGCCCAGAATATCCTTACCATGTCCCAGCAGATGCGGGGGCTGATTGAAAATCTGCTGGATTTAGCCCGGGTAGATGCCGGCTTGCCGGAGACGGCCCTGGAACCGGTGGATTTGAGCCGCCTCATTTCCGACGCTCTGCTGCCGTTCGAGCCTGTGTTTTTTGAGCAGGGACTGCTTCTGGAAAGCGAAATCGAGGACGGTATCCTGGTGCAGGGAAGCGCGGTTCATCTGCGGCAGGTGACAGATATCCTGCTGGACAACGCCCGGAAGTATGCCGCTCCCCGAGGAAAGGTGTCGGTAGAACTGCGGGGGACAGGAAACCGGAGTTGCCTCCTCACCGTATCCAATCCGGGAGAGGCCATCCGGGAGGAAGACCTGAAGCTTATTTTCAAACGTTTCTGCCGCTTGGACGGGGCCCGTTCCCGGGGCGGCTACGGGTTGGGACTGGCCATCGCCCAGGGCATCGTGGAGGCCCATGGCGGCAAAATCTGGGCGGAGAGCAGCGGCGGCGTCAACACCTTCTCCGTTCGTTACGAACGTCTCAGGGCGTAACAGCATATAAAAAAGGGCGTCCGGTGCTTTGACATGCACCGGACGCCCTTTTTTCAGTCTCCCATACCTCGCATATTAAAGTCCGGACCGAGGTCGCCAGCCATCCAATGCCTGCGGCAGAGCCCGATATATTTGTCATTCGCTCCCAGCACCACCTGCTCCCCTTCCTTGAGCACCTTTCCAGTTCTGTCAAAGCGGGCGTTGAAAGTAGCCTTTTTCCCGCACCAGCAGATGGTTTTAACCTCTTCGATTTTGTCCGCCATAACCAGAAGCTCGTAACTTCCCGGGAAAAGTTCTCCTTTAAAATCCGCCCGCAGGCCGTAGCACATCACAGGAATGTTGCAGTCATCCACCAGATGAACCAGGTAGTGAACCTCCTCCCTGCTAAGAAACTGCGCCTCGTCTACGATAATGCAGTCATATTTTCTCAAGTCATCCTCTGACATATTCCGCATTTCGTCAAAATAGACGCAGGGATGCGTCAGGCCGATTCTGGAGCGTACCATATGGCCTCCGTCCCGGCTGTCAAGCCGGGGCTTGACCAGCAGAGCGGACTGTCCCCGCTCCTCGTAATTGAAATGCACCATAAGCGCGTTTGCGGTCTTGCTGGAGCCCATCGCCCCATATTTGAAGTATAGCTGTGCCATGTGCGTCTTTTCTCCTGTAAAATGTATGTTGTTCAGGCCCTTTCGGGGCAGGCTGCCAGAATCTCTCTTGCCTCTGCCAGATATTTTGCAAAGGCCGACGGTACGGCGAGCCTGTCCAACTCCTCCCGGTCCGCCCACAAAAAGTCCGCGCAGTTCCCCTTCACAGCCAGCAGGTAGCCGGTCATGCGCCACTCCACATGGGTAAAGATATGCTTTGCCTCTATTTTTTTCCGCCAGTCCAGCGGCGCAAGCCCCCAGCTCCCCACGGGAACAGCCGCCTCCTCTTCCTCCAGAACGCCGGAGACGTGGGGGAACTCCCACAGTCCTGCCAGCAGTCCCTGGTCCGGACGCCGCCGGAGGGCAATTTTTCCATCGCGAAGAAGGAGATAGACAGTAAGCTCTTCCGTGCGCCGCGACGGCTTTTGGGCGCGGACCGGGAGAGCATCCTGAATCCCCAGCCGGTTGGCCTCGCAGATGGAGGCCAACGGACAGCGGCCACAGTCCGGCGCGCCGTTGGGAAGGCAGACTGTGGCCCCCAGATCCATCAACGCCTGGTTATACTCCCCCGGATGCTCCTGGGAGACGGCCTCTTCCATCCACCTTTGAAACTTTTTTCGCACAGCGGGGTCCAGGATATTCTCCCGGACGGCCGCTACCCGGGCTGTAACCCGCAGTACGTTCCCGTCCACGGCGGGAACCGGCAGGCCGAAGGCGATGGAGGCGATTGCGCCGGCGGTGTAGTCACCCACGCCCGGCAGCTTCAAGAGCTCGCGGAGACTCTCGGGGAACCGTCCCTGGTAATCTGAAACCAGCGTCCGGGCGGCTTTCTGCAAATTTCTGGCCCGGCTATAGTAGCCAAGTCCCTGCCACAGTTTCATTAGCCGTTCGCTGTTGGTCTCTGCCAGGGCCTGCACGGTGGGCAGCTCCTCCATCCACCGCTGATAGTAGGGAATCACCGCCGCCACCCGGGTCTGTTGGAGCATGACCTCGGAAACCCAGACCTGGTAGGGGTCCCGGGTACCCCGCCAGGGGAGGGTCCGTTTGTTTTCGCCGTACCAGGCCAGCAGCGGACCTGCCATAGCGTTCAGCCTCTCCCGCACAGTGTCTATGATGCCGCGCCTCCTTTCCGTCTGAATGTGACGAGGGCTATTCTACCACAATCCCGGTTGGATTTCAATGCATAACCCAATGATAAGGCCCCGGAGCCTGAGGTGGGTACTGATAAGGAAGCACCCAACCCACCCACAGCCGGACCCTAAAACCGAAAAGACAGGGAGCCAGCCCCGGCCCCCTGTTTTTTCATGTTTCCGATAACCGCACCACGCCCCGCAAGGAAATGCGAGAGCGTCAGCGGGTCGCGTCAGAGCGACGCAATCCCCACGGGGGCCAGCTATCAGGGCTTGCCAGCCGTGGCGGGCCACCCAGCGCCGACAAGCTATCACGCCACTTTGTCAACAACAGTGGAGCACATACGCACCGTAGTCCGAAGCATCTACTGCGCTGTACGCAAAAACATTCGTTGTGAGCAACAACACCGCCAACAAAGCGGATATGCAGTTCAATAAAGGTATAAAGGAGAAGGTTTTTTCATGAGAAAATGCAAGCA
>CAMSIF010000059.1 GCA_947058885.1 uncultured Clostridia bacterium
AGTCGGCAGAGCAACTGCCTTTTAAGCAGTGGGTCCGGGGTTCGAATCCCCGACGAGTCACCAGTAAGAAGCCCTAGAGCCGCAGCGGTTCTAGGGCTTCTTGTTTTCATCTGTAAAGTAGCCGCCAATTGCCTTTAGCCCCTGGTTTTAACTTCTCCAGGCACAGAGACATTTCGTATGAGCCCGCCCTTACAAACGGCAGAATTCTGCCGATATAAGAAATATATACCCACTTTAGAAAGGAACGACGGCGATGGAGCATATCAGCAGCAGCGCGGCAGTGGGCGGCACGCCTGTCCAGTACGGCAAATGGACCTTCCTGGACATCTCCCACACCATCAAAGAAAGCGCCCCCCTCTCCGCCGGAGACCAGGACAAACTCACCCGCTACGACCCCACCCCCCAGGAGCGTAAGGCCAGCTGGAACCGTTGGTTCGCAGACGAGGTTATGACCCGCTCCCCCCTCATCTCCGACGCGTACAAGGAGATCAGCGCGCGGGCGGACACCGCCATCAACAGCTTCCTGGACGGCTCCCTTTCCGAACAGGAGCTCTCAGAGACCGTCCAGGGGCTGCTGGGGGAACTTTCCGCCGCCTGCGAGGAACGGGGCTATCCCCTCCCCCTTACTGGCGACGAAATGATGGCGCAGAGCCAAGCCGATTGTTTCTACAGCGAACTGCGCCGGAAACTTCTGGCCGCCGCTGTGGACCGGAATAACCAGGAGGGCAGGCAGTACGTCACCGGCGGCGCGGACTTTCACGGCGACTGGAAGTATTACAACTCCGATTACTACTTCAAGAGCGAGGCCGGTATCGCCGCCCTCACGGACGGTCTGCTGCAATACGCGGAGCAGAAGGGATTTGAGAATTTCTCCATCCGGGACTACGGTGCGGAAAAGAAGAATCTCTACAACAACTTTAATACCGCCTGGTCTAATAACTTTGATCTGTCCCAGCAGTACATGGAGGATTACAACCAGGTCCCGCCCCGGGATTTCGTCTGGTTCTACCAGACCGGCAGCGGCGGAACCGATTTGGTAGCTAAACTGGTAAGCATCACCCATCCCGACGGACGGGTGGAGTTTGTGGGTGAAGAGGAGGATACTGGTTTTGACCCCCATTCCTTTGATTCCGCTACCACCTGGGCCGCCTACCGGGACGCCCAGGGGAACCTGCACCGGGTCAGCGCGGATTTCTCCTACAACCGCACGGAGTCGGACCTGCGCCAGGTGTCGTCGCTGCTGCGGTTCTCCGCACGGGATGAGAAGGTCAGTGCGTTCTTGCAGAACCTGCGGGTGTACAGCCGGGGATATTTTCAGGATTATCCCAGTAAAAAGCTGGACTTCCGGGTATAAACAGCGGCGAAAAGACAGCGGCCGGATAATGTCCAGCCGTCCGGAATATACAAAGCCCGCGCCAGGAGAAATCTCCCGGCGCGGGTTTTTTAGACCGCTTCCCGTATTTTGACCGGCTCCGCCGCCGGGATGCGTTCCGTTTCCTCCATTCCGCGCCGGGCGTTGGCCAGCATCAGCTTCAGACGGTTCTCCTGATTGACCCGGGTGGCTCCGGCGTCATAGTCGATGGCTACGATGTTAATTTGCGGGTTTTTCTCCTTCACAGGCTTCATCATGCCCTTGCCGCAGATGTGGTTGGGCAGACAGCCGAAGGGCTGGGTACATACAATATTGTTCACACCCTTATCCGCCAGCTCCAGCATCTCCGCCGTCAGAAGCCAGCCCTCCCCCATCTTTACCCCCATGCTGATGGTTCCCTGCACCAATTCCACTGTGCGGGTAAAGAGGGTTGGCGGGGTGAAACGGCCTTGTGCCTCTATGGCCGCAATCATGTCCCGCTCCTTGTCCAACAGGAATTTACAGGCGATTTTATAGAGGAACTGCACGTGCCGCTGCATACCGTAAAGCCGGTAATCCAGCAGGTTATTGTAGACGCAGTACAGGCAGAAATCCAGCAGTCCCGGCACTACCACCTCCGCCCCCTCGTCTACCAAGAACTGTTCCAGATGGTTGTTGCCCAGGGGGGAGTACTTTACAAAAATCTCCCCCACAACCCCTACCTTGACCCGTTCCGTTCTCTCCGCCGGAAGGGCGGCGAATTCCTCCAGAATTTCCCTATAGTTGGCCTTGACCCGCCGGTAGCTCGCGCCCCTGGAGGTCATCTCCTGGGCCAGCCGTTCCGTCCAGCGGTCCGCAAGGGCCTGCGCGGAACCCCGCCGCCGCTCGTAGGGTTTGCACTGGTTGACCAGGGTCATCAGCAAATCCCCGTACAGCACGGCGTACATCATTTTCATCAGCAGCGGCAGCGTCAGCTGAAAGCCAGGGTGCTTCTCCAGCCCCGCCAGAGAGAGGGATATCACCGGCACCTGGGCCAGCCCCGCCTTCTCCAGGGCCTTGCGCAGAAGGTGTATGTAGTTGCTGGCCCGGCAGCCGCCGCCAGTCTGGAACAGAATCAACGCCACCTTGTTTACGTCGTATTTGCCGCTCTGGAGGGCGTCTATAAACTGGCCGATCACCAGGATGGCGGGATAACAGGTGTCATTGTGGACGTATTTCAGCCCTGTTTCCGCAATCCGGGGACCGCTGGTCTCCAGCAGCTCCATCCGGTACCCCTCCCGCTCCATTACTTTCCCAATCAGCTTGAAATGCATGGGCAGCATATTGGGGACCAGAATGGTGTGGGTAGCCTTCATCTCCTTGGTAAAAACGGCGTACCCTTTTTCGTTCTCTGCCACGCCTCTCATACTCCTTTCTCTTCCAGGGCCCCAATGAGACTCCGCAGGCGGATTTTCACCGCGCCCAAATTGGTAATTTCGTCTATTTTAATCTGCGTATACAGCTTCCCGGCATCCTCAAGAATCCGGCGCACCTCGTCGGTGGTAATGGCGTCCACGCCGCATCCGAAGCTCACCAGCTGTACCAGCTGCACGTCCGGGTTCGCGCAGGCGTAGCGGGCCGCGCGGTAGAGCCGGGCGTGGTAGGTCCACTGGTTGAGCACCCGGACCGGAACCGGCTCCGCCAGATGGCAGACACTGTCCTCGCTGACCACCACGAACCCTAACGACGCGGCCAGCTTGTCGATACCATGGCCGATTTCCGGGTCGATGTGATAGGGCCGGCCCGCCAGGATCATCACGCGCCGGCCGTGGGCACGCGCCCAGGCTACCGCCGCCTCTCCCTGCCGCCGTACCTCCAGCATATGGGCTTCATAGGCCGGGAATGCGTATTCTACGGCCTTTTTCACCTCTTTTTTGGTTATGTCCGGGAAGACAGGCGCCAGCGAGGCGTATAGCTCCTTGGCCAGCTCCCGCCGGTTGTTCACATTCAGGAAGGGGTACAGAAACCGGGTCCGCTCCAGGTCGTCCATGTTGCCCCGCAGCAGTTCCGCGTAGTAGGCTACCACAGGACAGTTATAGTGGTTGTCACTCTCCCCCTCGTCCACGTTATAGGTGAGGCTGGGGTAGAAAATGGCGTCCACGTTCCGCTCCAGCAGAGTCTCCATATGTCCGTGCATAATCTTCGCCGGATAGCAGGCGGTATCGGAGGGAATGGAAAACTGTCCCTTTTCGTAAATTCTCCTGGTGGAGAGGCCGGAGACCTCCACCCGAAATCCAAGCTTGGTAAAGAAGGCGTGCCACAGGGGCAGCAGTTCGTACATGCCCAGAGCCAGCGGCAGGCCGATAGTCCCCCGGATTTCCGCCCCAGGCTGGAGAGCCAGCAGGGCGTCCCTCTTCCAGGCGTGGAGGTTGGGGACCTCCTCCGGCTGGGCGGCGCCCAGGCCCTTTTGGCACTGGTTGCCGGAAATGTACTTCTTTCCGCCGCCAAAGCTGTTGACGGTCAGGCGGCAGTGGTTGGCGCATCCCTGGCAGACGGCGGCCTTGGCGGTGTGGACAAAGTTCTCCAGTCCCGCGGGAGAAAGCAGCGTACTCTCCCGCAAATCCATGGCGTACAGCGACGCGCCGTAGGCCCCCATCAGCCCCGCGATGGCCGGACGGATAACCGCCCTGCCCAGCTCCTGTTCAAAAGCCCGCAGTACGGCGTCATTGTAGAAGGTGCCGCCCTGGACCACCACATGTTCCCCCAACTCCCCCGCGCTTCCCGCCCGGATGACTTTGTAGACGGCGTTTTTCACGACGCTGACGGACAGTCCGGCGGAGATGTCCTCCACCGTGGCCCCGTCCTTCTGGGACTGCTTCACCGAGGAATTCATAAAGACGGTACACCGGCTTCCCAAATTCACAGGGGCCTTGGCGCGGAGTCCTTTGGCCGCGAACGCCGCCACGTCGAACCCCATGGACTTGGCGAAGGTCTCGATAAATGAACCGCAGCCGGAGGAACACGCCTCGTTGAGCATGATGGAATCCACTGCCCCATTTTTGATTTTGAAGCACTTGATATCCTGCCCGCCGATGTCCAGGATGAAGTCCACTTCCGGACAGAAGTACTTGGCGGCGGTGTAGTGAGCAATGGTCTCCACCACCCCCCGGTCCACCCCAAAGGCGGCCCGTATCAGTTCCTCCCCGTAGCCGGTGACTGCGCTGCCCCGGATGGTTACCCGGTCCCCGCAGAGGGCGTACAGCCGCTCCAGCTGCTCCCGCACGATTTCTACCGGATTGCCCCGGTTGGAGCTATAATAGGAATACAGCAGCTCCCGGTTTTCTCCCAGGAGGGCTATTTTTGTGGTGGTGCTGCCGCAGTCAATACCCAGCCACGCGTCCCCGGTGTAGGCGGAGAGCTCCCCCTCCGGCACTGTGGCGGCGGCGTGGCGTTTTTGAAAAGCGGCGTAGTCGGCGTCCGAGGAGAAGAGCGGCGGCAGGAGATTTTCTTCTGAGCGGACCGCCGCGCTGGTTTCGATTTTCCGGGACAGTTCCGCCATGGTGTACGTCCCGCCGGATTCCTCCGCGTACAGGGCCGCGCCCATGGCTACCGCGAAACGTCCGTATTCCGGGAACACCGCGTCGCCGTCCGGCAGGCGCAGCGTCTCCTGGAAACGGCGGCGCAGGCCTTTGCAGTAGTAGAGCGGCCCGCCGAGAAAGAGCACCTTGCCTGTAATACGCCGTCCCTGGGCCAGGCCCGCCACGGTCTGGTTGACCACCGCCTGGTAAATGCTGGCGGCTACGTCGGCGTGTTTCGCGCCCTGGTTCAGGAGGGGCTGCACGTCCGTCTTGGCAAACACGCCGCACCGGGAGGCGATGGGGTATAACCGCTCGCTTTCCAGGCTCAGCCGGTCCAGCTCGTCGGTGGTGACGTTGAGGAGCATAGCCATCTGGTCGATGAAAGCTCCCGTGCCTCCGGCGCAGGAGCCGTTCATACGCTCGTCCATGCCGCCGTCGAAAAAGATAATTTTTGCGTCCTCGCCCCCCAGCTCCACGACGGCGGAGGCGTCCGGCTCCAGGCGGCGCACCACCTCCCCGGTGGCGAAGACCTCCTGGACGAAGGGAATTCCCGCGCTCTCCGCCAGTCCCAGCCCGGCGGAACCGGAAATCGCGGCAGTAAAGGGGCGTTTGCCTACCCGAGGGGCCGCGCCCTCCAGCAGCTCCAGGGTTTTTTGGCGGACCTGGGAGAAATGCCGCTGGTAGTTTTCATAGATAATCTGTCCCGCCTCCACCACGACGATTTTCGCGGTGGTGGAGCCGATGTCTATGCCGATGGACAGTCTGGCTTGTTCCTTCATAACTTACTCCGATTGTCCCCGAAAGGGGGTCCTTAGTAGTTGGCATTATAGCACAAAGGCGGCGAAAAGTTTATGTACAATGTGTTAAATAACTGTTAAGGATTGTATTTCCAGCGTTATTTCCACCGAAAAAGTAACGCCGCTACAGAAAACGCGTTCTGTAGCGGCGTTCTTTCCGGCTAGGCTTAGAGGCTGGTCAGGATATACTTCAGAATAAACAGAACCGCGATGATATACACCAGGACGGGGACCTCCTTGGCCTTGCCCCGGGCCAGCTTGATGACGCTGTAGCTGATGAAGCCGAAGCCAATACCGTCAGAAATGGAGTAAGCAAACGGCATCATGGAGATGGTCAGGAAGGCCGGAATGGCGCACTCCAAATCGTTCCAGTCGATGCTGGCCGCGCCCTTGAGCATCAGCACGCCCACAATGATGAGCGCGGGGGCGGTGGCGGCGGGGGGGATGATGCCCGCTACCGGGGCCAGCAGGCACGCCAGCAGGAACAGAACCCCGACAACGATGGAACTCAGCCCCGTCCGCGCACCCTCGGAGATACCGGTGGAAGACTCCACGAAGGTGGTGACGGTGGAGGTGCCCAGGCACGCGCCGCAGCAGGTGGCGATGGCGTCGGCAATGAGGGCGCGGTCGCCGCCGGGAAGGTTGCCCTTGCTGTCGGTCATACCGGCGTTGGTGGCGGTGCCGATGAGCGTGCCTACGGTGTCAAAGCAATCCACCAGGGCGAAGCTGATGACGGCGGTAATCAGGGGTACAATGCCCTTTGCCATGATGCCGCCGAAGTCCATCTTCAGAAACACAGACGCCAGGGATACGCCTTCCATTGTGATGGCCTCAGGGATTTGGGTCTGACCCATGGGGAGTCCGATGATGGTGGTGACGACAATGCCGATGACGATAGCGCCCTTTACCTTATAGCACATGAGAATGGCGGTAATGAGCAGGCCGATGATGCAGAGAATACCGGCGGTGTTGACCACCGTCGCGCCGGTGCCGGTACCGTCGTCCACCAGGAACTGGAGGGCGGGCACCCCGCTGCCAAACCCGACCAGCTTCACGTTGAGCAGGCCGATGAAGGCGATGAAGAGGCCGATACCGGCGGAAATGGCGCTCTTGAGGAACGCCGGAATGGAAGCGATGATTTTTCCGCGCAGGGGGCTGACCGCGATGACCAGGAACAATGCGCCGCTCAGCAGCACGATTGCCAGGGCCTCCTCCCAGGTGTAGCCCATGCCGAAACATACGGTGTAGGTGAAGAACGCGTTGAGGCCCATGCCGGGGGCCTGGGCGAAGGGGGCGTTAGCCAGCAGGGCGGTCAGGAGACAGCCCACCGCCGCGCTGATGCAGGTGGCCAGCAGAACGCCTTTGAAGTCCATGCCAGTGGCCGAGAGCATTTCGGGGTTGACGAAGATAATGTAGGCCATGGCGAAAAACGTGGTCACGCCGCCTACAATCTCCGTCCGGACGCTGCTGCCCCGTTCGGTAATTTTGAAGAACTTGTCCATTAATATTCCTCCTCCTAAAGTGGACTGCGCGGGAGCGGAAGCCCCCGCCTTGTACGGATATTTTACACGATATTGGTGCAAAAGGAAAGACTAATCACCGGATTTCTATTTTTTTTGTGAAACATGACGGAATCTCTTAAAAATATTTGGTATTTTTTTCCTGTTCCTCCCAAATCGTAAAACCGGACGCTTTTCAAACGGGACAAAATATGGTATGCTGGCGGTATCACATTTTGAAAGGGGGCTGGCTGCTTTGGAGCAAGCCGCTGAAGCTTCTTCTCTGCTGGAACAGGCCCTGCGGGCGGGCTGGGGAACCCTGACCTTGGGAAAGGTGTTGTCCTCCCTGGCTCTTCTGCTGGCCTGTCTGGCCGCCGTGCGCCTGCTGACGGCCCTGGCCGGACGCCTGTTGGGCCGCACCACCGTGGACGCCCGCACCCGGGGGTATATCCTCAAAGGCACCCGGACGGCGTTGTATCTGTTCGCGGCGTTGGTCTTCGCCGGAAGCCTGGGGATTGACGTTACCAGCCTGATTGCCCTGGTGAGCGTGTTTGGGCTAGCGGTGTCCCTGGCTATCCAGGATATCCTCTCCAACGTGGCGGCGGGCATTGAACTGCTGTTGGCAAAACCCTTCGCCCTGGGGGACTACGTGGCAACGGAGGACGCGGAGGGTGAGGTGGCGGAAATCACCCTCACCCATACCAAACTGGACACCTTCGGCGGCCAGCGGGTCATGCTGCCCAACAGCAAGCTTTCCGATGGAAAAATCGTCAATTACACCGTGCGGGGAATCCGCCGGGCGGAACTAAGCGTCTGCGCCTCCTACGGCGACAGCGCGGAGGCGGTCCGCGCCGCCTGCCTCCGCGCAATCTCCCGTGCGGAAAATGTCCTTTCGGACCCTCCGCCCCAGGCGGTGGTCTTCGCCTACGGCAGCAGCACGGTGGAGTACCGGGTCCGGTTTTGGGCGGAGACGAAGTTCTTCTGGGATGCTCATAACAGCGTCCTGGAGGATTTACGCACAGTTTTTGAGGAGGACGGGATTACCATGACCTATCCCCATGTGAATGTTCATATTATGGACGAAAAATAAAAATCCATCCGGAAGAAAAACGGCGCGGTCTTCCGCGCCGTCTTTTCCGCTCTCAGCCCGCCCAGCGCTCCACAATTCCCTCAAACTCCACCGGCGCGCCGAGCCCCATAAGAAGCCAATCCTCCTCCGTCTGGGGGTAGTAGACCTCTATGGCGTTGTCGTGGTAGCGGCTGTGGAAATCCCGGACTGCCCGCAGCAGTTCGTCCCGGGTGCAGTCGTTGACGTCCAGCAGCAGCCGTTCCACAATCTCGCCGTCCCGGACCAGGGAGGCGCAGTAGCAGCGGCAGCTTCGCGTCATGGCAATGGCCGAGCTGCCGGGGGGACACAGCAGCTGACTTTGGGAGTACAGCGACAGTCCCCCGTACCGCACGCCCCCGCCTAACGCCGCGCAGATAAAATCCTCAATGGCGGCGGCCTCCATCACCGTGATATCCTCCGGCGTGGCGGCCAGTATACGGCGTTTGTTCAGGGGGGAGGTTCCCAGCAGGCCCCGCAGTTCCTCCCGGTAGCGTTCGCCTTCCTCCCAGATGTAGTAGTACTTCGGCACATAGGGTATCCATTCGTCCGGCCCCAGCAGCTGGATACAGCTCTCGGTCTTTTTGCGCTCGTCCCAGATGTGGATGGCCTCGTTGCCAAACCACAGCAGGGTGTCCGCCCGCCGGAAGTCCCGCCCCAAATCTCCCATATTCCCGCCTCCTTTTCCACACGTCATCAGAAGGGAACCGCCCCTGGTGGGACGGTTCCTGCAATGTTATCTTTTGTTGTAGGCCTCGATGCCCTTGGCCAGCAAATCCATGGCCCGCTCCAGGTCCTTCTGTTTCAATACGTACGCGATACGGATTTCATTAATGCCCTTGCCCGGGGTGGCGTAGAAGGGACCGCCGGGCGCGAACATCACGGTGTCGCCGTTGTCGTCGAAGTCGGTCAGCAGCCACTTCTGGAAGGCGTCGGCGTCGTCCACCGGCAGGGCGGCCATCAGGTAGAACGCCCCCTTCGGACACTCGCAGATAACGCCGGGAATCTCCTTAAGCTTCGCCACCACGGTGTCGCGGCGGAGCTTGTACTCATCCCGCACAGCGGCAAAATACTCCGGCCCCACGTTGTAGAGGGCGGCGGAAGCAATCTGGTCCAGGGTCGCCACGGAGAGGCGGGCCTGGCAGTACTTAATCGACTCGCTCATGAGCTCCTTGTTGCGGCTGATGATGCACCCAATCCGCGCTCCGCAGGCGGAAAACCGCTTGGAAACCGTGTCGATAACGACGACGTTTTCCGCCGCGTCAGCAAACTCGCCCAGAGACTGGAGGGGCTCTCCGGCGTAGACGAACTCCCGGTACGCCTCGTCGCCGATGATAAAGAGGTTGTGCTCCTTGGCAATGTCCACCATCATGCGCATCTCCTCGGGGGTGAGGACGCAGCCAGTGGGATTGCCGGGATTGGTGCAGACGATGGCACGGGTGTGCTCGTTGATTTCCTTCTCAATCTTGGCCCGGTCGGCGTAGTGGTAGCCCTCCTGGGGGGATGTGGGGATGGGATGGATGGACGCGCCGCAGGTGTTGACCATGGTATTGTAGTTGGGATAGAAGGGCTCGGGGATAAGGATTTCATCGCCGTCGTCCAAAATGCAGTTGAAGACGATTTGCAGAGCCTCACTGCCGCCAGTTGTGATGAGGATTTCGTCCTTCTCAAAATGCATGTTCAGGGCATCGTAGTACTTCTGGATGGCATCAATCAGAACCGGAAGTCCGGGGGAGGGGGCGTACTCCAACACCGGCTGCTCAAAGCTGCGCACCGCGTCAAAGTACTGGGGAGGCGTCTCGATATCCGGCTGGCCGATGTTGAGGTGGTAGATCTTTTTGCCGGCGGCCTCGGCGGCCACAGCGTAGGGGTGGAACTTCCGCATAGGGGAAAGCCCGCATTTTTTCACCTTACTGGAAAATTTCATGGCAGTATCCTCACTTTATCATATTCGCTGGAAAGCGGAGGCCCCGCGCCTCCCGGTTTGGTACTATTGTAGTATAGCCGGGGGAGGTTGTCAAGGGAAACGGACTGTTTTCGGGTGGACGGATTGGGGAAAGATTTTTACCTCCGGACACCGTCCCTGTTGAAATTTCGCAGAGAACCGTGTATACTGGCTTTACCCAAAACAGGGAGGAAAAGATGTTATGAAACTCATGATTGCTTCTGATATTCACGGTTCGGCCTACTACGCCCAGAAGCTGGTGGACGCCTTCCACACCGAGCAGGCCGGCCGTCTGCTGCTGCTGGGGGACCTGCTCTATCACGGTCCCCGCAACCGCCTGCCCCGAGACTACGACTGTATGCGGACGGCGGAAATTCTGGGGACGGTCTGGGAGCGGATAATCGCCGTCCGGGGGAACTGTGACAGCGAGGTGGACCAGGCTGTCTTAGGCTTCCCTATGATGGCGGACTACGCCATGCTGGACTGGGAGGGCGTGACCCTCTACGCCACCCACGGCCATCTCTGGAACGAGGAATTCCCGCCGCCGCTGCCCAACGGCGCGGTTCTGCTCAACGGCCACACCCACATCGCGGAGTGCAGGCTCATGGAAGATATGCACGAATTTCTGTATGTGAATCCCGGCTCGGTGTCGCTGCCCAAGGAGAACAGCGTCAACGGCTACCTCACCTTGGAGAGCGGCGTTTTCACCTGGAAAGATATGAACGGCAGAACCGGCAGAACTTATACTGTAGCCTGAAGCGAGGAACAGCGCGGCATACGCCGCGCTGCTCTTTTTCCGTTAGGAGGATCATTTCCCCTTGCAGAGTTCGTACAGGGCCAGTACGCCCGCGCCGGTGGCTCCCTTGGCCTGGTACTCCCGGCGGGGACTGTCCACCCAGGCGGTTCCGGCGATGTCCAGGTGAATCCAGGGGGTGTCCCCGGCAAACGCGCCCACGAACAGCCCGGCGGTAATAGAGCCGCAGCCGTCGCTGGACACGTTGGAGATGTCCGCCACAGGGCTTTCAATCATCTTCTTGTACTCCGGGAAGTCCGGCATACGCCAGTACTGCTCGCCGCAGCGGCCCGCCGCTGCCTGGAACTCCTCGTAAAAGCTGTCGTTGTTGGTCATGAGACCGGCGGTGGTAAAGCCCAGCATCTGCACCACCGCGCCGGTCAGAGTGGCGATATCCACCACCTTGGCGGCGCCCTCCCTCTTGATGGCGTAGGTTACGGCGTCGGCCAGAATCAGGCGGCCCTCGGCGTCGGTATTGCCCACCTCGATGGTCTTTCCGGACATGGAACCAATCACGTCGCCGGGGATGAAGCTGTCGGGGGCGAGACGGTTCTCCACTGCGGGAATCACCGCCGTCACGTTCACCGGCACATGGTTTTCCGCCAGGGCCAGCACCGCGCCGCATACCGCCGCGCCGCCCGCCATATCGCCCCGGGTTCCCTTCAGACCGGCGGGGGTTTTGAGGCAGTAGCCGCCGGTGTCGCATGTAACGCCCTTGCCTACCAGCGCGATGGGAGCGTCCTCCGGCTTGCCGCCCTTGTAGCGCAGGACGATAAGCCGCGCGGGATGGGTCGCGCTGGTGCCAACGGTCAAAAACGCCTCCATGCCCAGTGCCTTTGCCTGCTCCTCGTCCAGCACCAGGGTCTCCACGCCCCGCTTCTGGGCGGCTTCGGTCATCTTCTGGGCCATATCCATGGGGGTGAGCTTGTTGGCGGGACAGTTGACCAAATCCCGGGCAAAGCAGACGGCCTTCGCCAGCACGGCGGCCTCCGCCAAGGCGGCTTCCCCGTCCTCCCCACCGGCCAAATACAGGGTAAAGGGCTTGTCCTTGCACTCTTTCCAGCACTCCTGACGGTACTCCGCCAGCGACGCCCCCAGAGCCATCGCGGTCAGCTGTTCCCGGCTCAGGGGACCGGGGGCCTCCAGAACCGCTGTCTCCGCGCCGTACTCCCGGGCGGTCTTTACGGCCTTGGCAGCGGCGCGGCGGAGGAGTTCCGGCGTCACGTCACTGCCAAGCGCGACCAACAGCTGGCGGGGATTTTCCCCCATACGGAGGGAGAGGGCGTCCTCACCGCCGGACTGGAGCTCTAAACGCCAGGCGGCGTCCTCCTGGTTCCACAGTTTTATCATCGTTTTGTCCTTCCTTTCTCACAGTTGTAGCTGAAAAATCGGATTTGTGCAAATCCCATTATACCGGGATTTTCCGCGCTTGGCAAGACCTTCCTGCCGCGCCTGCCGCAGATATTCAGAGCGGCCGGAGGGATTTTTGCCGCCGTCAGCACGCGCCCGCAGGTTCTGTTTTTACACCTTGGGGAGCCGTGCCAGAGACTTGGCGATATCCTCATCCGTGGGGATACTGTCCGCCATCTCGCCGCTGTGGTACCGCTCATAGGCCGCCAAATCAAAATACCCGGTGCCGGTGAGGCCGAAGAGGATGGTTTTCTCCTCGCCGGTCTCCGCGCACTTTTTGGCCTCGTTCATGGCCGCCAGAATGGCGTGGCTGGACTCCGGCGCGGGGAGAATGCCCTCCACCCGGGCAAAGTACTCTGCCGCCTCAAACACATCCGTCTGCTTTACCGCAACCGCCTCCATATAACCGTCGGCGTAGAGCTGGCTGAGCGCGCTGCTCATGCCGTGGAAGCGCAGGCCGCCCGCATGGTCGGGGGCAGGCATAAAGCTGCTGCCCAGCGTATACATCTTGGACAGAGGAGAGACCATGCCCGTATCGCAGAAGTCGTAAGCGTACCGGCCCCGGGTGAGGCTGGGACAGGAGGCGGGCTCCACCGCGATAAAACGGTAATCCGCCTCGCCCCGCAGCTTCTCTCCCATAAACGGCGCGATCAGTCCGCCCAGATTGCTGCCGCCTCCCGCGCAGCCAATGATAATGTCCGGCTTCACGCCGTATTTATCCAGGGCGGTTTTGGCCTCCAGGCCGATAATGGACTGGTGCAGCAGCACCTGATTCAGCACGCTGCCCAACACATAGCGGTAACCGGGCTGGGAAAGGGCGGTCTCCACCGCCTCGCTGATGGCACAGCCCAGAGAGCCAGTGCCGCCAGGGAATTCAGACAGGATTTTCCGGCCCACGCTGGTGGTCTCGGAGGGCGAGGGGTTAACGCTGGAGCCGTAGACCTTCATAACCTCCCGGCGGAAGGGTTTCTGCTCGTAGGAACATCTCACCATAAACACCTTGCAATCCAGGCCCAGATAGCCGCAGGCCATGGAGAGGGCGGTGCCCCATTGGCCCGCACCGGTTTCGGTGGTGACGCCCTTGAGGCCCTGCCGCTTGGCGTAGTAGGCCTGGGCGATGGCGGAGTTGAGCTTGTGGGAGCCGGAGGT
>CAMSIF010000060.1 GCA_947058885.1 uncultured Clostridia bacterium
CCGAGAAACAGCAGGAACAAAATCCATATACCGAACACTTTACACCACAAGGAGAAGCTGCGGTCCGACAGCTTTGAAATATTCCATGACAGAGGTGGTATATATTGATACGATTCTTCTTGTTGGACTGCGTTATTCAGCGCAGCCATCTGGTTCATTTTTTGGGCAAGCTGTTCCAATTGACGGCCCAAATAGCAGGTGTTATTAAGCAATTCTGCCTGATTCATTCGCCGCACCTCCCCTCAATACCGAACAAGTAGGCAAGCATGGCCCCATTATGGACCTTGCTGCCGCTGTCTCCGGAGGCAAGCGCCGGAAACAGCGGCGGTGCAAGCGAAGGAAAAGATAAAAAGCGCCTCATTTTGTAACCTCCTTGCCGTTTTGAGCGGCCATCCTGTAATCTCGCGGTACTCGCCGTTGGGGGTGGTACTTCCATTCCCGGCCCCCGCAGGCTTTCCCTAGCGAGACAACAAAAGCGGCGCAGGGCGAATAATCCCTACACCGCTGGAAGCTACACACACAATCCCCACTTGCTAAATGCTATGTAAAAGGGTATAATGGGGCCGTGGCGCAGTAATCTGCTGTGTGGGAGGTCGAGTCTCCTGCATAGGGGTGTGGGGGACTGGTACTCCCTCACACCCTGCCTTTTGCTTCTGTGTCTCGCAGTTATTTTACAACAAAACGGAACGGATTGCAATAGGACTTAACACGGTTTCGACGCAATTTAGCGTTGGGGCCGTGTTTACTTTTGCCTCCGTCCATCTGTTGCGCTGCATCACTCGGGGCGGCTCCGCCGCCCTTCTCTCCCGGCTCTGCCGGGTTAAAGGGCACCCGCGACAGCGGGCAAGCGGCAAAGCCGCGCAGTAAGGGCCTCTGACAGACTGCGGCAGCGGTTTGACAGAGGTGGCCCGGAGCGCAGCGGAGGGGCATCGGCGTCGGCTATGCCGACCACGCAGGTATAAAACGCAGTTTTAGCCTGTGTGTCACCGACCCTTATGCCCTTTTTCGCCCTTCGGCGGTTCTGAGGCCCATACGGGGCCGAAACCGCCGGGATGCCTGATTTTTCAACGGATTTGATTTTATAATTCAGGCGATTTCAGAGCGAAACGAAATTATAAAAAATATAATCTTTTATAATTTCGTTTCGGAAGCCCGGAATTTTCAAGGCCAATTTTATAAATTCCGGTCACTGTGCGTTTCGGATTATAAAATCCGAAAAAATAGCCGGAATTATAAAATAGCAGGGCCTTGATACAACGGGATTCGCCATTTTAGGCTGCTGGGGCCGGGGGCGCTATTCCCCCAGCCTTGGCAGCCAGTCCGGTTCATGTTCCTTCCCTGATACCGCGATTTCCCGTTCATGTGACAGGCCGTGGTAGCGGGGGTGCTGTGACAAATCATATTTCTGCACCTGCTTCGGCTCCTGCCCTCGTGTGAACAGCCAAGCGGCATCCAGCGGCATGTTGAGCACGGTGTTTATGGATTTGTTGGCTTTGGTGCTGATATACCGCGCCGTTTCCACGTCCTGGCCTCCCAGGTATAGCAGGTGGTCGCAGTTATTGATGATAGTCATAGCTCGGGCGTGGCCGTAGCTGGCCTCTAACTGGGACAGGCTCTGGAGGATAACGCTGACGCTGATTTCCCTGGAGCGTATGACAGATGTGATTTTATCAAAATCGGGGATGCAGGAATCAGCGGCGGCGGCAAAATCGTCCAGAATCAGGCGCACAGGCACTTTCAACCTATTGTCAGGTCCCAGGTCGGCGAAGTCACAGAGGGCCTGGAGGGCCTGCGCATAGAACAGAGCGGCGAGACAGTCCATGGAGCGGTCCGTGTCGCTGATATGCAGGAATACGGCGGTTTTCTCCCAGCCAGCATCGACAAAATCAAGCTGTTTTGGATGATTATATAGAGCCGACACGCCGTCAAAGGTCAGGCCGGACAGCTTTTCAGCCAGTACCCCTTGAACACTCGCATACATCTTTTCTGCTTTGCTCATGGATTTATAGAGCTTGTACCGGGAGACGGCGAAGCTGTCCGGGTCCAGCTCGGCCAGCTCCAGCATCAGACGCTCAAACAGACCGCCCATTTCAGCCAACAGCTTTGCCGCGCTGATTAACGTATGCTCGTTCGCTGGCAGGCACTCCAGCACATAACCAATCAGGCTTTCCAGTACCATCCGGGCCGCATACTCCCAGAACGGGTCCCGGTGGTTTTCCACGGGGACAACAGCGGCGGCAATAGTGCGAATATCCTGCTCGTTCCAGCGGTCCCGCTGTTCATCGTAACGGACATAGCGCAGAGGATTGTACCCGCAGGGGGAGCGCAGACAGTCGGTCAGGTCGATTTCCCGGACCGTGTAGCCGTTCCGCTCCAGGACCGCGCCCGCCTGCTGCCGCAACGTACCCTTGGTGTCGGTGACAATCAGGCTTTCACTGGCCTGGAGGATGTTAGGGAGCACATAGCCCCGCGTTTTGCCAGCACCTGACGGGCCGATGATAAGGTCGTTGTTATTGAGGCCCGTGGCCCAGGTGTCGTTGCTGACAGTCTGGCCTTGGGCCAGGATACGATATGTTTCCATGTCAGCCCTCCTTTCATAGTTCTGTGATAATACGGTCAGCGAGACCCCAGGCAATGGCCTCTCGTGCGTCAAAGTAAGTGTCCGTTGCTGTCTGGGCATAGACTTCCTCCAGCGCGTGGCCGCAATGCGCGGAGAAGATCATGGCGACGGTTTCCCGCATTTTCATCAAATCGCGGGCCAGGGCGTCAACTCTGAGGGCTGTGCCACCCACGCCGCCGCTCATGAGCGGGTCATGAATCATGATACGAGCGTGGGGCAGCATATCGCGCCGGTTCCCAGAGGCGAACAGGAGCGCGGCCATACTTGCCGCCATTCCGGTGCAGACGGTTCGGACAGGGCATTTGACAGCCTGCATGGTGTCATACAGTGCAAGGCCGCTGCTGATTTCGCCGCCCGGACTGTTGATATACATGGTGATTTCCTTCTCCGGGTCAACCCGCTGTAAATAGCGCAACTGCAAAATCAGGCCATAGACGGATTCCTGGGAGATTTCACCTACGCACTCGATTTCCCGGTTCTGGAACATTTCATCCTGGATGGTGTGTCGGCAAAAGCCCTCGGAAGATTCTTTGATGATACAGGGTATCGTTATCATGGGCCACTCCTTTCTTCCAATGCGGCGAACGGCTCAATCAGAATCGCGTGGAATACCTCCAGCTTCTGCGGCTCCAGCAGGCTGGCCCGGTAAATGATTTCTGAGAGCACACAGCCGTTATTTTCATCGTTGTACTCCGCGATACGGTTATGATACACGCTTTCAAAATGCGGATTTCCCGTGAGATTTGCAATGGCGGTAAAGAAATCATCGGCAAACAGCTCAAACGCCGCCAGAAAATTAGGCTCACCAGCGCCAGCGAATTGCAAACGCTCACTCAGCGGGATTTTCGGTACTGCTGCCATATGCACCTTTCCTCCGTTCGTAACAGTTCAGCAGCGGCAGGGCCAGGAGTTCCATGGCCTCAGCCGCCGTGACTCTGGTTTCTGTCTGCTCCCACAGCTTGCTGACGATGGTGGCAACTTCGCCATAGGTAATTCGTTCCTCCTGGTCAGCCGGGATATGCAGGAGGAATGTCAGGTCCACAAATTCAGCCCCATAGTCGCGCAGGTAGGCCATCGCAGGTATGTTCGCCATATTGCGAACCGCGCAGGCGTTAAACTCCGGGTGGGCCGGAGAGCCGTTCCTCAGCTTGGCAAGCTGCTGGTCGAGGGGGATTTTCTGGATACGCATGGTCAAACCTCCCCCGGCCAGTGGCCGTCAATGGAATGGTCCCATTCGATGGTCCCATCCTCGTATCGCCGTGTGCGGCAGGCCGTGAGAGTCCAGTGGTCGGTCAACCGCTCCATGACAGCGTGTTCCCGGTCAAGGACGCGGATGCAGCGGTAGCGCTGGCCGTTGTGATTGAGATAGATTTGCCCCTCAACGGGCGTGATTAAATCGGGATATTTCATATCGTGTCCTCCCTATGTGGCATCGTCCAACACACGGAACGCCATAATCAGGTGCTCTTGGGTGTGGTCCTCATGACTGAACAGACTGCACACACCGTCACGGAACGTCCAAAAGGGCGCGTTGCTCCAGTACAAAACAGAGCCTCGGCCCTGATTGGCGCGGCTGATTTTGTGGTCGGGCTGACCGTCCATGACGCTGTAGAAGCCCACAGAGTTCGCCAGTGTGACCCGGCGCACTTGACCAACATAGTCACTCTGACAATGCCCGGTAATTTCCAGGCGGGGATTGGCTTTCAAAGCCTTCTTTAGCTGAGAGAGGTTCTTAATCATAAGATTTCCTTTCCGGCCTTTCGGCCTTGTATATTTTGGATTGGTCCATCAGCGGGTGTAGAGGGTGACACAGCATTTCCAGCCCCCGCGCTGCTTGTCGCGCTTGATTCGGACGGCGCTTTTCCTGTTCTGCGGGTCCATCTTGTGGCGGTATGCCCACATCAGACAGTCATGGTAGCTCAACAGGCGTCCATCCCGCCCTACGATTTCAACGTGACACGGCATTGCATTACACCTCCCCCGGTTTGAATGTGACCTCATGGCCGGGATTCTCCCGAACCAGCAGCTTTTTCATATCGTCCACCGTCATATCGTTGTCGAGAGCCGCCTGGACAACATCCACCAGCTTCTCGCCGTCCAGATAGGCCCAGACGGTCTTTTTCTTGTATCTCATGGAATCGCTCCTTTTTCCGGTATGTTCCCTGCATAGACAATACGACCCGGCGAAACGGACGCAGATGCAAAGCAGATGTGTCCGTTTTGCCGGGTGCCGCAGGCGGGCTTTGCCCGCCTGCGTATCCGTTGACCGCCGCATGAGCGGTAGAGGCAGCAGGACGGTCACGCGGCGCATGTCAGGCGCTCTTTTGGATGCCGTACACATCGTCAACAAAGTAGCGGCTGACGAAGGGATTGAAAATCGCCGTGCAGCGGACGCCATTGACTTCGGCCAGATACAGGTTATCGCCGATGCTCTTGATGATTTCAGCCTCTCCCAGCACATGCCGGTCGTGCTCGTGGTCCTTCAGACTGTGGATATACGCCTGCACTTTCATGTTCTTGACCTCCAGTTTCTGTATTTTATGGGTATGACATGGGGGAGGCAAAGCCTCCCCCTGTTGCGGCTCACGCGGCCTTGCGGCCCCGGCCTCTGGCCTTGTCCTCGCTGGCGGTGCTCTCGTCACGCTTACTGTCAGCGAAATAGGCGTTCTCTGCAACGATTTCCGTAGAAACGCGCTTGTTGCCGTCCCGGTCCGTCCAGTTCTGGGCCTGGAGACGGCCATCCAGAGCAATCATGCGGCCCTTGGTGAAATACTTGCTGACAAACTCGGCCGTGCCGCGCCAAACGGTCACGTCGAAGAAGTCAGTCTCTCGCTCTTCGGCCCTGCCCGCAAAATCACGCTCCACGGCGATACGGAACGAGCCAACGGGGACGCCGTTCTGTGTCGTTCTCAGCTCCGGGTCGGCGCAGAGCCGCCCCATCATCGTTACATGGTTCAACATGGATATAACCCTCCCGATAATTTTGGATTCTTCCCCAAATCACCCGCGCTGGTTTACCAGCGGAAAAATACCTGCCTATTTGCGGACGGCATGAAAAGAACCGATAAGAAACTGTTTTCACTCACACAATTTCCTATCGGTTTCTATTATTGGGGAGAATCATTCTTTGCCCGGTTCATATGATTCCTGATTCATGTCTGAAATGCGTTGAGGGGCTTGCCTGGGCTTTCGGCCAATCCTTTCCGCCTGACAATACTTGTGCCACAGCCGCAAGGACTTATCATCCCGCCCCGTCACTAAAAATTCGGGATTGATGATATACAAGCCATTTCGCACTTTTCGTATAAAGTCCACCTCGCCCAGCCTGTGCATGATGCGGACTACTGTATCCTTGGAAACGCCAGTCTTATCAGCAATTTCCTGATAGGTAGCGGCCAAAGTGTTGTCAGACGGCCTGATTTCATGGAGTAAATACGCCAGCACATTCAACTGCTTGAACTCAGATATTTCAATCTGCGGTTCAACTTCCGATTTTGCTCGTTTTTCCCGATACCAAATATTCACAAATTTGTTGAGGTCCAGCTTCCAAAAAAATCTTGATGCGGGTTTTGGGGTTTCTGGAGTATCCATAGTCCACCTCGTCCCTGCCTGTTATGTACAGCGTCATTTTACCATGCAGGGAAATTTTTTTCAAGAAGCTATTAAGTTTTCAGCATGAATGGTATGGACGAAAAGTTTTATCGCATATTGTAACGATATGTCATACCAAACATACTTGCGATAAAGTATATAACCGTTTGACAAGTAGTCGGGAGATTTAGCAATTTACGAATCAGAAACAACCGCATTCCGTTTATTATTCGTCAAAATGAGAACATTTTCTTTCAATTAAAGGATGCAGGCCGATTGAGGCTCCTCTATATCTTCTTTGTATGAAATACTGTGGTCCGCAGACAGGGTGGACAGATTGCGGTGATGTCCAGCATGGTAAATGATTTTGGCACTATAAATGTATCTCATTGAATACATCGAATCTCGTCGCAATAACTCTCGCACCGGCTCCGCCGGTGCCTGGAGTGATGGTGAAGTGACAAACTATGGTTTAACAGAAGTTCCCAAGCAAATTGAGAACTCAGAAAAAAATCCCCCTTTTATACGGCGGTCCGCGCCAGGAGCAATTCCTCCGACGCCTCCAGCGCGGCAGCGATTTCCCGTTGGATAAAGCCCTCTATCTCAGGGTCCACATGGCCGTTCTCGCACAGCTCCCCAATCAGGTCTGATACCTGGCGGTAGTCTCGGACGGCTTCTGCATACTCCATGACAAGGCGGCGTTCCAGGTCCCCCAGTCGCTCCCCGTCCCGTTCGGCCAGGTCCATGAGGACGGCGGCTTTCTGCGCGGGCGTGGCTCCCGGCAGAAAGGGCTTGTCGTTGATAAGCCCGTCCAGGCCGTTCCATGTGGATATGATGCTGATGCTGTTCTGCATGGTTCCGCTCCTTTCAATTCAAGATTCTGTATCGCTCCCGGCATCCGTCAGGATGCGGAAGTGAGAATTTCCGTTTTCGCAACTTTTTGAGGTAAAATGTGTGTTTTGAAAAATCGTACACAGCAGGCAGAAAAAAGTACAAAGCTGTCGTTTTCCCAGGGTCAGGCCATTTTAAGCTCAATTTTTGCCTATTTTCCGCCCAAAAAGAGACCAGAAAAAGGCCAGCGGCAGCCCAAGGTCAACTGAAAGCCCACAAAGGGGCCAAAAGTGGGCGCGAAATGGCCCAAAAGTGACCAGGAAAAGGCCGGGAACATTCTATGAGCAAGTTACATGGCCTCCTTCTGGCCGCTTTTTGGCCCAAAAACGGCTAGAAAATGACCGGAAGGAGACCAAACCGCTGAAAAAGCGCGAAATGTACGAAAAACCTGTACTTTTTTTGAAAAGTACCAGATTGACGTCAGCTGGTGCGGGAGAACGGCTGACGGGAGAGAGGACATGAAAATGTACGAAATCGAAAATTTTTTCGTACACACTAACCCCTTGCGACGCAATGGATTAGGCCGTTTTGTACCTTTGTACTTTTTTATTTTAATTGAAATAATAATAAATAATAAAAGGATAGTATCTCTATACGGCAGTAAACTTGAAAATTTTTCGTACATCGGTACAAGCCTCAAAATCGCAACTTTTTTCGGTGTTTCGCATTTCCCACGTTCCCGGATGTCAGGGCCTTGGTGCGCCCTTGGTGGCCTTCGCGCCCTTCTTATCCCTCCCGGCATGTCAGGGGGTGGACAGGCCGCCGGAGTTCCGGCGGCCTGCCTCGCATGTCAGAACCCGCTTGCGGCTGGCAGGCTCCCGCGCTCCCGCACCAGGAAATTGTTCGCCTTATAGCTGCCCTCGGAGCTGACTTCCGCCTGCCCTCCCAGGCTGTCAAGGTACTGCGCTCCCGCCTTGCTCTTGGAAATATAGACCGCGTACCGGGTCCAGGTGAAGCCCCGCATGTTCTTATCCCGGTAGTCCGCGCTGAGCACAAGCATGGTATCCAGCGCATCGGCCTTGCGTTCCGCCAACTGGATAAACAAACGTTTGATTTTCTGTTCCGTTTCCGGTCCCACACTGGCAATATAGGACCGCTCCAGGAACAGCGTCAGGCCCTCACGCTCCCTGGTCCGCTCCGGGCGGGTAGCCTTGACGTTCTCCAGGTCCACGAATGTAAAGCCGCTGTCCCCAGACGGCGCGTCAGCGCCGGTCAATCTCCCCTTGGTCAGCCGCAGGAACGCCCGCCCGACAATGCGTCCGTCCACCAGGGCATAGAGAATCTTCTTGTTGGAATCGAACGCGGAGAGCAGGCACTCTTTATACGCGCCGTCGATATAGGAAAGGCAAGTCCGTTTGGGCTGTGTCCCCAGAAGCATGGTAGAGATAAAATCGTCATGCTCACGGACGGTCAGGCCGTCCTGCTCCACGCCGAGATTGGTCCGCCAGCCCGTTTTGATGCGATTGGTCAGCGCTGTGTTCAGCTCCCGCTGCAAATCGCCCTCATAGTATTTCAGCGCGTCAAGCTGGCCCATCAGCTCGGCCTTGACCACGCGCAGAAAAGCCTCGGACTGCCGTGAGCCTAGGCTTCTGCAATATGTTTCGGCGATATACGCGCCGTTGTCACAGAGGAACCGGACAATACTGCTCTTGTGCCGCTGCTGGAACTCCGGCGTGAGGCCCATGCGCTCGGACAGCGCTTTCCAGTCGGCGTCCGTCTGGAGTAGGTTTTCTTTCAGCGTCTCCATGGAATCGCATTGTTCCAGCGTGTCCAGGTTCCGCAGGACCAACAGGGCGTCCGTCCTGGTCTGGATACCAGGCAGGATAGGCCGCAGCTTATCCAGGTGGACCAGCATCCGCACGGCGTCACAGGCCGTCAGACCGGAGATATGTCCCAAATCGGCCTGCATCCAGCCGTCCAGGGGCTTCTCGTCAAGGCAGGAGGCCAGGACCGCTGTATCGCCGTCCCCCATGTCGCGCCGCAGAACATCCCGCTTGCGCAGTTGCCGCAGCACTCCCAGCCGGTAGTCCTGGCTGTCGGACCGCAATAGATGATAGAAGGTCATGTACTGCCCTGGGAGGCCGTACAGCGCCCGCAGCTCCGGGAAGGTGTAGCAGCGTCCGGGGGCTAGGGATTCTGTTTTCAATTTCTGCTGCACCATCCAAGCGCAGTCCTCCAGGTCCTTTCCGGTCAGCTCATTGAGATTGAAGTGCTCCCGGTAGAGCTTTTCCTGGAACAGAACAGAGTTGCCGGGCAGGTTCAGGAACATCTCCGCATTATCGTCCAGCAGGCGGATAAAATGCTTTTTGCTGTTGACAATGGCATAAATCAGAATGTCCTCCTGGTAGGGACGGGTATCGGCGAGGCTGATTTCCTTAAATTTCTCGCCGTACAGAACATTGACATACCCGCTGTAGGCGGCCAGCAGCTCCGTCCAGTCCTGCCCAGGCTTCTCAGCCGTCTGCCGTTCCATGTTCCGCAGCTCGCGCAGGGGACAGCCGCTCCGCTGCCAGTGGGAGAGAAAGACACTGGTGGCGTCAGGCCCAAGCCGGGCAATGAGGACAGACAGGAGCCGGTGAACCTCCGGCGCGTCCTGGGCAAAGCCCCGGTAATCGTTCGCAGTCAAATCCTCCCGGATTTGATGTTCATAAAGCAGGCGGGTAATGTCCAGGAGCGGGCCGTCCAAAAAGTCCGCGATTTCCCGGAACGGGGCTGTGGCGAACAGATGCCGGGTAGACGTGAAAGGCTCCAGCAGCAGGGATTTCTCCCGCCCTGTCAGGTCCAGGGGTATCCCCACGCAATGCAGGAAACTGCTGATGGCCATCTGTTGAACTTCCTCGGACAGCTCCGCGAAGTGTTCCAGGAAAATGAGCCGGGTATCGTCCGGGAGGGTATCCAGCCCCAGCACGGCCATAAGCCGCTCCTGCGGGTAGGTGGTCACGTCCCGGCCATGGGTCCGGCAGATTTCCAAAAGGCTGCACAGCCGGGTCATGAGGACCGCACGGCGGGAGGGCGGCTTGGGCCTGGGCGCAGGCGCATAGTACCGGGAAGAACGGCCATACCCGCTGTGATAGGTGGGTTCCGGCTTTTCCTCTGGCGGGTCCTCGGGAAACAGGGGCAGCAGCCGGGTGTAATAGGCGGCAAACGCCGGGTTCTGAATCAATTCCCGCTGTAAGGATGTATCCGCGACGTGGATACCGGAAAGCGCCGTGTCCATCCGGTCACAGCAGTCCGTAAGCTGGGGAATCGAAAAGGCTTTCAGCCAGTCCAGAGACAGTCCGGTGGACTTCATCCGCAGGATGGCGGCGGCGCGTTCCAGCAGGGTCTCGCTCAGGTTAATCGTCTGTGTCATGTTCTGCACGCTCCTTTACGTTCAAAATGTAGTCTTGGGCTTCGGTGAGGCTCAAAACACCTTGCTTGACCAGCTTGCCGCAGACATGGAAAAGCTGGACGGCCTCCGGGCAGTCCAGGGTGTAATTCTGCCCCTCCAGAATCTCATCAAGGCCCTCCCGCGCAATCTCGCAGGCAATAGGCTGACGGTCCCGGTAGTATTTGTATTCATCCAAGAACTTGGACACGGAGGAAAAGGTATCGTTCATTTCCGCATAGCGCTCCCGGATGCTCTGGACCAGCTCCGCCTGCTGGCGGCGCTCTGCGTCCTTCCGGGCGGCGGCCTGGGCCTCCTGCTCCGCTTGCAATTCCGCCTCTGACAGATAGCGGCGTTTCAATATGTTCAGCGCGTCCATGGACAAATTGGACTGCTGGACGGCATGGTCAAACAGTTTCCGCTGTTCCTCCGCAGAGAACAGTCCTGCGGAAAATTCATCCAGGAGGATAGCGGTTGTCAGCAGCGTATAGTCCTCCGGTTTGTAGGTGAAAAAATACTCCTCCAGCCAGTGGAGCATCTGACGGTGGCCGTCATCGTCCAGAAAGTCGCGGTGCAGTTTCAACTGGAACGGGCCGTTGCCGTAGCTCTGCCGCGTGGTCAGGGCCTCTATGAAATACTGGTGTCGGTAGCCGAAGAATTGCTCAAGCCCTCCGGGGCCGTAAGTATCGAAAAACGATTGAAAAAATTCATACGCCTGCATCGTGGAAATCCGATGCGCGTAGTTCCAGATATTGCTCGTTATTTCCTTCTGGACGTTGTTGCGATCTTTGCTCAAACCGTGCTGGAAAAGCTCCCACAAATTCAGGATGCCCTTGTTGACCAGCAGACCAAACTGGCTGCCGCAGGAGTTCTCCCAGAAGACATCGGGATAGTTCTTCCCGGTTAGTTCCTGGTAGCGGTCCAGGCGGAGCTGAATCCTTTCCCGGTCCATATCGTCTTGCAGGCACAGCTCGAACAGTGACAGGTACTGCTTGGGTTCCAGGGCCGATGCCAGAGGGTCCCACTTGGAATCCATAATGTCAAAGCCGCTAAAAACAGGGTGGTAAATATCAGCGTGGCGGCTGAACCATAGGAACGTACTGGCATTGCGGATTCGCGTACCGTCTTTCAGCGTATCCGTAAGGCGCTCCTGGCCGTAACACTTGATTTTGAATTTCTCATACACCTGATAGACCAGGGAGAGCTGGGCGTAAATTTCCGGCGCAAGAGCCGCTTCTCCAGACAGAGCTTCATGGAACAGAGCCACGGCGATTTTCTCCGACACGATAGATTCAGGCCGCAGACAGCCCTCCGCCGTCTGTGATAGCACAACTATCATATTGGCGTAGGCGATTTCCAGCGGCGTGTAACCATGCTCCAGAAGGGCGTTGTGGGGCTTACTGCCAGCTTTGACGTTGGATATGGGCAGGGCGCAGAGGGCGCGGAGCGGTGCCGTGTCCTTGCCCTTGACCGCCTTGATTTGCGGCGTCAGCCAAGTAATCAGCCAATTCAGTGTGCTGACATTGCCCAGGATGGGCATGGTCCGCTCCCGGCCCAGCAGACGGAGAAGTTGCGGCTTGAAGTTCATTAGCGCGTGCTCCTGGTCAGCGAACAGGCCCAGGACAAATAGCAGGTCCTCCGTGGAATCGTACTGGGCGGCGGTCAGGCGAAGCTCTCGTTTCGTTGCGCCGTCCCGCCCTTCGTCCAGCAGATACAACGCGCCAGCCAAATAGAGGTCTCCGTCTGACGCCCTGCGGACCCGGCGAAGGAAGTCCTCCCGCTGGGTGCCGACAAACATCTCCGCCGTTGTCAGGTCACAGGTGTAGGCCATTGCCAAGGCAATGGCGCGCAGGTCCTGGGTGTTCATGCCGAAGCGTTCCTCATAGCGTTCCAACAATTCGCCAAGATAGAGAAAACCGTATCGCTCCTGGAAGGTACTGCCGTCCTGCGGTGTCAGGAACGGGCAGCGCTTGTATGGCTCGGCGCTTTGGGCGCGGGTAACCTCCGCTGTGTCCAGAACAAAAGCAACGATGCTGTTGAGCAGGGGCAGATTGATTTTTGCTGAGTATGCGGTCAGTTCTGTTTGCAATGGCATTGCAGCAGCCTCCTTTCATTTCTGCTGCCCCCGGCCCGCTCTCGGCGGGCAAAAAAAGAGCCTGACGGGGTTCGTCAGGCTCTATGGATGATAGCACCTTTAATAGCTCTGTATGGCCCCAGATATTTGAATGGTATAACAGTCTGGAGACAAATTAGAGAAATACAAATTTCATAACTTTTTAAGGCAAAATTATGCTCCATGTTTGAGTTCAAAATTGGCGGGAAAAGAGGTTTTGACCTCAAAAAACAGAGAGTAGCTTCAAAATTTACATCTCCGCCGTCTGGCTGTCACACCGTAAAAGGCCCATCAACTGCACTTATGGTCAAGAATATACATCAATTTCTCTTTTACACGCCGTATTTTCAAAAAAATATGGCAACTGAAAATCGTTGCGGTGCAAAGTATTAAATGCTTCATGTCGAAACGCACTCCATATTCTGAAAGAGTGTGGATTTGCTTGAAATGTTGCAGCGCAACGACTTCTTGCTGTTCATACCACTTTTCCACTTTTTCTTTGTAAGAAGATATAGAAATATATATTTCTGCCAAAAGAATTGTATATAAGAGAGGTTTGACTCCAAAACATGGAAAACTGGTGGCCTGTCAAAAGCCGTAACTTTTAGCTATGAATTTATGTTTCCATCATCAAGCTGTGGAGATGCGCCTGGAGGCTCTCACTCAGCAAAACTCTCCCAGCAGGCCCCTGCTCTCCTGAATCTTCTTGATGTCAAAGTGGGGACCGCAAAACGCACGGTCCCCGTGTCACCATCTCAGGCTGTCAGAAATATGTACAGCTGGTAACCTGCTCAACCTCTCGCAACAGATGCGGTAAACAGCGGCGGCGGTGCTACTCGTCCATCAATCGCCCGCTTTTTCTACCCCTTATTTACCCCTTAAAATACCCCTAACACGCAGAGAATGGCAGGGATGTTCCAGGAAAATGCGGGAAAATCGTGCGAAAATTGTTCTAAAACCGGGCTTATAGGGACGTTTTGGGATACAAATGATGGGGGAAGAACGTCGGGAAATAATTC
>CAMSIF010000061.1 GCA_947058885.1 uncultured Clostridia bacterium
GATATCTTAGTGTGACTGGAGTTCAGACGTGTGCTCTTCCGATCTCGAGGGGCAGGGGCTCCAGAGGCTGAAATTCCAGCAGGAGCAGCACTTCACCCAGCCTCCGGCGCGGTATACGGATGCCTCTCTTATCCGTGCCATGGAGGAGAACGGCATCGGGCGTCCCTCCACTTACGCGCCTACTGTCAGCACTATTTTGGACAGGGAGTACGTCATTAAGGACGGGAAATACCTGCGGGCCACCCCTTTGGGGGTCACTGTCAACGGGCTGATGGAGGATAAATTCAGCGATATCGTGGACACCAATTTCACCGCCCGTATGGAGAAGGCCCTGGACGACGTGGAGCAGGGGGGAACCCAGTGGAAGGCTCTGCTGCAACGATTCTACGGACCTTTTAAGGATGAGCTGGACCAAGCGGAAAAGGACCTGGAAGGGGTCCGGCTGAAGGTGCCGGTGGAAGAGTCCGAGGAGGTCTGCGACCTCTGCGGCAAGCAGATGGTTATTAAAAGCGGACGGTTTGGGCGGTTTTTGGCCTGTCCAGGGTATCCGGAGTGTACTTTTACTAAGCCGCTGGTGGTGGTTATGCCTGGACGCTGTCCTAAGTGCGGAGGAAGGTTGATGAAGCGTACAGGGAACAGCAAAAAAACAAACAAACAGTACACGTATTATTGCTGCGAGTTTGTGGGAAACCGGGACGAGGAGAAAAAATGCGACTTCATGACCTGGGATGTACCCGTGGCGGACGATTGCCCCTTCTGCGGTCAAACCATGTTTAAAAAGGCGGGAAAGGGCGCGAAAAAGCCGTACTGTATTAACGAAAAATGCGAAAACTTCACTCCAGAAGAGAAACGGGGCGGCTGGAAGAAAAAGACCGGTGCCGCCCAGGACGGCGAGGTCCCGGCGGAGGAAAAGCCGGATGCCGCCGCGAAGAAGCCCGCCGCCAAACGGAAAACGGTGGCCGCGAAGAAGTCTCCGGCAAAGAAAAAGGCTTAGGGCCGGGAGCGATTTTTTGCCCATGTGGTTCTCTTCCTTCTTCGGTTTGTTGATTGATTATTAAGTTGGGCGGTTAGAGATAAGATGAAAGCTACTGTAATTGGCGCAGGGCTGGCAGGCTGCGAGGCCGCCTTCCAGCTGGCGAAACGGGGCGTGTCCGTCACGCTCCACGAGATGAAACCCCATAAAATGTCCCCCGCCCATACCAGTCCCCTTTTTGCCGAGCTGGTGTGCTCGAACTCCCTGCGGGGAGCGGGGCTGGAAAACGCCGTGGGGCTGCTGAAAGAGGAGCTGAGGCGGCTGGACAGCCTCATTATCCGGGCGGCGGACGCTACCCGGGTGGAGGCGGGCGGCGCGCTGGCCGTGGACCGGACCGGATTCTCCGCTTATGTTACCGAGGCCGTGAGGAGCCACCCCAATATCTCTGTGACAGAGGGGGAGGTCTCCCGTCTGCCGGAGGGGGAGGTCGTTGTTGCCACCGGACCGCTGACCAGCGAGGCAATGGCGGACTGTCTGGGAGAACTCATCGGAGAGCAGACCCTCCACTTTTTCGACGCCGCCGCGCCGTTGGTGACCTTTGAGAGCATCGACATGTCCCGGGCGTGGTTCGCCTCCCGGTACGACAAGGGAACGGCGGATTATGTCAACTGCGCAATGGAGAAAGAGGAGTATCTGGCCTTTTGGCGGGAGCTCTGCGGCGCACAGGAGGCGGAGGTCCACGGTTTTGAGGACAAAAATGTATTTGAGGGCTGTATGCCGGTGGAGGTTATGGCCCGGCGGGGCGAGGATACGCTGCGGTATGGACCGCTGAAGCCCCGGGGACTGCGGGACCCCGCCACCGGTCGGGAGCCCTACGCCGTGGTGCAGCTGCGCAAGGACAATGCCGCAGGGTCCATCTATAACCTGGTGGGCTTCCAGACGCATTTAAAGTTTGGGGAACAAAAGCGGGTGTTTTCCATGATTCCCGCCCTGAGAAACGCGGAATATGTGCGCTATGGCGTGATGCACCGCAATACCTATCTGGATTCCCCCCAGCTGCTGAACCGCTACTACCAGCTGAAAAGTCAGCCCCGGATTTCCTTTGCCGGACAGATGACCGGCGTGGAGGGATACGTGGAATCGGCAGCTTCGGGCTTCTTGGCGGGGGTGGAGCTGGCCCGGCGTCTGGCGGGAGAGCCGCCTTTGGATTTTCCGAGGGAGACCGCCGTGGGGGCTTTGAGCCTGTATGTGTCCGATGGGTCTGTGGGGGAATTCCAGCCGATGAACGTGAATTTCGGCATTATTTCTCCGCTGGGGTACCGGGTGCGTGGGAAGAGAAATAAAAATCTGGAGATTTCCCAGAGGTCGCTGGGGATAATAGACCGGATTGGGGAGGTCATGGGACAGGAGGTTGCCAGTGAAAATCATCGTTGACGCCATGGGCGGCGACAACGCCCCCCTGGAAATTGTGAAGGGTGCGCTTTACGCCGTGAAGGCCCGTCCGGAACTGGAGATTATTCTGGTGGGCCGGGAGGAGGAGGTCCGGAACGCGGCGCGGCAGTGCGGGGCGGCGGAGCTGCCGGGGACTGTGCGCGTTGTCAACGCCACGGAGGTGATCGATATGCACGACGATCCCGCCACGGCGTTTAAGGTCAAAAAGGACTCCTCTATTACCGTGGGTCTGAACCTGCTGAAGGCGGAGGAAGGGGACGCCTTTGTCTCCGCCGGGAGTACCGGCGCACTGCTGAGCGCGGGAACGCTGCTGGTCAAACGGGTACGCGGTATCCGACGGGCGGCTATGGCGCCGCTTTTGCCCACTTCCGGGAGGGGCTTGGTTCTGGTGGACTGCGGGGCAAACGCTGAATGCACAGTGGAGTATCTGGTGCAGTTCGCGTATTTGGGGAGTTTTTACGCCTCACGGGCCATGGGAATAGACCGGCCCCGTGTGGGGCTGCTGAATATCGGCACAGAGGATTCCAAGGGGGACCAGCTGCGCCGGGATACGTACCGGGCGTTGACGGCCGCCGGGGAGGCGGGGCATCTGAACTTTGTAGGCAATATGGAGGCCAAGGAGGCAGTAAAGGGCGGGTGCGACGTGCTGGTGACCGACGGGTTCTCCGGGAATGTCATGCTGAAAACGATAGAGGGCGTAGGCTCCTTTATGGGCAGGGAATTGAAGGGCATGTTTATGAAAAGCCTGCGTTCAAAGGCGGCGGCCCTGCTGGTAAAGGGGGGGCTGAGCGAGTTTAAGGACCGGCTGAACCCGGATACGATTGGCGGAACGCCCTTTCTTGGGCTGCAAAAGCCGGTCATAAAGGCCCACGGCGGCAGCACCGCAAGGGCTGTGGAAAATGCCATCTATCAGGCGGTTACCGCCGCTGGGGCTGGTCTGGCGGCGCAGATTGAGGAAAATATTGAGCTGATGAAGCTGTAATAGGATGGGGCCGCTGCGTGATGGAGATTTTGCAGCGGCCCCTGCGCGGTTATTTCTTTCAACTATCATGGCCTTAGGAGGGGTTGGTATGCCCTATAAAATAGCGGTCTGCGACGATAACGAAGCCCACGCACGGCATATAGAGGGCCTGACCTTTCAGTGGGCGCGGCAGAACGGCGCACAGGTGACCATTAGATTTTTTCCTTCGGCGGAGGCGTTTCTTTTTGCGTTTGAGGAGGAAAAGGACTTTGACTTGCTGCTGCTGGACGTGGAGATGGGCGGTATGGACGGGGTGAGTATGGCCCGCGTTGTCCGGCAGGAGGACGAGCATGTTCAGATTGTTTTTATCAGTGGGTATGCCGACTATATCGCAGAGGGATACGAGGTTTCGGCCCTCCATTACCTGACGAAGCCGTTAAACCAGGAGAAGTTTTTCGCTGTGCTGGACCGCGCCGCGAAGCGTGTCAGACAGAGCGAGCCGCAGTTGACTTTGGAGCTGGCTGGGGAGACCGCGAGGGTGGCAATGGAGCAGATACGGTATTTGGATGTATTTCACAATTATGTTACCATCCATGCTGGGCGGGATTACACTGTAAAGCGCACGCTCAGCGAACTGGAGACGAAGCTGGATGGGCGGTTTTTCCGTATAGGCCGTTCCTGCATTTTGAACCTCAGCTATGTTCGGAAGGCGACCCGGCAGTCGGTGGAGCTGACGGACGGGAGTGTCATCCCGCTGCCCAGGGGGCAGTATGAGAAGCTTAACCGGGCTATTATCCAGCAGATGTAGGGAGGTGGAGGGCGTGCCACTTTTTGCCAGGCTTATTGACAAGCGGATCTCCGCCTATCAGCGAGAGCTGGTTGAAATCCACTACGCGGAGGTGGAGAACATGTACCGGCAGATGCGGGGATGGCGGCATGATTACCGCAGTCATATTCAGGTTCTGAAGGCTCACGCGGCAAGGGGAGATTTAGAGGCAATCCAGGCGTATCTGGATGAGCTGGAGAAGGGGCTCTCCGCAGTGGAGACGGTGGTTAAGACAGGAAACGCGATGGCTGACGCTATCCTGAACAGTAAGATTTCTTTGGCGAGGTCCAAGGGGATTCGTGTGCAGGCGGATGCACAGGTGCCGGTGGAGATGCGGATTTCACCGCTGGATTTATGCGTGGTTCTGGGGAATCTGTTTGATAACGCGATTGAGGCGAGTCTTTTGCTGCCGGAGGGGGAGCGGCTTATCCGGCTGTATGTGGATATGAAGGGAACGCAGCTCTATATCTCCATCACCAATTTCACTGCGGGGAAGAAGCAGATTGGGCGGTTCCGAACGACAAAGGGGGAGGGGCATGGGTTTGGGCTGCTGCGGATAGACGCCATAGTGGAGCGGATGGGAGGATATCTCAGCCGTAATAGTGAGGATGGGGCGTTTACGACAGAGATACTGATTCCGCAGGGCGCAGATTAAAGTTTTCGTCCACCTTTTTCAAAAGGTGGCGGGTCCAGGGCGGAGCCCTGGCGGGTTTGGGCAGAGCCCAACAATCCATCCCCCCAAAATGACAATTCGTCCCCCGGCCGGCACAGGCGGGGGGCGTTGTGTTATTCTAACAGCGAGGTGATTCGTATGAACAAGCCGAAATACAACATGCTGCAAAACTCCTGCTTTATGATACAGCGGGCGTGGCGGGACTGCAAGAGCGTCCTTGCCATCGCATTGGGGATTATCTTCTGCGGCGTGGCGGCAAATCTGCTGAATTTATTTGTGGTTCCGGCGGTGCTGGAGTCGGTGGGGGCGGGGGTGAGTCCTGGGGGGCTGGTGAAGCTTATATTGGGTTTTACGATGTCGCTGATACTGGTTTACGCGCTGACGTCCTATCTGGAGCTGAACGCTCTTTTTGGGAGGGTATTTTTGCGCGGAAGGTTATGCCTGGAGGTTCACCTTACTCTCTGCCGGACTTCCTACTGTCATATGGAGGACCCGGAATACCTGAAGCTCTCCGACAAGGCGTTTGCCTGTATGGAAAACAACAATGCGGCAGGGGAAGCGATTTGGAAAACGCTGACGGACCTTTTGACCAACCTCATCAGCTTTGCGGTGTATCTGGCGCTATTGTCCCGGGTAGGGGCGGGGATTGTGGGTTTGAGCGGCGCGCTGGCGGCGGCGAGCTACTTTGCGGGGGAGCGGATTTGTTCCTGGCGATACCGGCACCGGGAAGAGGAGGCGGAGCTTCGGCATAAAAGCAATTATACGCAGAACCGGGCATCGGACGTTACGCTGGGGAAGGATGCACGTATCTTCAATCTGGGGCCGTGGCTGAGAGAGCTGTATGAAAAATATGAGCGGCTATACTACGATTTCTGCGTCAGGCGGGAGAAGGTAGAGATATGGTCGGATGTAGTGGACGTGCTGCTGGGGCTTCTGCGCAACGGCGCGGCCTACGGCTGGCTGATTCTGCTGGCGTTGCGGGACGGCCTGTCCCCGGCGGAATTTGTGCTGTATTTCCAGGCGGTAGGAGGGTTTACCCAGTGGGTGACGGGTCTGCTCAATGCCTTTAGCGTTCTTCGCCGGCAGAGTATGGATCTGTCTGTAGCGCGGGAATTTGTGGAGATGCCGGAGCCCTTCCGGTTTGAGGACGGGAAGCCTCTTCCGGTGAAGGCGGACCACTTGTATGAGTTGGAGCTGCGGGATGTGAGCTTTCGGTATCCGGGCGCGGATAAGGATACGCTCACGCATATCAATTTAAAAATCCATCCAGGGGAGAAGCTGGCGGTGGTGGGGCGCAACGGCGCGGGGAAAACCACCCTGATAAAGATTCTCTGCGGTTTCTACGACCCGACAGAGGGTCAGGTGCTATTGGACGGGGAGGATATCCGGCAGTACAACCGGAGGGACTACTATAAGCACTTTTCCGCTGTGTTTCAGCAGTTTTCCATTTTGGCGGGTACCATGGCGGAGAATGTGGCGCAGACTACGGGAGAGATTGATAAGGAACGACTGTGGGCGTGTCTGGAGCAGGCGGGGCTGGCGGATAAGATCCGTTCTCTTCCCAAGGGGGAGGAGTCCTATTTGGGCAGGGCGGTGTATTTGGACGGTCAGAATCTCTCCGGCGGGGAGATGCAGAAGCTGATGCTGGCCCGGGCCCTGTATAAAAACGCGCCGGTGGTGGTGCTGGACGAGCCTACCGCCGCGCTGGACCCTATCGCGGAGAGTCAATTATATCAGAAATATCATGACTTGACGCGGCGGTGTACCAGTGTGTATATCTCCCACCGGCTGGCGTCCACCCGTTTTTGCAGCAGGGTGCTGCTGCTGGAGGGCGGCGGCATCGCGGAAGAGGGGACCCATGAGGAGCTGGTGTCGCTGGGAGGAAGCTATGCCCGGATGTTTGCGATTCAGGGCAAGTACTACCAGAAAGGAGAGATTGAGAATGCGTGAGGAGAGAAACCAGGAGAGGCTTTCCAGGAAAGAGGCTGCCGCCAACACTTGGCGGGCTGTCAAAATCTGGCGGAAGGCCGCGCCGGAGCTTTTCCTCTCTATGGTGGTGGGAAGCGCGGTATCCCGGCTGGCTCCCTACGTGCCCCTTTATTTCACAGCCCAGCTTATTAACGAGATAGCCGGGGGACGGGACCCGCAAAGGGTTTGGGCGCTGCTAGTGGCGCTGCTGGGGGCTTCGGCGGCGTCAGGGCTGCTGGCGCAGGGCGCTATGCGATGGAGCAATGTCATAACCGACGTTAAGGCGGGAAATGTGTTCGACAAAATTGTGTTGGAAAAGCTGCTGTCGATGGACTACTGCCATATAGACGATCCCTCCACTGGCGAGCTGTTGAACAGGATAAAGCATGACCGTTACTGGTCCGCCTGGGGGCTTGACAAGGTGTACTTCAGCCTTCGCTATATGCTCCAACACATTTTCACGATACTGGGTGCGGCGGCGTTGTCGGTGAGCCTGTTTCTGCTGCCGGTCCCGGGGGGACGCTCTCTGGTGTGGCTGAATCATCCGGCGTGTTCGCTGGGAATGGTGGTTCTGCTTGTGCTGACAGTTCTTCTGTCTTCCCTTCTGTTTAACAAGGGCACTAGTTATTGGGCCAGATACGACGGGGCGAAGGGGAACCGGGAGTTCGGCTTTTTCTACTTTGCCGCGCATGTTGAGCGGTTTCGCGGAGCGGATATCCGAACTTATGAACAGGACGCTTTTATTCGGGAAAAAGTGCTGCGGCTCGGCCAGTTAGGGGACTTTGCACCGAAATCCGAGATTGGCCGGGACGCCCGAGGGGAAATGGGGCTGTATATCGCCGCCTCGGAGGCGGTGAGCCGGGCTTTTACCGGGGTCATCTATCTCTATGTAGGGCTGAAGGCCCTGGGGGGCGCGTTCGGTATCGGTTCGGTGACTCAGTACGTGGGGGCTTTGGCGGGGCTTGCCAGCGGCGTGTCGGGGCTGCTGAAGGAGCTGGGGGGGCTGCGGGAAAACGCTGAGTACCTGCGCACTACGTACCAGTTTCTGGATATTTCCAACAGTATGTATCAGGGGAGCCTTACTACGGAGAAACGCAATGACCGGAAATATGAAATTGAGTTTCGCGACGTATCCTTCCAGTACCCTGGGACGGACGTCTGGGCCCTGCGGAGCCTGAACGTGAAATTTCAAGTCGGGGGACGGCTGGCGGTTGTGGGAGAAAACGGTTCCGGAAAAACTACGTTTATCAAGCTTCTCTGCCGCCTCTACGACCCAACGGAGGGGACCATCCTGCTCAACGGCATCGACATTCGCAAGTACCGCTACGACGATTATCTGGCCCTTTTCTCCGTCGTGTTCCAGGATTTCCGGCTGCTGGCACAGCCTTTGGGGCAGAACGTGGCGGCTTCGGAGAAGTATGACCGCCAGCGGGCGGAGGACTGCTTGGAGAAGGCAGGCTTCGGTCCCCAGCTCAGGAATCTGCCGGAAGGTTTGGATACTTGCCTGTACCGGGAATTTGAGGACAACGGGGTGGAAATCTCCGGCGGCGAGGCCCAGAAAATTGCCTTGGCCCGGGTGTTGTACCGGGA
This sequence comes from uncultured Clostridia bacterium, assembly GCA_947058885.1. Classification (GTDB taxonomy): domain Bacteria; phylum Bacillota; class Clostridia; order Oscillospirales; family Oscillospiraceae; genus Pelethomonas. The sequence goes on from CAMSIF010000061.1 coordinate 8,444, forward strand.
CGCGCCGTTTATCGTCCTGGATGAACCTACCGCCGCCCTGGACCCGGAAGCGGAGGCGGAAATCTATACCAAATTCGATGAGATTGTGACGGACAAGACCGCCATTTATATCAGCCACCGGCTGTCCTCCTGCCGGTTCTGTGACGAAATTGCGGTGTTTGAGAGCGGCAGAGTTGTCCAGCAGGGCACGCATGACAACCTGCTGGCGCAGGAGGGGAAATACAGCTCCCTCTGGACGGCGCAGGCACAGTACTATCAGAAAAAGGGTGAAGAGGACGGGGAAGAATTTTGATAGAACCGGGAAAGCTGCCTGTGGGGGAACCCGTCAGGCGGCTTTTCCAATATTGCGGCAAATTCCTTATTTTCCCGCAGGCTATGCCGATAGTAAATCATATAGGAGCTAACCTAGAGGCAAAAGGAGGCAGAACAATGGAGCTGAGCTTGACAAGCCGTCTGAAGCGCGGTGTGCCGCTGGTCCAAACCGCCCGCAAACCAGAAGGAACTGCCGCCGCCGTTCCCCAAAAGGCGCAGGAGCAGTCTGACAGGGTGTCTATCTCCAAAGAGGCTGTGGCCCGTCTGGAGGAACAGAACCGGCGGGTTATGGAGCAGATTCAGCGGGCAGCGGAAAATAGAACCCAGGAGGGGACGGAGAGTATGTCCGGCGGAGCGGACCTGGACGGCCTGGGGGAAGCCATGAAGACCATGGAGAAGTGCCATAAGATTGCGGCCCGTATTATGCGGGGAGACAAGGTGCCGCCGGAGGACGAGCAGTACCTGATGAAAAATGACCCCACCGGTTTTAAGCTGGCGATGGCCGCCCGAAGGCCGAAGAAAAAGCCAAAAAAGTGGAAGAGCGTTCTGGAGGATAAGGATAGAAACGGCGCGTCTACAGAGAGCGCGAAAATCTCCGAAACGGAAGCCGCGCCTCTGGAGGAGGCCTCCGGCGAGTCCGGCGGGGCGGAAGAGGAATGATCTGCAAGCTTTGTCCCCGCCAATGCGGAGCCCTCCGGACGGAGACGCGGGGGGAGGGCTTTTGCGGAATGCCTGCCCAGCCGTCGCTGGCCAGGGCGTCGCTCCACCATTGGGAGGAGCCCTGCGTCAGCGGCAGCCGGGGCAGTGGAGCAGTGTTTTTTTCCGGCTGCGTATTGGGCTGCGTGTTTTGCCAAAACGGCCCAATCAGCCGGGAACGCCGGGGAAAAACGGTTTCTGTGCAGCGTCTGCGGGAGATATTTGAGGAGCTTGTCCGGCAGGGGGCCCACAATATTAACCTAGTGAGCCCTACCCCCTACATCCCGGCCATTCGGGAAGCGTTGGAGGAGCCGCTGCCTGTGCCGGTCGTGTGGAACACCGGCGGTTACGAGCGGGTAGAGTCCCTGCGGGCTTTGGAGGGACGGGTACAGGTATGGCTGCCGGATCTGAAGTACGCGGACAGCGCCCTGGCGGAACGCTACAGCGGCGCGCCGGACTACTTTGAAACAGCCGCCTCCGCTATCCGCGAGATGTACCGGCAGACGGGGGACTGCGTGCTGGAGGACGGCTTAATAAAACGGGGGGTTATCATCCGGCATCTGCTTCTGCCTGGCGCGTTGGAGAACGCAAAAGCGGTAATGGACTGGGTGGCGGAGACCTTCCGGCCAGGCCAGGTGATGTTCTCCCTGATGGCGCAGTATACGCCCCAGCCGGGCGCGGAGGGCATGCTGAGCCGCCGCGTCACCGGCGCGGAGTACCGGGCGGCGTTGGCGTATCTGGAAAATCTGGGCGTTACGGATGGATACCGGCAGGAGCGTTCCTCTGCTAAACGGGAGTTTACGCCGGACTTTGATTTCACAGGGGTTTGACAGGGCCGCAGAAGAACGGCGGCCCTGTATACGCGGCGCGTTCATAAAGCCCGGCGGCAATCTTGACTGGGGAAGCGTTGCGCCTCCACATCAATTCAATTTTTCTGCGGTCCTCCAGCGTCAAAGTCCTCACCATAATCACCTCTTTCCCCGTTTCTGCTCCCATTTGGGTAAAAAATAATGCAGAAAAAGGTTGAAAACCTTTTCTGCATTTAATTTACTACTTCAGCGGCAATTTTTTCAGAGGCAAAAATATAGTTTGCAATTTAACAATATATCTGGTAGGATAGGGAATGGAATCATTCTGATATTGGAGGCTGTTCCGACATGAAAAAAATAGCTGTCAGCAAAGAAAATCCCTGTATGGCGTGCCTTAGCTGCGTGCGTGCCTGTTCAGAGGCGTTCTACAAGCAGTTTGACCCGGACCTCAGCTGCATCCGCATTGTTGCTAAGCCCGGCGGCGAGCCCAAGGTCAACTCCTGCATCATGTGCGGCAAGTGCGCCCGGACCTGTCCCGAAGAGGCGATCTCCCAGAACGCCAAGGGCGTGTACATGATCGACAAGAAGAAATGCGTGGGATGCGGCAAGTGCGTGGAGGCCTGCCCCATGCATGTGATGGTCATGGATCCCGGCGCCGCCGCGCCCAGCAAGTGCATTGCCTGCGGTATTTGCGCCAAGGCCTGTCCCATGGGCATTCTGTCCGTTGAGGAGAAGTAAGTACATAGACCGAAAAACAGGGAAATGCCCCCATGCGGGACGAGCCGGAGAGGCCCGTCCCGTTTTTAGCGTTCCTTTGCGCGCCGCTGAAGGTCCACAAGGCCGTCCTTTAAACGGTTGAAGCTGGTGGGAAGGTGGCTGGCCGTGTCCTCCAGCTTCCGGATTTCGCTGGAGATGCGTTCGGAGACCGACTGGAAGGAGCGGAACAGCTGGTCATACTCGGCGGCGGTCTCCATAATACGCTCCTCTGTTTCCCGCAAAAGGGAGTCTGCGCGGGCGTTGGCGCGAGCGGCAGTGGTTTCCGCCTGGGCTTTCGCCTGACTGATGGTCTCCTCCGCCTGGGAATTGGCCCGGGCGGTCGTGGCTTCCGCCTGCGTATTGGCCTGGGAAATCATGTTCTCCGCCTGGACGCTGGCCTGAGAAATCATATCCTTTGCTTCCAGCCTGGCCTGAGCCAGGGCGTCCTCCGCCTGGGCCTCCGCCTGGGCCAGCACGTCTCCGGAACGCTGGCGGGCCTCCAGCTCCAGCTGGGCCAGCTGTTCCTTCTGACGGCGGAAGCTGTCCATCTGCTTTTCCAGAGCCTCCACTTGCCGGAGGAGCCGCTGGTTTTCCTCATTTAAACTGCGGATTTTCTCATCCCGCTGGGCGACATCCCGGCGAAAGGATTCTTTTGCCTGCGCCTGGGCGTCCCAGTTGTTACGGGCGTGGTTGCAGCGCAGGGTCATGTCCTCCAGCTGCTGCTCCAGGCCGTCCCTCTCCCGGGTGCGCTCCTCCAGCTGGAGAGCCAGCTCGTCGTTGGCGTGGCGCAGTTCCCCGGCCTGAGCCTCCAGCTCGGCGGCGTCCTCCTCCGCGCGCTTCTGAACGCGCTCGATATATTCCATCACGTCTTGGCGGTTAAAGCCGCCGATTGCGCTGCGAAAAATATGGTTATCCATATGTACACCCCGTTCCTGATTGATTTCTTCCTCCACTTTACCACAAAATGGACCGCATGACAACAGAAAAAACGGATTCTCAAAAGCCGGAAAGCAATATATTTGATGGAATTCCGAAACGGCAGCCGCGGTTTCTTACATAATATACTGGTTTATGAAAATAATACTTGACGGAGCCGCCCGCATATGGTACAATACCAAATTGCGTGGATTTATCTGCGAAGTTTAGTGTGTCAAAAACGGGAGGAGTTATTTTGCTGGATCATCTGCGGGCATTGGACAAAGTGACGGGGGTAAAGCAATCCAGCCGTGCCGTCCGTTCCGGCCTGGCCAGACAGGTTTTTCTCGCCTATGACGCCGACCCGGCCCTGACAGGTCCCCTGGAGGAGCTTTGCCGTCAGAAGGACATTCCCTTTTCCACCCAGTATACAATGGCGGAATTGGGACAGGCCGCCGGAATCCAAGTGGGAGCCGCTGTGGTTACCGCGTTGGAAAATTCTTAATTTTTGGTTTTTATGGGATATTTTTTAAGTATCCTGTAAAAAATAAACAGGAGCGTTCCGCTCCACATACTTTATAAAGAAAGGAGAAAACTATGCCTACTTTCAACCAGCTGGTTCGCAAGGGCCGGCAGCAGGCCACCGACAAATCCAAGAGCCCCGCTATGCAGTACGGCCTCAACACCCTGAAGAACAAGGAGACCGATCTGCCCAGCCCCCAGAAGCGGGGCGTGTGCACAGCGGTGCGTACCGCGACCCCCAAGAAGCCGAACTCCGCTCTGCGGAAGATCGCCCGTGTGCGCCTGACCAACGGCTATGAGGTCACCGCCTACATTCCCGGCGTGGGCCACTCCCTCCAGGAGCACTCCGTGGTCATGATTCGCGGCGGCCGTGTAAAGGACCTGCCCGGCGTGCGTTACCACATCATCCGCGGCACCCTTGACACTCAAGGCGTTCAGGGCCGTATGCAGGCCCGCTCCAAGTACGGCGCGAAGCGTCCGAAGTCCAAGTAATTTGGAGCAGCTCAAGCTTTGCCGAATAGGTTGACATAGTTTTCTTTCTGATAAACTGTGACTACGCCTCTTTGGCAGGCCAAACGCCAAGGTTTTCAATGGGGCCCGTCATTGGACTTCGTTCAACGGCCGGTCCCGGCGGCGCAAACGCCGCCTTGGTGAGTACCTATGATTTCATAGAATTTCATGAAGGAGGGAAGCATAGTGCCCAGAAGAGGTAATGTTCCCAAGAGAGAGATTTTGCCCGACCCGATGTACAACAGCATCCTGGTGACCCGCTTGGTCAACTCCATTATGCTGGACGGCAAGAAGGGTGTGGCGCAGAAAATCGTATACGGCGCCTTTGACATCGTCAAGGAGCAGACCGGCAAAGAGCCCCTGGAGGTTTTCAACACCGCCATGGACAACATTATGCCCAGCCTGGAAGTAAAGGCCCGCCGCGTGGGCGGCGCCACCTACCAGGTGCCTATGGACGTCCGTCCCGCCCGCCGTCAGACCCTCGGCCTGAGATCGGAAGAGCGTCGTGTAGGGAAAGAGTGTCCGCGGGTGTGTAGATC
>CAMSIF010000062.1 GCA_947058885.1 uncultured Clostridia bacterium
ATCATTTTGTCAAGCGGCACTGAGCGGCACTAATCTGATAAGAAACAAAAAAGGTTCCGGGCCGCCTTGACACAAACTGCCGCCGCTGTTAATATACTATAGATGAAACCGCGCCTTTCCGTCCGGCCAGGCGGGAAGGCGTATTTGTTTCAATTTTTAGCGGGCCGCCCCGCTTTTCCCCGCAGAAAAGGATGAAACCCATGATGCTGATGGAAACACTGAGCGCGTACCAGAGGCGAGACCCCGCCGCGCGCAGCAAGCTGGAAATCTTCCTGCTTTACGCCGGCGTACACGCCATTATTTACTACCGAATTGCCCACGGGCTCTATCGCTGCCGCCTGTATTTCCTGGCCCGTTTTGTTTCCCAATGGGCCAGGTTCTGGACCGGAATTGAAATCCACCCGGGCGCGATTATAGGCCGCCGCCTGGTTATCGACCATGGCACCGGCATCGTCATCGGCGAGACCGCCGAGTTAGGCGACGACGTGTTGCTCTACCAGGGTGTCACCCTGGGAGGCACTGGCAAGGACGTGGGCAAACGCCACCCTACCCTGGGAAACAACGTGATGGTGGGAGCCGGGGCCCGGGTGCTGGGCCCTATCACCGTTCGGGATAATTCCCGCATCGCCGCCGGGGCGGTGGTGCTTCAGGACGTGCCGGAAGGGGCCACAGCGGTTGGCGTACCCGCCCAGATTGTCCGGGTGAACGGCGAAAAAATCCGCCGCTACGCCGACGAGGTGGATCAGACCAGCGTGGTCAACCCCACCCTGCAAAAGCTGGAGGTCCTCACCCGCCGGGTGGAGGAGCTGGAGAGAAAATTGGAAGAAGCTGAAAATATCATCCGTTCAAAAGGAGAATAGAGCTATGTATCTGTACAATTCCGCCAGCCGCCGGAAAGAGGAATTTGTCCCCAATCATCCGGACATTGTGAAGATGTACACCTGTGGTCCCACAGTGTACCACTTCGCCCACATAGGCAATCTGCGCAGCTATATCATGGAAGATGTGCTGGAAAAATTCCTGCGCTATGAAGGCTATCACGTCAAGCGGGTTATGAATATCACCGACGTAGGCCATCTGGCCAGCGACGCCGACACCGGCGAGGATAAAATGCTCCAGGGCGCCCGGCGCGAACACAAATCGGTCATGGACATTGCCGCATTCTATACCAACGCTTTTTTCGCTGACTGCGATAAGCTCCACATTAAACGGCCCGACGTGGTGGAGCCCGCCACCAGCTGCATCAGCGACTATATCAACATCATCTCCACCCTGATGGAAAAAGAATACGCCTACGTGTCCGGAGGGAACGTCTACTTTGACACCAGCAAGCTGGAACGTTACTATATCTTCAACGACCATGACGCGGAGGATTTAGCGGTAGGCGTCCGGGAGGGCGTGGAGGAGGACAAAAACAAGCGCAATAAGAACGATTTCGTCCTCTGGTTCACCCAGTCCAAGTTCGAGGACCAGGCCCTCAAGTGGGATTCCCCCTGGGGGGTGGGCTATCCGGGCTGGCATATTGAGTGCTCCGGCATCTCCATGAAACATTTGGGAGAGGACCTGGATATCCACTGCGGCGGCATCGACAACGCCTTCCCCCACCACACTAACGAAATTGCCCAGAGCGAGGCGTTTTTAGGGCACAAGTGGTGCAATTACTGGATGCATGTGCTGCACCTGAATACCAACTCCGGCAAGATGAGCAAGAGCAAGGGAGAATTTCTCACGGTCTCCCTCCTGGAGGAAAAAGGGTATGACCCCCTGGCTTACCGGCTGTTCTGCCTGCAAAGCCACTACCGCAAAGCCCTGGTATTCTCCTGGGAAAACCTGGACAACGCCCAAGGGACCTATAACAAGCTGATTGCCCGTATCGCCGCTCTCACCCCCGACGGCAGCGTGGACCAGGACGTATTCCAGGCCCAGCGGGAGAAGTTCCGCAAAGCCCTGGGCAATGACCTGAACACATCCCTGGGTATTACTGCCCTCTACGACGTCCTGAAGGCCCCGGCGAGCAGCGCAACCAAGCTGGCTCTCCTGGAGGATTTTGACCAGGTATTGGGCCTTGGCCTTTTGGAGAAAGCGGCGGCCAAGCGGGAGGCGGACGCCAAAATACCGGCTTCCGCCCAGTCCGCCGGAGGTATCGTCATTACCGGCGAAGGGGACCCGGACATCGACGCGCTGGTGCTCCAGCGGGCCCAGGCGAAAAAGGAGAAAAATTTCCAGGAAGCGGACCGGATTCGCGAGGAGCTGAAAGCCCGAGGCATTGAGGTTGTGGATACAAAGGAGGGGGCGTCCTGGAGGCGGATCTAGCCCCGCGGCGCCGCCGCAGACGGCCAAAAGCGAAAAAACTGCCCGGAATTCCTCTTGACAGTCTGTTTATCCTGTGCTATAATGCCGCACAGTTCTATATTTTCCTAAATGCGTGGAAGGCGTAATGTCCCGTTGCGGACGCTCTCAGAGAACCGGCGGTTGGTGCAAGCCGGGGAGCGGCGGCGGGACGGCTGGCGCCGGAGCGGGACGCCCCAAAGATTTTTCCAGTAGGGCGTCACGGATTTGCCTCCGTTATACGGGCAGGGGCTTGCTGGAGCCCTATTGAGTGCGCGCGGATTACGCGCGAAGCCGGGTGGTACCGCGGTAAAGATTTTTTATCGCCCCGGGAGCAGGTCTCTGCTCCCGGGGCGTTTCTTCGTCCCCGGACAGAGTCCCTATTTGACTAGAACACTGCGAAAAGGAGAGCAAAAAGATGAAAACTGTCAAAATTTTCGACATTACCTTGCGGGAGGCGGACCGGAACCGGGCCGCTGCCCTGAGCTTCAAAGAGCGGGTGGAAATTGCCCGTACCCTGGACCGCCTCCAGGTGGACGCCGTGGAACTGCCCCCCATCGCCGGCGGCAAGGCCGGCGCTCTCAGCAATAAGACCATCTCCTCCGTAGTCAACTCCGCCCGGCTTTCTGCCGCCGCCGGACTTACAGAGGAGAGCGTGGAGGACGCCTGGGAGAGCGTTAAAAACGCCCGAAAGCCGGTCCTGCATATTCTTCTTCCCGCTTCGGCGGTCCAAATGGAGTACCTGTGCCACAAAAAAGCCCCCGCCATGCTGGAGCTGGCAAAAACGCTGGTTGCCAAGGCCCGCTATTACACGGAACAGGTGGAATTCTCCGCTCTGGACGCTACGCGGGCGGAACCAGCCGTACTCTATCAGCTCCTGAACGCCGCTTTGGACGCGGGGGCCAAAACGGTGACCCTGTGCGATTCCGCCGGAATTATGACCCCCGGCGAGTGCGCGGAGTTTATCCGCACGGTACGGGAGAACGTCCCCGCCCTGGAGCGGGCGGAGCTTGGCGTGGAGCTGAGCAACAACCTAAAAATGGCGGTGGCCTGCGCCGCCGCCGCCGTGGACGCTGGCGCGGAGGTGGTTAAAACCACCATCACGCCTATGGACCTGCCCACCACAAAGGCCTTTGCCGCCTATATGACCGCCCGGGGCGAGAGTAAAGGCCTGTGCTGCAATCTGCGGACCACGGAGCTGGCCCGGGCGGCAGGACAGCTGAAATGGATGCTGGAAACCCAGCGCAGCAGCGGTTCCCCCTTTGACAGCGGCGTGGACCAGGGCGCGCCTACCATCTGCCTGACCGCCGGAGACGACATCGGCGAAATGATAAAGGTCGTGCGCCATCTGGGCTACGACCTCAGCGAGGAGGATAACGCCAGGGTGTATGAGGCTTTCCAGCGTATTGCCTCGAAAAAGCACTTTGTCAGTACCCGGGAACTGGACGCCATCGTAGCCAGCGCGGCCATGCAGGTACCGCCGGTCTACCGGATTGCCAACTATGTCATCACCTGCGGCAGCGCGACAAACGCTATGGCCAGCCTGACCCTGGAAAAGGACGGGGAGACGCATCAGGGCGTCTGCGCCGGGGATGGTCCTATCGACGCCGCCTTTCTGGCTATTGAGCAGATTATCGGCCACCACTACGAACTGGCGGACTACCAGATTCAAACCGTCACCGAGGGCCGGGAGGCCATGGGCTCCGCTCTGGTGAAGCTGCGCTCCAATGGGAAGCTATACTCCGGCAACGGCATCTCTACCGACGTTATCGGGGCCAGTATCCGGGCGTATATCAGCGCGTTGAATAAAATTGTGTACGAGGAGTCGTAATGATGAAGCTTTCTTATACAATACGTAATTGGTCAAACCGGGACTGGGCGCAATTCTGCGCCGCCGCTCTGGACGCCAGACTGGACGGTCTGGAGATTGACAGCGTGCGGAATCCTGTCCTGACCACCCGGAACAGCCCCACCAATCCGGAGCTCGCCCCCGCCGCCCGCCGCCAGCTCGCCGGACAGGACCTCGCCGTACCCTGCGTGGGCGTGGAGGCGGACCTCATGGACCGCTACGCGGAGCAGGAGTTTTCCGCCGCTTTGGAGGCCGCGCGCAACCTGCTGGCTCCCTATGTGCTGCTGCGCACAGAATGCGATGACAGCCAGGCGGTGGTTCAGAAATTAACCACCCTCGTGGCGATGGCGGAAAAAGCGGGCGTAGTGGCTCTGCTGGAAAGCAGCGGACCGATGGGCGATACGAAAAAACTGGTGGACGTGCTGGACCACTTCGCCTGCGACCATCTGGCCGCTTGCTGGGACATGCACGACACCTGCCTGCGCCAGAACGAGACCCCGGAACAGACCATCACCCATCTGGGCGCCTATGTCCGCCATGTGCGCATCCACGACGGCACGCCGGAAAAAGAAACGCCCGGCGTCTCTCCGGAATTGATTGGCGAGGGCCGGCTGCCCATACAGGACCTGATGAACGCCCTGCGGAGCGTCAACTATGACGGCTTCATCTCCCTGGTCTGGGACCCCGCCTGGGTGGAGGGCCTGGACGATTTGGATATGCTTTTGACCCACTTCAGCGTGTATCTGTCCCGTTTTGAGCGGGAAAGCCGGAAAAAGCATCTCTATTATAATACTGCCGGTACGGGCCAGTACGTCTGGAAAAAGGACACGGTTATCGACTACACCTTCCCTCAGGTCCTGGACAAAATGGTGGAGGAATTCCCGGACCAGTACGCCTTCAAATACACCACCCTGGACTACACCCGCACATACGCCCAGTTCCGGGACGACGTGGACCAGTTCGCCCGCTCTCTCATCGCCATGGGCGTGGGGCCGGGGGACAAGGTGGCTATCTGGGCCACCAATGTGCCCGCCTGGTTTATCACCTTTTGGGCCGCTACCAAAATCGGCGCGGTGCTGGTAACGGTGAATACCGCCTACAAAATCCACGAGGCGGAGTACCTGCTGCGCCAGTCCGACACCCATACCCTGGTGATGATTGAGAGCTACCGGGACAGCCATTACGCCGAAATTATCGCGGAACTCTGCCCGGAACTGGAAACCGCCCAGCCCGGCAGGCCCCTCCACTGCAAGCGGCTGCCCTTCCTGCGCAATATTGTCACGGTGGGGTACCGGCAGGCCGGGTGCCTGACCTGGGACGAGGCGGCGGCACTGGCCGGAAAAACGTCTGTCCAGGAGGTCCGCCGCCGGGCCGCCAACGTGAAGGTTCATGATGTTGCTAACATGCAGTACACCTCCGGCACCACCGGTTTCCCCAAGGGGGTTATGCTCACCCACTACAACGTGGTCAACAACGGCAAGTATATCGGCGACCATATGGACCTCTCCACCGCCGACCGGATGATGATACAAGTGCCCATGTTCCACTGCTTCGGCATGGTGCTGTCCATGACCGCCTCCATGACCCACGGGGCTGCTATGTGTCCGCTCCCCTACTTCTCCCCCAAGCCCGCCCTGGCCTGCATCCATCAGGAACGGATTACTGCCTTTAACGGCGTGCCCACCATGTTCATCGCCATGATGAACCACGAGGACTTCGCCAAAACGGATTTCTCCCACATCCGCACCGGTATTATGGCGGGGGCCAACTGTCCTCCGGAGCTGATGCGCAAGGCGGCGGATGTGATGAATATGAAGCAGATTATCTCCGTTTTCGGACAGACCGAGGCTTCTCCGGGCTGTACCATGAGCAGCTTCGACGACCCCCTGGATGTGCGCACGGAGACTGTGGGCAGCCGTTTCGCCAACGTAGAATGCAAAATCATCGACCCGGATACCGGAGAAGAGTGCCCCATTGGGGTCAGCGGCGAATTTGTGGCCCGGGGTTACAATATTATGAAGGGCTACTACAAGATGCCCGGCGCCACCGCCGAGGCCATCGACGCCCAGGGCTGGCTCCACTCCGGAGACCTCTGCTGCGAGGATGAAAACGGCAACTTCCGGGTTACCGGACGGCTGAAGGACATGATTATCCGGGGCGGCGAAAACATCTATCCCCGGGAGATTGAGGAGTTTATCTACACCAATCCCAAGGTCCGCGACGTACAGGTCATCGGCGTGCCGGACGAGCAGTATGGCGAGGAAATTATGGCCTGCGTTATCCTCAAGGAGGGGGAGGCTATGACAGAGCAGGAGCTCAAGGACTTTGTCCTCTCCCATATGGCCAAGCACAAGGTCCCCCGGTATGTGGACTTTGTCGAGGCTTTCCCCATGAACGCGGCGGGAAAAATCCTCAAATATAAAATGCGGGAGGCGGCGGAGGCAAAGTTGGGCCTCAAGCGGGCCCCCGGAAAATAACAGCGGAAGTTTTTGACCCGGACGCTCCCTTTTTCCAGTGAATTTGTCTTTACTAGCGGAGATTTTTCAGGTATAATAGCTCCGCAAACTATGACTACTTACTGCATAAAGGAGAGCCAGAATGGGATATCAGCTGTTTACTGACGCAACCGCGGACGTCTGTCCGGAAATGATGGCAAGCCTCCCCGCTGTGGAATTTATCCCCATGGAGGTGGAACTGGGAGACGCCTCCTATACCTACGGCCCCGGCGGAAACCTGACCGCCGCCCAGTTCTACGCCGCCCAGCGGGCCGGCAGCTTTGCCACTACCTCCCAAATCAATCCCGCCGTTTACCGGGATGCCTTTGAGCCATTCCTGCAACGAGGGGATGATATTTTATACCTGTGCTTCTCCTCCGGCCTTTCCGGCACCATCCAGGGCGCGAAGCTGTGTATAAAAGAGCTGGAGGAGGCCTACCCGGAGCGGAAGCTGGTGTGTCTGGATACCCTTTGCGCCTCCGTAGGCGAAGGCCTGCTGGTGCGGGAGGCGGCCCGGAAACAGGCGGAGGGCCTTACCCTGGAGGAGCTGGCCCAGTGGGTGGAACAGAGGCGTTTGCAGGTCTGCCACTGGTTTACCGTAGACTCCTTTGAGCATCTGCGCCACGGCGGCCGGGTATCCGCCGTAGCCGCCACCGCAGGAACCCTGCTGCAAATTAAACCTCTGCTGCGGGTGGATGAGGAGGGCAGGCTGCAAGTGGCGGAAAAGCCCCGGGGCCGCCGCCGGGCCGTAGAGAGCCAGCTGGCCCGCATGGAAAAGGGCTGGATGCCAGAACTGGGGAAGCTGGCGGTGGTGGGCCACGGCGACTGCCCAGAGGAGGGGGAAGCTCTGCGGTCCGCCGTACTCCGCCGTTTCCCGGACGCGGAGGTCTATCTGGCCGGCATTGGTCCTATCATCGGCGCGCATACAGGCCCCGGGATGTTAGCGTTGGTCTTCTGGGGCAGCGAGCGCTAGCCCCAACAAAAAAGCCGGACGGGCCCTATGGGCCAGTCCAGCATATTACGGCATAACCGTTATCACATCAGTGTACGGCTGTGCATCGTCATCATGGTGATGCTCAGGCTCGCGTCGCGGCCCAGCGCCTTGCGGGCGCGCATCTCCTTCAGCGCAACGCCCACGCCAGACTTCTCTTTGGGCATAATTGCGCGAATAGCATTCTGAATGCAGTTCATTCAAAATCACTCCTTCCTCACTAGGAAATAAACAAGAGACAAATTTCGTTATTGTTTTCTTGGTTTGGGTCCCAACCGAGAGCGAATTATACTCGCTCCCCGCCGTTCTGTCAAGATAGGAACCTGCTAGAATGTCTCCGATTTATTATACTGGAAAATTGTGCATTTTAAACGAAAATAATGGAAGGGAGGACAGATGTCCTCCCTTCCGCTACGCTTTGGGAAAGAATATCCGGATTTCCAGCCGGTCCTCAGCATACCGGGCTTCGATGGTTCCGTTCATCCGCTCCACCAGCGATTTGGCAATCGCAAGCCCCAGACCGGTGGAGTTCCGGGCGGCCTCCACGGAGAAAAAACGGTCGAACAGCCTCCCTACCTCCACCTCGTTCAAGCCGGGGGCGGCATTGGAGAAAACCGCCTCCCCGGTTTCCAGAAGGGTTACCCCCAGATCGCCGCCGCTGTACTTCAGGGCGTTGCCCAAAATATTACCGAACACCCGGGAAAGGGCGGCCTTGTTAAGGGGCCGGACCACCTTCGCCGTCGGGATTTGGATGTCCGGCGTGACGCCCCGGGCGGTGAGGGCTCCGTAGAAGGCGGCCAGGCTCTCCTCTATGGCGTCATTGAGGCACAGCGGCTCCAGAGGCAGGTCCTCGTCCGCGGAGAGGATTAGAGAATAGCGCAGCAGCTCCTCTGTCAGCTGTCCCATAGCGTCTGTCCGGTTCCTGACGAGAGCCAGGTAGCGTTCCGCGTCCGCCGATTTCTCCTCGCTCTCCAGCAAGTCCAGGTACCCCTGGACGGCGGTGAGAGGGGTGCGCAGATCGTGGGAGATATTGGTCACCGCCTCCTTCAGCTCCCGGTCTCCGTTCTGGTACCGCCGCCGCTGGTCCCGCAGAAGCCGCAGGTGGCTGTTGAGCAGGGACGTCAGACGGCGGACGCGGCGGTCCCGGGAGGGACTGAAGAGGAGATTATTGGTGTCCTGGGAGAGAAGCTCCCCAAGAGCCCGGACGATTTCGTCCAGGCTCTTCCACGTGAGATACGTTTTGAGGAGCCGCAACGCCAACGCCGCCGCCAGCAGGGCCGTAAGAATCCAGGGGAGCATACCGCCGCCTCCGTTATTTCAAATCCATCTTCCGGAAGAGGGCCAGCCCGATTCCCGCGCTGGCGGCCAGGGCGCACAGGCTGGCCAGAGGCAGATACCACGGACATGCCTCCATCGTGGTCACCAGCTGCACCGCCTGGCACCCCGGCAGGAGGTACAGAAGCCCGCAGACGGTCCGCCAAGGTCCACGGACATACCCCGGATTGGGCCGGGCCTCCTGCACGAAAATTTGGCCGTTTTCCACATACTCCCGCGCGGGAATCATCTCCGGTTCTGTCAGACGGGAGTTGAGGTATATTCCCAGAAACAGCAGGATATAGGCTAGAAAAATGCAGATAATCGCGGTAACCGCCCTGTTTTGGTTCAGCATGGCAACCAGAGTAAAGAGACCCGCCAGGGCGGCGGTCATCAAAAATACGCAGAAGGTAAACCACAAAACCGCCCCCAGCTCCAGCTGGAACCATCCCAGCAGGGGAATTCCCTCCGCCAGCAGGGGGACGATGTACCCCACGCACAGAAGAACCCCCACTGCCGCGCAGGTGATGAGGTTGGCCAGATAGATGGCGGTTCTGGAGTGGCCCGCCATGATTTTGTTGCGGATGGTCCCGCCGCTGTGCTCCACGCCTATAAAGAGGCTGCAAAAGGCGGATAGCACAACCCCCGCTACCAGGGCGAAAATAACGTACCGGTTGTCCAGGCTCAAGGTGATCCCCATGTCCCTTGCGCTGAGGTACCCGGCTGTGGCCTCGAAAACGCCAATGCCCGCCATCACCGCCATGGAAACCCAAAAGGCAGTACCCTTCCAGAGCCGGAGAAAATTCGCGCTTAAAAGAAGATTCATCCTGCTGCCCCCTATTTCAGGTTCTTGCCCCGGAAAAGGAAAATACCGCCCGCCGTGGTTGAGATGGTGATGAAAAGGGACGAGAGCAGCATCCGCACCGGGTGAGCGGCGTTTGGCAGGCGTCCCACCTGCCCTGTGGGCAGGAAATCTATGATAAATTCATAGATTTCCCGCTGGATGCCGGAGATGTAGTTGGGGTTTGGCTCCAGGTCCCCCAGCACCTGCGTTCCTTCCGCAGTCAGAACAAGACTGTTTGAAAACTCCGGCTCGTACAGGGCGTTGTCGATCGTACTGGTCCCTAACAGCAGGGCCAGCCAAACCAGAAGCGTAATCACTGTAGCGGACCGGCGGTTGTTGAGCATTCCAATGAAGGTAAAAATAGCGGAAAAAGAAGCCGTGAAACCTATAATGACCGCTATGCAGAGAGCTATCCCGGCAGGGGGAAGCTTCAGAAAGCCTAAAAACGGTATTCCCGCGCAGCTGCCCACCAGCCATGCCAGAGCCATACAGAGGGAAGCGGCGAAGACCGTAAGCAGATTGGAGAGGTATACATCCCGGCGGGCGTGGCCCACCACCAGCTTGTTGCGGATGGTTCCCTCGCTGTGCTCCACAGAGAGGAAGAGGCAGGAGAACACCGAGTAGACAAGCCCCACCCCCAACGAGGGGCGGAAATAAAAAGTATCCAGGTCTCTTACAAAACCCTTGGCGGCGTCCTCCTGGCACCAGACGACCATCATCCCGGCGGAGAAAACCAGCATAGCGGCGGTACAGATCCAGAACACCTGGTTCCGGCGCAGACGGAAGAAGCCGGCGCAGAGCAGGTTACGCATGGTCCCCACCCCCCACCAGATTAATAAAGAAGCTCTCCAGGCTCTCGTCCCGCTCCTGCATGGAGAGAACCTCGCATCCCTCCTTAGCCAGGGCCAGGGTGAGCTGGGAGACGTTGAGCTGGGCGAACACATCCGCGGTCCGGTCTGAGAGGATTTTGTACTCCACCCCCATGCCGTCCAGCACCCGGGCCAGGACCTTTGCGTCCGTCACCTCCACGCGGGCGCACTTCCGGCAGGCCGCCTCCAGTTCCGCCGCGCTGAGCTCCTTGACCATCCGCCCGGCGTCGATAAATCCGTAGTGGGTAGCCAGCTTGGCCAGCTCGTCAAGAATATGGCTGGAGATAAGCACCGTAATCCGCCGTTCCCGGTTGAGCTTCAAAATCAGCTCCCGGATTTCAATGATACCCTGGGGGTCCAAGCCGTTGACCGGCTCGTCCAGGACCAGAAAATCCGGGCTTCCCGCGAGAGCCACGGCGATGCCAAGCCGCTGCTTCATCCCTAAAGAGAAGTTCCTGGCTTTTTTCTTCCCCGTGTCCCCCAGGCCCACCAGCTTAAGCAGCTCGGGGATACCGCTGTCGTCGGGCAGACCCAGCACCCGGTACTGCTCCTTTAAGTTGTCCGCCGCCGTCAGGTCCAGGTAGATGGAGGGCGTCTCCACCACCGCTCCCATCCTCCGGCGGGTGCGGTGGATGGCCCGCTCCGTATGGTTCACGCCGTAGAGGACGAAGCTGCCGGAGGAGGGCTCCTGCAAGCCGCAGATAAGCCGGATGAGGGTGGTTTTGCCCGCGCCGTTGCGGCCTACAAGGCCGTAGATAGCCCCTTTGGGTACGGACATGGTCAAGCCGTCCAGGGCCTTGAAATGGCCGTAGCTTTTGGTTAGTCCCTTGCCGGTCAGTACATATTCCATAGAAGAGTTCTCCTTTGCCGCATGGTTTCATGCCGTGATGGTGAGATTGTAGCGGAAAAGGGTTAAGAAAACAGTAAAGGAAGAGGTAAAGAAATGGTATAGATTATTCCTCCCGCAGCTTGAAGCCGATTCCCCAGACCGCCTCGATATAGTCTTTCCCGTCCGCCTCCCGAAGCTTCTTGCGCAGGTTGCTGACATGGATTTTCAGGGAGCTTTCGGTACAGTCCGGGGTGTCGGCGCTGATACGGTCCAGAAGAACGGATTTGGCGATGACCTGGGAGGGGTTTTGCAGCAGCAGCTTCAAAATAGCGTACTCCGTGCGGGTGAGATGGACCTGGCGTCCGGATACCGCGGCGGTACGGGAGGCGGCGTCCAGCCGCAGGCCGCCGTAGGACAGGGTGGGCCCGGACGGCGGGGCGTTCCGCAGAGCTACGGCGATACGGGCCAGCAGCTCTCTCGTGTCAAAGGGCTTGGTCATGTAGTCCGCCGCGCCGCCCAGCAGCAGCGCTACTTTCCCGTCCACTGCCGCCTTTGCGCTGAGGATGATGACGGGAATGTTTTTGATTTGCGGAAGCACCTCCTCGCCGGAGAGGCCGGGGAGCATCAGGTCCAGCAGAACCAGGTCCGGCCTCCGGGCCGAAACCGCCAGCAGGGCCTCCGTACCGGAGTAGGCCCGGGAGACCTGATAGCCCTCCCGGGTGAGGAGTTCCTCCAGCATACTGCCAATGTGGAGGTCGTCGTCAATGATGAGGATATGTTTCATGGGCGTCTCCTTTGCTTTTGCACACATTGCATTATAGCCCCTTTCCCGGATGTCCGCAAGAAAGATTTTGCTCTTGCTGATTTTACAGCGTTATAGTATAATAAGACCCATTACGACGTGAGGAGCCGCAATATGGACGTAATTAACAACAAAGAGGGCCGGCCCCTGGAGCACTATCTGGGCCTGTACCGGCAAGGAGACCCGGCGGAGATGTCCGCCCGGTGCGCCCGCCCCTGGGACGGCGGGGCCAGAACGATTACTATGGAGCTGTTGGGGGAGCCCTACAGCGTTTCCCATCCGGATTTTACCATTGTGGGCGCCACGCCCCTGTGCAACGCGGAGCGGATTTTATTTCTGCGCTATTTGCTGGACGGCAGGTGTACCATGCCCAGCGGGCAGTACCTTACTTACCGCGAGTTCCCCTGGGGGGAGGTCTATCTGCGGCAGTTCAACGGGCGGTGCGTACAGCGGTTCGCGTTTTCCTACGGGAACAAGCCGGAGCTGCTGGAAAAAATCATGTCCAAGCTTCCCTCCAAACGGCTCAACCACAGCGACGAGGGCTGGGAGGTGGAGCTGATGCCCCAACTGACGATGCGGTTTTTGCTTTGGCTGGGGGACGAGGAGTTTCCGCCCAACGCCCAAATCCTGTTTTCCGATAACTTCCGCTACGCCTTTACTGCGGAGGACCTGGCGGTAGTCGGGGATATCGTTTTGGGCCGGATGAAGAAAATTGGCGCGGATATAGAGAAGTAACCCCCTTTTCAGAATGCTGGCCACTTTTACTGGCTATGATTATGCTACCTAATTTTATCATTTGACTACTTCCCATTGCTGCGGGCCGCCTCCGAAAATATCAAGGGCGGCCCCGTTTTTTCGGGACCGCCCTGCTATACTGAAATTTACGCGAGAATCAACTTATTTTGCGCCCGCCAGCCGTGCGACGGCCTCCTCCCTGGTCGAGACAAAGAAGAAGTCGTTTCCCTGGTTGGACTCGTAGATAAACGATTTTAAGGGTACACTGGTGTATCGGGAGTAGTCCCCCCAAATTGCGGCAGATCGGAAGAGCGTCGTGTAGGGAAAGAGTGTCC
>CAMSIF010000063.1 GCA_947058885.1 uncultured Clostridia bacterium
GCAGTTGGGTATAAATCCGCTCCGCAATCCCCCGCTTGTCCAGCAGTATAAGGTGATCCCCCCGCTGTATCCCGGTTGCCGCTGCAATCTCATCCGCCTGGTACCGTCCCCCCCCTATGACCAAAATCTGGTCTACCTTGAAGAAAAGGGTGAGCGCCGCCACAATTGCAACCGCCGCCAGTACAACGGAAAATGGCCGCAGCAGCCGCCCCAGGCTTCCCCTGTGACGGCGGCGGCGCGGTTTGCGTTTTCTCGGCATGACTCTCACCTTTTCTTCGGTATTCATTCTTTTTCTTGAAAGAAAAAGAATCAAAAAGAACTTTATACTCGCTCCCGCGTTGGTTCTGCTCCAAGCCCGGCGGCCCGGTAACGAAAGCTTATTCCAACCGGATCGCCGCCCCCAGCTTCCTCAGGTCCCGCACCGGGTCCTCGTATCCGCGTTGAATATGTTGAATATCGCCGATTCTGGTCTCGCCTTCCGCAGCCAGCCCAGCCACCATCAGCGCGGCCCCGCCCCGCAGGTCCGTTGCCCGCACCGGCGCGCCGTAAAGCTCCGATGTACCCGTTACCACCGCTACCCGGTCCGCAACACTGATATCCGCCCCCATGCGCCGCAGCTCGTCTACATGGCGGTACCGGTTCTCAAAAATATTCTCCACAAATACGGTGGCCCCCTTGCTCCGCAGCAGCGCCGCCATCAGCACAGCCTGCGCGTCCGTCGGAAATCCCGGATACGGCGCGGTCCTTACGGCGCTGATTGCCCTCAGCCTGCCTTCTGAGCGCAGCCCGATTTTTCCCTCTCCTCCGGAAATCCGGCATCCCGCTTCGTGCAGCGCGGCGGTAACCGTGGACAGATGCCGGTAGTTGATATGCTCCAGCTCCACCTCGCCCCCTACGGCGGCTACGGCGGACAGCCATGTCGCTGCCACAATCCTATCCGGCATAACGCTGTACGTGGCGTCATGCGTCTCCTGCCTTCCGGCGATACAGATGGTGGAACTCCCCGCGCCCCGTACCTTGCACCCCATAGCGCACAGAAAATTCTGTAAATCCACGATTTCCGGTTCTCTGGCGGCATTGACCAGCACCGTCTCGCCCTCCGCGCCGCAAGCTGCAAGAATCGCGTTTTCCGTCGCGCCCACGCTTGGAATACCCAACGCAATTTCACGGCCCTCCATCTGCTGAGCGGCACATCGGAGCCGTCCCCCCTCCTCCCGCAAATCCGCCCCCAGTCTTCGCAGGGTGGACAGATGCAGGTCAATCGGCCTCGGTCCCAGCTCACATCCGCCCGGATAGCTCATCTCGGCCCATCCAAACCGGGCCAGCACAGCCCCCAGAAAAATTACCGAAGACCGCATTTCCCGCATCAAATGGTCAGGGATGTCCCAACGCCCCATGGGCGCGGCGTTCACTGTTAAATCCTCCCCCTCCCATTGAGCCTCGCAGCCCAAATGCTGGAGGATACGGATGCTCGCCTCCACGTCGCTCAGATGAGGACACCCTCGCAATACGGTTTGTCCCGGATGGAGGATAGTCGCCGCTAAAATGGGCAGGACGCTGTTTTTCGCCCCTTGAACCCGCAGCGTTCCTTCCAGCCTTTCTCCGCCTTGGATAATGATTTGGCTCATAAATACCCCTCCGCACATGGATTTTTGTTAAACTAATCCATGGTATGCGGTAGGGAAAAAACTGCTACTTTTGCTTTTTATCCTGCAAGGACGTCACAGCTGTATAGATTTTTTCCGCCGCGTCCACGCTTCCTAGGGAAGCCATAGCCGCGCTCATCTGTTTTCGCCGCTCCGGGTCCCGAAGTATTTCGCAGGCGGTGTCATAGAGAAGCTTCCCGCTGGAGTCCTTCTCCAGCACCATCACCGCGCCGCCGGCATCCGCCAGAACCCGGGCATTATGCTCCTGATGGTTATTAACTACGTTAGGGGACGGAACGATAATAGCCGGTTCCCCCAGAGCGGTCAGCTCGCTGATGGTGCTGGCCCCAGCCCGGCAGATGACCAAATCCGCCGCCCGCATCAACGTGCCCATATCCTGAATATACTCCCGGACATCCAACTCCGGAATCCTGCTCAGCTCCACCCCTGCTTCTGACAAATACTGGTTCATATGCTTACAGCCCATAGTACCGGCTCCATGAACGTGGTGAAACGGCAGTGTTTTTGCCTCCAATGCCATGAACTGCGCAATCTGCCGGTTCATTTCCGCTGCCCCCAGACTTCCCCAGAAAGACACAATCAGGGGCCTGCCGTCATTCATGCCCAGCCTCTCTTTGGCCTCCCGCTTAGTCATTTCAAAAAAGTCTCCCCGCACCGGCGTGCCGGTAACCAGAACCTTTTCCGGGTGCTTATAGTTTTTCCGGCACTCCTCAAATCCAACCATGATAAGACCGGTATGTCCTTCCAGCAGCCGGGTGGTAAGACCGGGAATGGCGTTTGATTCATGGATAGCGGTGGGGATACCCATCTTAGACGCGGCGCGTATCATAGGATAGCTGGCGTAACCGCCGGTACCCACCACCAAATCCGCCGGGAACTCCTCCAATATCGCCCGCGCTTCTCCGGGAGAACGCAGCAGATTCCGGAGGGAAACAAAATTATGCCGGATCTCCTTGGGCTTCAGGGACCTGTGAAAGCTGGACACCTCCACCGCCCGAAACGGCCAGCCCGCCGTCTCAATGAGGGTCCTCTCCATGCCCCGCCGGGCTCCCACAAAGAGGATTTCGCTCTCCGGCCGTCTGGCTTTGACAAGTCCCGCCAGGGCCAGAGCGGGGTTCACATGCCCCGCCGTGCCGCCGCAGGTAAAAACGACTTTCATACGCAGCTATCCTCCCTTCGGCGCGGGAATCTGCCTGGACACCGAGAGCACGACGCCCACCTCCACCAGCTGTATTGCAAGAGCTGTGCCGCCATAGCTGAAAAACGGCAGGGCGATACCTGTGGCGGGGATAAGATTTGTAACCACGGCAATGTTCAGGAACGTCTGTAGGGCAATCTGGGTGGTTACGCCCACAATAAGGAGGCTCCCGAACCGGTCTCTGGCGTGGATAGCCAGCCAAAATCCCCGCATGATGAGCATGGCGAAGAGAATCATGATGAGTGTCGCTCCCACCAGTCCCAGCTCCTCAAATACCACCGCGAAGATAAAATCGTTGTGCTCCTCCGGGAGGTACATAAATTTCTGACGGCTTTTGCCCAGCCCCACCCCCAGCAGTCCTCCAGACCCCACTGTGATAAGGCTCTGGATAACCTGGTAGGCTTCGCCCTGCTGGGTGGCCAGGTCGCCACCAAATGGGTCCTTCCAGACGCCAATACGGGCGGCGTTGTAGTCGATGGCCTTCATCAAGTTCTCCACAACATCGGTAAAGGTCAGGAGGTAGGAGGCTGACGCCAAGCCGGTCACACCTGCCGCAATCCATCCCCAATGGATGCCGCCCACCACCATGATTGCCGCGCCGATGCCCGCCAGCAGCAACGCGCCGGAGAAATGCGGCTCCCTCAGCGTCAGCAGCGCGATTACAGCCAGGATGATGATATGAGGCAGGAATCCCTCCTTAAAAGAGCGCATTTTTTCTCGTTTCTTGGAGATTGATTGCGAGAAATAGACGATTAGTCCCAGCTTCGCTACCTCAGAGGGCTGAAACTGTCCCGCGTCAGTTCCCGGAATACCCAGCCAGCGGGTTGCATGGTTGCGGGTAATGCCTACCCCTGGGATAAGCACCAGCACCAGCAGCGCAATAGAGACGATGATTCCCAGACGGGCCAGACCCTCAAAACGGTGGTAGTTGATCTTCGACACCCAGAACATGGCGAAAATCCCCAGTCCAGCAAAACCAGCCTGCCGTTTAAAAAAGTACAGCGCGTCATAACGGCAGTCCTTGGACGCCTGGGCAGAGGGGAAGCTGGCCGAGAGCAGCATAATGATCCCAATGGTCAAAAGCAGCATCGCCAGCAGCAGAAACGGCAGGTCCATAGGCCCGCGGGCGGCTTCCCAGGCTTCCCGTTCCTTCCGCCGCCGCTCCCGTTCTTTCTGTTTTTTCATCTGGCGGTATTCGTCTCTGGTCAAAGGCTTTTCCTCCTCTCTCGGGGCAATAAGGGTTTATACAATCCGGTCCATCACGCCCAGCAGCGCCAGGGCGCAGAATAATGTAGACACAGCGGTAAATACTGTGACAATCTTGATTTCGCTCCATCCGCACATCTCAAAATGGTGATGGATAGGCGCCATCTTGAAAATGCGTTTTCCATGGCTCAGCTTGAAATACAAAATTTGTATAATATCCGACAGGGTTTCTACAATATAGATAATTCCCACCAGCAGCAGAATGAGCGGCATATCAAACGCAAAGGCCAGACCCGCCACCGCGCCGCCAAGAAACAGGGAGCCTGTGTCGCCCATGAATACCTTGGCCGGGTGGGCGTTGAAAAGGAGGAACGCCAGCAGTCCACCCAACAGTGCGCCGGAGAAGATTCCCAGCTGCGTGTAGCCCCACCAGGTTGCGGCAGAGACGAAGAACAGGGCCACTGGAATGGATACCGAGGTACTCAGACCATCCAGGCCGTCGGTAATGTTGACCGCGTTGACCGTCCCCACCACCACAAAGGCCGCGAACACCATGTACAAAGGCCAGTTCAAGGCGATGCTGATATTAAAAAAGGGAATGTACACGTTGGGGGTCAGGCGTCCTTCGTAGCGCATGAGCATCAAAAACAGAATGGCCGCCGCTAGTTGAAGCAGGAATTTCTGCAAGGCTGTGAGGCCCAGATTCTGGTGGCGTTTCACCTTTTCATAATCGTCCAGGAAGCCGATGGCTCCAAAAATCAGAGCGAAAAGATATACGTAAATATGGGAAAAATCCCCTGCCATCATTCCGGACCAGCCGATGGTGAGAATGGATATTCCAATGCCGATAATGAACATCAGCCCGCCCATGGTGGGAGTCCCCGCCTTGGTGGCGTGCCACTTGGGCCCCACCTCCCGAATCTCCTGTCCCGCTTTCAAGCGGCGCAGGGCGGGAAGGATGACTTTTCCGCCCAGAACCGCCGTAATGGCAAAGCTGAGGACGCATGTGATAATCATTTCCATAGCTGCTCTCCCTTTGTCCTGACGGCCCGGCGCGTCAGGAATTCTCCTTCCGTTGAAGCTCTTGGATATAGTCTGCCACGACCTCCCGTTCGTCCAGGTGGTGTTTTTCGCGGCCAACTACCTGATAAGTCTCGTGACCCTTGCCCGCCAGGAGAATAACGTCGCCGGTTCTGGCGTGGTCCATGGCGTAACGGATAGCGTCAATACGGTTTTCTACCACCACATAGGGCGTTTCCGTTCCTACCATGCCGTCCACGATATCCGCAATGATAGCGTGGGGGGGCTCGGTACGGGGGTTATCAGAGGTAACCACTACAAAGTCCGCCAGACGGGCCGCAATCGCTCCCATCTGGGGCCGTTTGGTGCGGTCCCGGTCTCCGCCGCAGCCGAAAAGCGCCACTGTGCGGCCCTTGGCAAAGCCCTTGATAGATGTGAGGACGTTCTCCAGGGCGTCCGGGGTATGGGCATAATCAATGAGAATGGTGTAATCCCATGGAGTGGGGACCACCTCCACCCGGCCCTTTACATGGGCGGTGTGCCGCAGAACATGGGCGCTGTCAGCAAGAGAGACGCCCAACGCCTGCGCCGCCGCCAGCACTCCCAGGGCATTGTAAACCATAAACCCGCCGGGAATACCTACCTGAACGGGAACTGTCTCCGCAGCGGATACCGCGTTAAAGGATACGCCTTCGGCGGAGAGCTGGATATCTTGTGCCGTGAGGCAGCCGCTGTGTTGGCTGACAGAGATTTTCCGGCAGGCAGCATCCGCCATGATCCTGGAGGACCAGGGGTCGTCGGCGTTGTAGATGCCAGCCTCACAGCGGCGGAACAGGAGGGCCTTTGCATCGCAGTAGTTTTCCATGGTCCCGTGGAAGTCCAGGTGGTCCTGGGTCAGGTTGGTGAAAATGCCCGCCGCAAAGTGTACGCCATCCACCCGCTTCAGGTAGAGGGCGTGGCTGGAGACCTCCATGACCACATGGGTGCAGCCAGCGTCCGCCA
Source organism: uncultured Clostridia bacterium (assembly GCA_947058885.1). Classification (GTDB taxonomy): domain Bacteria; phylum Bacillota; class Clostridia; order Oscillospirales; family Oscillospiraceae; genus Pelethomonas. Next base: position 6,094 of record CAMSIF010000063.1, read on the forward strand.
TACGGCGGAAGAGGCCCTGGAGCTCAAAGGATTCCGGGGTTGTGCGCTCTGTGGGGAGGATTTCGCCGCCAATCATGTTCTGGTTGGTGCCTATGAGGCCAACCTTCGCTCCGGCGGCCTGTTCCAGAATATCTTTGAGCAGGTAGGTGGTAGTCGTTTTGCCGTTGGTGCCTGTGACCCCGATCAGTTTCATGGAGGCGGCGGGGTCACCGTACCAGTTTTTCCCCACCTGGGCAAGGGCAGCCCGGGAGTCGGAGGTGAGGATGCAGGGGATGTCAACTACGGGCTTTTTCTGGCAGAGGACGCAGGCGGCTCCCCGTTCCTTTGCCATGGGAATAAACTTGTGGCCGTCCGTCTCGTAGCCCTCCATAGCCACGAACAATCCGCCGGGTTCTGTCTGCCGGGAGTCGTAGCTGACGCCCGTGATTTCCAATTCCAGTCCGGCGGTGGCCTCCAGGACCTCCACGCCGCGCAGCAGTTGGTTCAGCTTCATCTTATGCAGCCTGCTCTTTCGTCATTCTTACATTTTGCCCGCCAGCAAAACGCAGTTTTGCGCAAAAAGTTTTTCTTTTGATACTTTTCTTTGTTCACAAAGAAAAGTATGTATGCCTAGTCGGCATGATTGGAGGTCTGCCCCATCTGGACCGTTACCACCGTTCCGGCTTCGGTCTCCGTCTCCGGCGCGATGGACTGGCTCATCGCCTTGATGCCGTCTGTGCCGCTGGCTCCGGTGGAGCGCATGATAAGGCCCGCGTCAGCGAGGGCTTTGTTGGCGTCCGCGGCGGAGAGGCCCACTACGTTGGGTACCTTGCAGAGCTCACTGGATTTTTCCACGCCCATGTACAGAATAATCTCCGCGCTTGTTGGCACAATGGCCCCGCCCAGGGGCGTCTGGTCCGTCACAGTCTCGCCGTCTCCTACAGTGCGGTAGGCGTCGAAGCCGTACTCCTGCAATTTAGCGGCGGCCTCTTCCTTGGTGCAGCCCACTACGTAGGGAACGGTGGCCTCGGCGGAGGAGGCATCCTCTTCACCGTACTGGGGCATAATGCCCAGATATGGCAGAATGTCCGCCATAATGGCGGAAGCGGTGGGAGCCACCATATTACCGCCGGAAACGTAGGTTCCCGTATCGCGGGAGGGGGTATCCAGAGTCAGGAGCATGATAACCTGGGGGTCGTCGGCGGGGGCGAAGCAGAGGAAGGACACGATAACATCGCCGGTTTTGCCCTTGTCGGCGGTGCCGGTTTTTCCGCCGATGCGGTAGCCAGCTACCTGGCCGTTGCGGCCAGTACCGTCGGATACTACAAACTCCAACAGCTCCCGGACAGTGGCGGAGGTCTCCTCGCTGATAACCTGCCGGACGGGTACGGCGTCGTGCTGCTTGACTACGTTGCCATCGCTGTCCAGCTGCTTTTCCACCACATAGGGGGTGTATAGGTAGCCGCCGTTAATACAGGCTGCTTGGGCCGTAATGAGCTGGAGCGGCGTGACGTTGAAGTTCTGGCCGAAGGCATAGCAAGCCAGGTCCAGCGTGATAAGTTTATCGCGGGCAGCGAAGATTCCTCCCACGTCTCCTTGGAGGTCTACCCCCGTCTTCTCCTTGAGGCCAAAGGCCTCCACGTAGTCGTAGAAGGTGTCCACGCCCAAACCCAGACCGATGTTGATAAAGGCCGGGTTACAGGAATTGGCCACTGCTTGCTTCAGGACCTGATGGCCGTGGCCGCCCTTTTTGGAGCAGCCGATTCTCGCGTCGCTGACTTGGATAGAACCGCTGCAATCAAAAGTGCTGTTGGGATTGACGGTTCCCTCCTCCAACGCCATGGAGAGGGTGAGAATCTTGAAAGTGGAACCTGGTTCATAGGTGTCGTTGGTAGCTTTGTTGCGCCACTGTTTATATTGCAGCTCCTCCAGCTTCTTCAAATATTCGTTAGAACGGGTTTCGCCCGGTCCGGCGGGGTTCTCCGCCTCCACCTGCGCCAGCTGAGCCTGGAGCTGGCTGTCGTAGATGGCCGGATGGTCGTTGATGTCGTAGGTGGGGTTGGAGGCGATAGCCAAGATGGCACCGCTGCGGGGGTCCATGACCACTCCAGCGGCTCCATTGGTAGCCCCGAACTTGCTAATCATGTCCGCAAGGCCCCGCTCCAGATAATTCTGGATATTGCTGTCCAGGGTAAGCTGGAGGCTGTTGCCATCCTCCGCGTCGTAGTACTGCTCGTACTGGAACATATTTACGTCCTTGGTGGTCACCACCAGGCCCGTACTTCCCTCCAGTTCCTCCTCGTAAAGAGCCTCCAGACCGTAGGCCCCGTGGTTGTCGCCGTCCAGGAAGCCGATGACGTGAGCCGCCAAGGTGCTGTAGGGATAGTAGCGTTTGGCGTCGCTGGCCAGGTGGATACCTTTGATGCTCTCTCCTGTGGCGTTGGTGGTGATGAACTCCCGGATTTGGTCACCCACGTCCTTCTCCACCCGCTTCTTCAGAATCTCATAGCGGCTCCAGGTCTTTTCCATCTTCTCATAGATGTCCTCTTCCTCAAGCCCTAACAGCTCCGCCATGGTGGAGGCAATCAGATCTTTATACTGCTGGCCGCTCATGGGCATAGTCTCTCCCTCCGCCAGCCCCTCGGTTCTCTTCTTCGCGCACTCCAACTCCAGCTCATCGGCCCGCTTCTGGAGCACGTTGGGGTCCAGGAACACGGTGTCCGCCGTGGCGGACCGGGCCAATACCACCCCGTTGCGGTCGTAAATGGAACCTCTGGAAGCGGAGATGGTCGTGCTTTGGGTCTGCTGGCGGGAGGCCCGGGCCTCCAGTTCTTCGTTCTGATTGATGGTCAGGTCATAGGCCTTGGCGAATAGGGCCAGAAACGTGGCCGCGCCAAATACCAGCAGCAGAGCCAGCGTCCGCCGTTGGATAACCAGCTTTGCCCGCCGGGCGGAATCGACTGTACGTTTCGCCTTTTGCGGTTTTGAGGCCGCCTTCTGTTCCTTTGCAGTTCTTTGTTGCGCCATATGTGCCTCCTAGTCTGTCCAGTTCCCCATCGCGTCCCGCGGGAGTTCAAAGAGGAAAGAGGGAGTAAGAGGAAGACCCTCCTACTCCCCGGTTATCCCATCGTCTTGCCGCGCAGCTGCTTTTCCGGGGGTCCCGCCGGACACGTCCGGGACTTCGCGTCTCATCATTGAGTATACTGTCCATCAGCTGAAATATTCCTTGATTGCCTGGATCTTCTCGCGAATCAATGCCTCTATGCCGCCCAGCATATCGTTCTTCCCGCCGCTGTAGGCCACCGCCTGATCCGATCCCGGCAGGTCGATGTAGCAAATCTGGCTCTCGCTGGGCTGGGCCATACCGACGGATTCCGCAATTTCTTTCACCGAGGAGAGGTCGAAGGACTGCTCATATTTCGCCATCAGAGCCACCTGTTCGGTCTCCAGCCGGGAAATCTCGTTCTTCATTTCCGTTATACTGCGGGAGATATCGCTCATCTTAATGTAGCACAACAGCAATACAAACATCAGACCCGCCACACTGGCAAATCCCGCAACTGCCGCCAGCGACAGCTTCTGCGCCGGACGCACCGCCGCCTTTACCGCAGCCCGCTGCCGGGCGCGCTGCTCACTCTCCGTTTCCCTTCGCCGACGGTACTGCTTGTCAAAATCCAGCTGTCCGCTGGTCTCCAAACGCCGCTCCAGCTCACGACCGTCCAGCTTTCGGGCCAGATTGCCGTTGACGGCGTTGGGAGAGCTGTATTTTCGTCTGCTGTTCCTTCCGCTGGCGGCCATGGCCCCTCCTTCCCGCTCCCGCCAGTCAGGCGGTGAACCCGGTTTTTTTCTATTCTTTTTCTTGAAAGAAAAAGAATCAAAAAGAACTTTTGCGCAAAACTGCGTTTTGCTTTCTATTCAGTATTACCAGTTTGTCCGTTCCGCAACCCTAAGCTTTGCACTGCGTGCCCGCGGATTCTCCTCCAGCTCCGCCGCCCCCGCCGTTACAGGTTTACGCGTAACCAACCGCAGCTTCGGCTTTTTTCCGCACACACATACCGGAAACTCCGGCGGACAGGTACATCCCGTTGCCAACTCTCGCAGCGTCCGCTTCACAATCCGGTCCTCCAGACTGTGGAACGTAATGACCGCCAGCCGCCCGCCAGGCTTCAAATACTCCGCCGCAGCTTCCAGCATAGGCGGCAGCGCCTCCAGCTCCCCGTTCACCGCGATACGGATCGCCTGAAAACTCCGCTTCGCCGGATGCTGCTTCTCCCGGAGAGCCGCCCCCGGCATCGCCGAACGGATTATCTCCGCCAACTCCCCCGTGCGCTCAATAGGCCTCTCTTCCCGCCGCCGGACAATCGCCCTTGCAATCTGCGGCCCATAACGTTCTTCCCCGTATTCACGCAAAATCCTCTTAAGCTCCTCATAGCTCCAGGCGTTGACAACCTCCCGGGCATCCAGCGGCGCGCCAGCGTCCATACGCATATCCAACGGCGCGTCGTGCATGTAGCTGAACCCCCGCTGAGGCTCGTCCAACTGCGGAGAGGAAACGCCCAAATCAAAAAGCATTCCATCCACCCCGCCCAGCTCCAAGCCTTGCAGAATGTCCCCCAACCCGCAGAAATTACCGTGAACCAGCGTTACTCGTTCGCCGAACGCCTCCAGACGTTCCCTTGCGGCTTCAATGGCCGTCATATCCCGGTCTATGCCGATGAGCCTGCCAGTAGTCAGTCTCCGCAGAATTGCCAGCGAATGGCCCGCGCGGCCCAGTGTGCCGTCCACATAGACGCCCTCTGGGTTAATATCCAGCGCGTCAAGAACCTCTTCCAGAAGCACCGGTCTATGTCCATAGTCCTTTTCTTCGTATATACTGCTCATATTTCGTTACCGTTTGTAAAAAATGGCGTTTGCAGTGGGGCAAACCATCAGAATCCAAGGTCCTCCATCGCCGCCGCCAGATTCTCCGGATCCAAACCATCCTCTTCGATAGGTGCCCAGCGTTCCGGATTCCACAGCTCCACACATTTGGACGCTCCGTTGATTACAACCTCCTTATCCAGCGCGGCGTAGGTCCGCAGCTTGGACGGAATCAGAATGCGTCCTTGAGCGTCCGGCTCGCACTTGGCGGCGTTGGCAAAGAGCACACGCATTTTTCGCGCCTGTGAGATGGGCAGGGCGTCAAACTTCTCTGTCAGGTCCGCCCACTTGGTGTCGGAATAAACGGAGAGGCACCCGTCCAAGCCGATGGTGACATAGAAGGTCTCCCCCAGCTCCTCCCGGAATTTGGCGGGGATAAACAGCCGCCCTTTCGCGTCAATATTGTGCTGATATTGGCCAATCAACGTCCCCACCTGCCTCTCCTTACCGCAAACAGACTCGCCTTTGCGGGCAGTTCCAGGCCCTATGGCCCCGCCGCAGACGTGGGCCCATTATGGCCTAGTCTGGGAAAACGCTCTACTTTTCCCCACTTTCCACCACCTTTTCCACAAGTATACGGCAAACAGGCCAGAATTGCAAGGGTAAATTTTTTATTTTTTTCGTGTAAAAACGCTTTCTTTCCTTCACAAAATGACAGTTTTCAACATTTAAAACGGTTGTTCCACGATATCCGAAAATAAAGAAAACGCCTCCGGCACAATATGTTGTGCCGGAGGCGTTCGATACCACAATATATAGTTTCACACCAGATATTCTCTCAATATTTTGTAAGACCATCCAAAAAATATGCTGTTATTTCTCTCCAGTTTGTTCATCCAGACGTGCTCTCTGGGCTTGCAGCTTCTCGCTGGAGACCGCCCGGAACCGGGCGCGGGACTCCCGAATCTCCTCCAGAGCCATTTGAATTGCCTCTTCCGTACGGCGCAGAGCGTCGTCTGTGTACTCGTTGGTCACGCTGACCATCGCCTTGGACCGCTCGTCCGCCTTTTGCAGAATCTCCCTGGCTTTATCGCGGGCGACGCGGGTAATCTCGCTCTCTCCCACGATAGTCTTAGCATCTATATCCGCCTGGCGGCGGATACGCTCCGCTTCTTTTTTCGCGTTCTCCACAAATTCGTCCCTGGCACGAATCAGGTCCTGCGCCTTTTTAAGCTCCGCAGGCAGCTGGCCCCGCAGCTCGTCCAGCAAATCCAGAGCATCGTCCCGTATGATTACGCATTTATCCGGAGAAAGGGGCATGTTTTTTGCCCCGTCTATCATATCATAAAGGCTGTCAATTAGATATTGAATATCATTTGCCATAGCGTATCATACCTTCCTTTCCCTGGCCCTCAGCACGGCCAACGCGCCGGACGGTATGCAACCCTCCAGCCTTTGATGGTGGTGAATCATCTCCCGCGCCATGGTGGAGCTGATATGCAGGTGCTCCGGGCGGGCCGGGAAAATAACCGTATCCAATTCCGGGCGCAGTTCCCGGTTAATCTGAGCCATTTGCAGCTCCCAGTCGAAGTCCGCCCCTGTACGAGCCCCTTTTATCAAAGCCTGCGCACCGTGCTCCCCGGCAAAATCCGCCAGCAGGCCGCCGCAGGCCGCCGCCTGAACGTTGGGGAGATGAGAGACTGCCTCCCGCGCCAACTCCAGCCGTTCCTCCAAGCTGAACATATGCTTCTTCTCGCTGTTCACCATGACGCAGACAATCACCCGGTCAAAAATTGCCGCAGCCCGCTCCACCAAATCCAGGTGGCCTACCGTGATAGGGTCGAAGCTGCCGGGACAAACAGCGGTTCTCACTCCTCCCGGTCCTCCTCTCTGTAGTAGGTGGTAACCTTCGTCCTTCCGTAGCGGTAGACACGGCGCTGGAAATACGGGGGACTTACCGGCGGCATTTCCTGGTCCGCCGGAGACTCACAGATTATTATACCATGGTTCATCAAAATGTCAAACCTGGAAATCGCCTCCAGTACAGGCCGCCATAGTCCGGCAGCGTAGGGCGGGTCCAGAAAAATCAGCCCAAACCGCTCCTTTTCTGAGGCAAGATAGCCTAAAGCATCGCTGTTAATCACCCGCGCCCGGTCCGACAGTTCCGTCA
>CAMSIF010000064.1 GCA_947058885.1 uncultured Clostridia bacterium
CCACATCTTTCCACGGATACCGGCCGCTTTCCTGCCCAAGCTAAGGACGGGAGGAGCGAACGATGAAGGATGGATATTGGGATCTGTTCTGGAATACCGGCGCGCCGGAGTTTTATCTTCTGCAAAAACAGGGGGATGAGCGCGGCAGCCAGGAGCAGGAATAAACAGGCGGCGGGCCTTCCGCCGCCTACATAGGGGAAGAAGTATGGCACGGGAACGCACAGTAGTACGGGGCATCGTCCTGCGGGCGGTGGACACCAAGGAGAGCGACAAAATCTTAACCGTCCTCACAGACCAGGGGAAGCTGCCAGTGGTGGCCAAGGGCGCACGAGGCCGCCGTAGCCGGGTGGCGGCGTGTACCCAGCTGCTGGCCTATTCGGAGATGGTTCTCAGTGAAAACCGCGGGTGGCAGTACCTCAGCGAGGGAAACACCATTGAGCTTTTTATGGAAGTGCGGCGGGATATCGGGGCGTTAAGCCTTGCCAGCTACTTTGCGGAGCTGACGGAGGCGGTGGCATTGGAGGAGGGCGGCGAAGAGCTGCTGCGGCTGCTGCTCAACGCCCTCTACGCTTTGGGGAACCTGGACCGTCCTCAGGAGCAGATTAAGGCGGTCTTTGAGCTGAAGCTGATGGCATTGGCTGGGTTTGAGCCTTTAGCGGACGGCTGCGCGTACTGCGGGAGACCGTCGCCGGAGAGTCCGGTGCTGGACGTGCGAAACGGCGTGGTACGCTGTAAAGCGTGCGGCAAGGGCGAGAAGGGATTGGGGATGCCTTTGACGGCGGGGGCGCTGGCGGCTCTGCGGTGGGCATTGTATGGGGAGGCGAAGCGGCTGTACAGTTTTTCTCTGGAGCCGGGGGACCTGAGAAAGCTGGGGGAGGCGGCGGAGGCTTATGTCCACGCCATGCTGGAGCGTGGGTTCAGAACCCTGGACTTTTATAAGAGTCTGGCGGGAAACGCGGGGGAAACGAAGTTTCCCGATTAAAGTTCTTTTTGATACTTTTTCTTTCAAGAAAAAGTATGAATACCGACATGGAGCAGTAAAATGAGTGAACTTTTTGATAAATCTATCCGAACCCTGGAGCTGCCTGCGGTTTTAAGGATGCTGGCGGACCAGGCCAGCAGCGCCGAAGCCCGGGAAAAGGCTCTGGCCATCTTTCCTCAGACAGACGTAGACGAGGTAAAGCGGCTACAGGACGAGACGGATGCGGCCCGGGACATGATTGGGCTGCGGGGGTCGCCGGCATTTTCCGGCATCAAGCCGGTGGCGGAGAGCCTGTACAGGGCGGATCGCGGCGGCGCACTGAATACCAGGGAGCTGCTGGACATCGCGGGAGTACTGCGGTGCGCACGACGGGTAAAAGGGTACTTTAACGACGAAAATGGCAAGGAAACGGCCATTGACCAGTTTTTCCGGTCTCTGCGGGGGAACCACTTTTTGGAGGAACGGATTACTACCGCTATTCTGGAGGAGGATGTAATCGCTGACAACGCCAGCCCGGAGCTGGCGGATATCCGCCGCCATAAACGGAACGCCGCGTCCAAGGGCCGTTCCATTTTGCAGAAGATCGTCTCATCCCAGAGCTACAGCAAGGTACTTCAGGAGGCCATCATTACTCAACGAGACGGGCGGTTTGTGGTGCCGGTAAAGGCGGAGTTCCGCTCCAGCCTGCCGGGGCTGGTACACGACGTCTCCTCCAGCGGGGCCACTATCTTTGTGGAACCCATGGGCGTGGTGCAGGCCAATAATGAGCTCAAGGAGCTGGAGGCCAAGGAGAAAAAAGAAATCGATCGGATTTTGCGGGAGCTGTCCGCGCAGGCCGCCGGGTCCAGCGGAGACATTCTCTCCGATTACGGACTTTTGGTGCGGCTGGACCTCATCTTCGCCCGGGGGCAGCTGAGCTACCGGATGGACGGCGTAAGGCCGGAAATCCGGCGGGATGGCAGCTTATTTCTGCGCCGGGCCCGGCATCCCCTGCTGGACAGCGGCAAGGCGGTGCCAATTGACATTGAGCTGGGCCGGAAATTTGACACGCTGGTTATCACCGGCCCCAATACCGGCGGTAAGACGGTAAGCCTTAAGACGCTGGGCCTCCTTACCCTGATGGCTCAGTGCGGACTGCACATCCCGGCGGGCAGCGGCAGCGCGGTAAGCGTGTTTGACCGGGTGCTGGCGGACATCGGTGACGAACAGAGTATTGAGCAGAGCCTCTCCACTTTCTCGGCCCATATGGTGAATATCGTAAAAATTCTGGAGGAGGCTGACGGTCAGAGCCTCATTCTCTTCGACGAATTGGGGGCGGGTACGGACCCGGTGGAGGGCGCGGCTCTGGCTATCGCTATCATCCAGCATGTCCGGGGCCTGGGCGGCCGGATTGCCGCTACCACCCATTACGCGGAGTTGAAAACCTTCGCCATGACCACCAAGGGCGTGGAAAACGCCAGCTGTGAGTTTGACGTGGAGACGCTGCGGCCTACCTATAAGCTTCTTACCGGTATTCCGGGCAAGTCCAACGCCTTCGCTATTTCCCAGAGGCTGGGTCTGGACCCTGTGGTCATTGAAACCGCTAAGGCCCAGATGGACAGTGAATCCATTCACTTCGAGGATGTCCTCACCCAACTGGAGGAAAAGCGGCAGCGTATGGAGAAGGACCAGGCGGAGGCGGAGCGGCTTCTGACCCAACGGGAGAGCGACGCCAAGAGGGCCCGGGAATTCCGGGAGCAGATGGAGCGGGCCAAGGAGAACGCCCGGACCCGCGGCGAGGCGGAGGCCAGGCGGATTATCCGGGAAGCCCGCGCCCAGGCGGACGCCATCTTCGAGGAACTGGCCCAGCTGCGCAAGCAGCAGGAGAAGGAGGCGGGCTGGCAGGCGGTAAACGAGGCCAGAGCCGCTATCCGGGGCCAGCTGAATCAGGCGGAAGAAAAACTCCGGTTTCAGGAGGAGCGGGAACCCATCCCAGCCCCCAGCCGTCCCATTCGGGAGGGCGACCTGGTGGAGCTGGCTGGAGCCCGGAAGCAGGGCGTGGTAAGCGCGGTGATTGGGGACCGGCTTCAGCTTCTGGCGGGAAATTTGAAGCTGACGGTAAAGGCGGAGGACGTGCGGCTTATTGAGGAGGCCGAGGTCAGGGAGAAAAAGGAAGCCAAACGGCAGGTCGCTACCAATATCCGGCTGGCTGGAGCCCGATCGGCGGTGACGGAGGTGGATATCCGGGGCATGATGACCGACGAGGCGGATATTGTGGTGGACCAGTTTCTCTATAACGCCCAGATGGGCCGGCTGAATACCGTCACCATTATCCACGGCAAGGGAACCGGCGCTCTGCGCAAGGCGGTCCATCAGCAGCTCAAACGCCACCCCGCAGTAAAAGGCTACCGTTTGGGCCGGTACGGCGAGGGCGAGGACGGCGTAACAGTGGTAGAGCTCAAGCAGTAAGGGAGGGGGCCCGGCGGGGCCCCTCTTCCGGAACGTTTTTTACATCGTGGCATAGGCTAAAATGGAGTATAAATCCCCATATTTGCGGGAATACTTTCCCAGTGTCTGTGAAATTTCTGGCAATATGGGCGGGGCGGGGAGAACCTTTCGTAAATCTTCCTATAAAATACCGTGGAAAAAGCCGGATTATACGCTCAATTTTGTAGAATGTGCTATTGACGTGAAAACAGAAATTTGCTAACATATTATTACATTCCCGAGCTGCTAACAAACCATATGCAGATTGAAACATGAAGAGGAGATATAGGCCTATGTATACTCAGGAAGTCACCATTAACAACGAGGTCGGTCTGCACGCTAGACCTGCCACCTACTTCATCCGGAAGGCCAATGAGTTCAAGAGCGGCATTTGGGTTGAGAAGGACGAGCGCCGGGTCAACGCCAAAAGCCTTTTGGGCGTCCTGTCCCTTGGGATTGTCAAGGGAACTACGATTACTCTCATTGCCGATGGTTCCGATGAAAAAGAGGCTGTTGAGGCTCTGGCCGATTTGGTCCGCTCCGGCGATTTCGGCGAGTAAGCACATCACGGATGGAAGACTGTTTCGGTAACGGAACAGTCTTTTTCTATATCAGCAAAGGAGGGGCCCCATGACAAAAGAAGAACTGCTGGAAAAAGCCAACAGCCTGCCCCTGGCCCCCGGCGTGTACCTGATGCACAACAAGGACGATACGGTAATCTACGTGGGCAAGGCGAAAAAACTGAAAAACCGGGTGAGCCAGTATTTTCAGGCGGGACGCGGCCACGACTGGAAAACCCACACCATGGTCAGCCAGGTGGACCGCTTTGACACCATTATCGTCAGCAGCGAATTCGAAGCCCTAGTGCTGGAAAACGCCCTTATCAAGCAGTACATGCCCCACTATAACATTCTGCTCAAGGATGATAAGGCCTACCCCTTCGTCCGCCTCAGCCGGGAGAGCTATCCCAAGTTCTCCATCGTGGGCCGTCCCGCCAACGACGGCGCGAAATACTACGGCCCCTACGGCGGACGCATGGAGACCCGTTCCGCCCTGGACGCCATCCGCCGGGCCCTCCGCCTGCCTACCTGCAACAAGAAATTTCCCCGGGACATTGGCAGGGAACGTCCCTGCCTGAACCATCATATGGGCCGCTGCGACGGGTTCTGCCGTCCGGAAATGACCCAGGAGGAGTACAACCGCCGCATGGACTTGGCAGTCCAGCTGCTGGAGGGAAAACTGCGGTTGGTTACCGCCCAGCTGGAGGCGGAGATGCTGCAAGCGGCGGAGGACCTGCGCTTCGAGGAGGCCGCCGCTATACGGGACCGCGTCGAAGCCATCAAAGTCCTCAGCAAGCGGCAGAAGGTCATCTCCGGAGTCTGCGCCGACACCGACGTGTGGGGTCTCTACCTGCAAGCAAAATGTTGTTACGCGGTACTCCACTATGAGGAAGGCCAGCTGACAGGCCGGGAGGCGGAGTTGTTTGACGCCTCCGCCCTGGAGGACGAGGGAGAAATTCTCTCCGCCCTGCTGCTCCAGTATTATGGTGGCCGCAGTGCGCTTCCCAAAGAAATCTGTATCCCCACCGCAGTGGAGGACCAGGAGGTGCTGGAGCAGCTTCTGGCGGAAAAGGCGGGACACAGAGTATCTATCAAGGTACCCCAGCGGGGAGAGCGGGCCCAGGTGCTGCAAATGGCCGCCGACAACGCCCGGGAGGAGGCGGAACGTCAGACCACCAGCCAGGAGCGTTCCGACAAAACCCTGGAGCTGCTGGCGAGACTGCTGGGGTTGGAGTCCGCCCCGGAGTGGATGGAGTCCTACGACATCTCCAATACCGGGTCTGACGATATTGTCGCTTCTATGGTGGTATTCCATGGCTCCCGGCCCGCTAAGGACCGCTACCGCCGGTTCCGCATCAAGGAGCTGGAGGGCCACCCCGACGACTATAAATCCATGGAAGAGGTTTTGACCCGCCGTCTGACCCACTACATGGAGCAGGACAAGCGTTTTCTCCCTCTGCCGGACGTGTTTCTCATCGACGGCGGCGAGCAGCACGCCAAAGTGGCGCAGCGGGTGACGGCCCGGTTTGGGCTGTCCATTCCCATTTTCGGCATGGTCAAGGACGACCGCCACCGTACCCGGGCTCTGGTCACGCCCCAGGGCCGGGAGATTGGCATTCAAAATTATCAGGCGGTATTTTCCCTCATCGGCCGCATTCAAGAGGAAACCCACCGCTTCGCCATCACCTACAACCGCCAGAGCCACGGCAAGAGCGTGCGGGGGTCCACTCTGGATGAAATCCCAGGGGTAGGCGAGGCCCGCCGCACTGCTCTGCTCAAGTATTTTAAAAGCGTGCGGGCGGTAAAAGAGGCCGGAGTGGAGGAGTTGGAGAAGGCGGTGCCGAAAAGCACCGCCAGGGCTGTATACCAGTGGTTCCACCCGCCGGAGGAGCCTGTGGAAAGTCAGGAGGCGGACAGTCTTTGAACTGTCCGCCTCTTATGCTTCACTTTTTCCAGCGGCTGGGCTGTACGTCGCAGATACCGCTCCACTGACATCCGCCGCATATTTCCCTCCGAAGTCCCGGCTCTAAAACACGCTCCTGCACCAGGGCGGTAAATTGTCCAAAGGACAGCTCCGCGCCCTCCTCCAGGCCGCACCGCTCCAGTACGGCCCTGTCGTAGCCCGCCACCTGCTCCGGCTTCTCGCACACGCCGTCCAGATTATTGGGGCATCCAGCGCAGATGGCGTCGGTCTCCACAGAAAGTCTCACCGGCATATCCGGCGTTGCGCGGGCCAGGAACCGGCCCATATGGCTGGAAAAATCCTCGCTGTACCCGCATCCCACGAAATAGGCCAGACACATGCCGTGGTGGGGCCGCAGCTTTACCGGTTCACTTGACATGGCGGCGCAGCTCCAGGGACAGGCCGAAGGCCAGGGCGATTTTCAATCCGTCAAAGAGGAGGAACGGGAACACGCACCAGGTCAGAGCGGCCCAGAGGCTGACTGCCTCGCCGCCCATGGGGTAGACCACCATGAACCAGGCGGTGCCGAAGGCGTAACAGACCAGCATACCCAGAACCATGCTCAACGCCAGGACAAGGGATTTTTTGCCCCAAATCCGCTCCATGGCCCACATAACCAGCGCGGAAAATAAAAACCCTGCCAAATAGCCGCCGCTAGGGGTGAAGAAGGCTCCCGCGCCGCCGCCAAACCCGGAAAACACCGGAGCGCCCATAAGGCCCAGCAGCAGATAGGCAAAAATAGCCAGCGTCCCCCGCTGTCCGCCCAGCACGCCCACCGCCAGGAAGACTCCCAGCGTTTGTAAGGTAAACGGCACTGTGGTCGGCACGGTGATCCACGAGCACACAGCCAGCAGGGCAACGAAAACGGCTATGTAGGCAATGTCTTTTGTCCGAATCTTGGGTGTAGTCATTTCCATTAGGTTTCTCCCTTGTTTGTTTAGTTTATGTAGATATGTCTGGCTTATATTGGATACTTTATCATGAACCGCCGCGTCTGTCAACTATTATTTGCAGCTAGGTTTACAATTATGTTATCATACTGTCTTCCGCCTCTGAAAAAGGGAACCGCTTACCGTATTGTACGGCAAGCGGTCCCAGACAGCGGTATTCGATTGTCCCGCCAGTTTGCAGGCGCATCGAGGCAGGCGGTTCTCACTTTCGCAGGTTCTGATAAAAATTACGGACCTGCCATCCCACCGCCGCGCTGACCTCCTTGGAGGCAACCCACTTGTCCGCCAGGGTAAGCACCCAGGCCTCAGAGTTTGTGGGAAACGGCGCAAGCGGAAACATATGGCTGGTGATAGCCGCCCGCTGCCGGGCATCCAGCTCAAAGAAGCGTCCCGCGCGGTGGGCCGCGTGGGCCCCATGGATGAAGGCGTGCATATGGGTCACCCGCCGCCAGCCTGTGTACCGCTTTGTAAACCGGCGGTGCCGGTCGCTCTGCCAGTCATAGCCAAAAAAATCGTGGAGCAGAGCGGCTCTCGTTACCGCCCGGACCCGGTCCTCCCGCATATGGAAGGCCTTTGCCAGTTTGCAGGCGCACTTTGCCGTATCCACCGAATGGATATACAGCGAATTTTCTCCGCCGTGGTGGGGCATCTCCTGCATCTCAAGAAAAAGAGGATGGTTGATGATGTCTTCTGTCATTTCCAGAAAGCTCAATGGCTATCCCTCCAAAGCCCGCGCAAGCGGACTGATTTCATCTCTATTATAGCTCACCTGGCAGTCAGACGCAAGCGGAAATTGCCGGAAAAATCTTAAGATTTCCTACGGTCCCGCCCCTTGACGGAACAGCGGCGGGAGGACTATACTATTTTATATACACAGAAAACCGAAAGGAGCCGCCGCCATGACCTCTGAAGAACGCAGGGCCGCCATTCTGGATATTCTTTCCCGGGCCGCAAAGCCTGTCAGCGCCGCCGCGCTGGCCTCCCGCTTCGGCGTCAGCCGCCAGCTGGTAGTGGGAGACGTTGCGCTTTTGCGCGCCTCCGGCGCGTCCATCACAGCCACCGTCAGGGGCTATGTCATCCCCCGAGAACAGGAGGGGATGATTCGGCAGGTGGCCTGCCAGCACGACGCCGCCGGTATGGAGGAGGAGCTGTTGATTATGGTGGACAACGGCTGCACGGTCCTGGATGTAGTGGTGGACCACCCGGTCTATGGACAGCTCACCGGTGACCTTCAGCTCTCCAGCCGGTACGACGTGGAGCAGTTTATCCTCCGTTCTGTCAACGCTCCGCCCCTCTCGCTGCTTACCGGGTGGGTCCATCTGCACACTCTGGCCTGCCCGGACGCGGCGGCTTACCAGCGGGTACGGCAGGGGCTGGCGGATGCGGGCATTCTGCTGGAAAGCTGATGGGATGGTCCGCCAGTATTATTCATGTTTTTATGCAAAACAGTGCCGTCAAAATGCGCAAAACCCAGCTTGCTATATGTAAAATATTGGGCGTTTCGGATAATATATGAAAACCATGGTTTATAAATATACATTTTTGCTGAAAAACCATTGACAAACGCCCGCAGCTGGTGTACTATGCTTCCTGACCACCGGACAGCTGTCCGGGATTGGTAAAGATTGGATGATCATTGGGAAAGGAAGTTATATGTCATGAAAAAATTAGCCGCACTGCTGCTGGCGCTGGCCATGGTTCTGAGCCTGGCCGCCTGCGGGCAAAAGAAAGTCCAGCTGGAAATTCTATCCACTGAATACGCCGTGGAGGACTACGCCATTGCCATCGCCAAGGAGAACGAGGAACTGCTCAGCGAGGTCAACGAGGCTCTCGCCGCCATTACCGCCGACGGCACCGCTCAGAAGATTGTTGACAAATACATTTCCGGCACGGACCACGGCCTGACCTTCCAGGCGGACGCCGGAGACAAACCTGAACTTATTATGGCTACCAACGCCCAGTTCCCTCCCTACGAGTACTATGAGGACAATAAAATCGTAGGCATAGACGCCGAGATGGCCGCCGCCATCGCGGACTACATGGGACGCAAGCTGGTCATTGACGACATGGAGTTCGACGCCACTATTACCGCCGTCCAGACGGGCAAAGCCCATATGGCTATGGCCGGTATGACCGTCACCCCCACCCGTCTGGAGTCCGTGAGCTTCTCCGACAGCTACGCCACTGGCATCCAGGTGGTCGTTGTCCCCGAGGGAAGCCCTATCAAGAGCGTGGACGACCTGCTGAACCCTGACGCCTCCTATCTTGCCGGTGTTCAGCGCATGACGACGGGAGATATCTACCTCTCCGACAGCTACGAGAACGGCGGCATCACCGAGGAGCGGGTCTCCAAGTTTGACAACGGCGCCAGCGCCATTCAGGCTCTGCTCACCGGTAAAGTGGACTGCGTGGTCATTGACAACGAGCCCGCCAAGGCGTTTGTAGAGGCAAACAACCAGTAATCACCGGTAAGGGGGCGGCAGGAAAGCCGCCCCCTTTTAAACGAAGAGAGGAGTGAAGGGATGGACTGGGAAAATCTGAAACGGCAATTTTACATAAATTTCATAGAGGAAGACCGGTGGCGGTTCCTCACCAGCGGCCTTGCCAACACCTTGCAGATTACGCTGCTGGCGGTGCTGCTGGGTATCGTCATCGGTGTGGTGGTGGCAATCGTCCGCTCCACCTACGACAAGACCATCGGCGAGACCTGGGGTATGGGGCGGTTTTTTCTGCGACTGGCGGATTTGATCTGCCGGGTTTATCTGACCGTCATTCGCGGTACTCCGGTGGTGGTGCAGCTGATGATTATGTATTACATAATCTTCGCCTCCTCCCGCAACGGCGTGGCGGTGGCGACTCTGGCTTTCGGCGTCAACTCCGGAGCATATGTGGCGGAAATATTCCGGGCCGGAATCATGTCCATCGACCAGGGCCAGTTTGAGGCGGGCCGGTCTCTTGGCCTGAACTACGTCCAGACCATGCGGTACGTCATCGTCCCCCAGGCATTCAAGAACGTACTGCCCTCCCTGGCCAACGAATTTATCGTACTGCTGAAGGAGACCAGCGTGGCTGGCTACGTAACGGTCCGGGATCTGACTATGGGGGGCAATACCATCCGAAGCGTCACCTATTCCGCGTTTTTGCCCCTCATCGCGGTGGCGTTGATTTACCTGGCGATGGTAATGTTCTTCACCTGGCTGGTGGGAAAGCTGGAGAGGAGGCTGAGAAACAGTGAGCGGTAAGGTTTTGATTCAGGTAAAGGACTTGCAGATGCACTTCTCCGGCGGCAGTATTCACGCCCTGGACGGGGTTTCGGCGGATATCCGCCAGGGGGAGGTAGTGGTGGTAATCGGGCCCTCCGGGTCCGGGAAATCCACTTTTCTGCGGTGTCTGAACCTGCTGGAGCGGCCCACCGGAGGCAGCATTACCTTTGACGGCGTGGACATCACGGATCCAAAGGTAAACATTGATCTCCACCGGCAGAAAATGGGGATGGTATTCCAGCACTTCAACCTCTTCCCCCATATGACGATCCTAGAAAACATGACCCTCGCGCCTATAAAACTTCTGAAAAAGAGCAGACGCGAGGCCGAGACCAAAGCTCTGGGGCTTCTTAAGCGCGTGGGACTGGCGGATCGCGGAGGCGCCTACCCCAGCCAGCTCTCCGGAGGACAGAAGCAGCGGATTGCCATTGTGCGGGCGCTGTGTATGGAGCCGGAGGTGATGCTCTTTGACGAGCCCACGTCCGCCCTGGACCCGGAAATGGTGGGGGAGGTGCTGGAGGTCATGAAAGACCTGGCCCACGAGGGCATGACCATGGTGGTGGTGACCCACGAGATGGGCTTTGCCCGGGAGGTAGGTAGCCGGGTGATTTTTATGGACGGCGGCGTTATCGTAGAGGAAAACCCGCCGGAGGAGCTGTTTGGCTCGCCCCGCAGCGAACGCCTGCAATCCTTTCTGGCCAAAGTTCTGTAAAAAAACCGCCCGCAGACACCATCTGCGGGCGGTTTTCTGCGGCCTCAGCCGTTGCTTTCCATATCCCGCACCAGGGGCGGGAGTTGAGAAATCATATTATCCATGTCCTCGAACATGGCGCTTTTGGTCGTGCCGAGACGGCTGGCGCGGTCAATATGCTTAAGCACTTCCTGATACTGGCCCTTAATCTGGTCGAAGAACTGGCAGATTGTTTGCAGTTCCTGCTGGGAGGACGCGATTACACCGGCGATTTCCGTCTGTACGGACACGGCCCCTTCCGCCGCCGCCGTAATCTGCTGGAAGCTCTCGCCGGTACGGCTCACGATATCTACGCCCTGCCCCAAGGTCTGCTGAGAACTCTCAATGCTGCCGCTGAGTTCGTTGGCGCGGTTTTCCACTTCGCATACGCCGGCGTCCACTTCCCCGGCCAGGATTTTGATTTCCTTCGCCAGCTCCTTCACCTGGGCGGCCACCACCGCGAAGCCCCGGCCCTCGGCCCCGGCCCGCGCCGCCTCAATGGAGGCGTTAATCGCAAGAATGTTGGTCTGGTCCGCGATGGACACAATTTTTCCCATGCAGTTCTGGATGCTATTGATGGCGGATTGCAGCTGCTCAAAAGTCTCCGTCATCTTCTCATAGGACTGCTGCACGCACATGGAAATCTGGCCCAGCTCCTCCATCTGGCCCTGCGCGCCGGAAACGGTCCGCGCAATGCCGCTCCTAACCTGGACGAACTGTTCAGCCGTCTGATTGATATCCGTGAAGGAATCCCCCATGCCTTGCAGCTTGGACTGAAAGTGGTCCGCCTCCTTCAGCACGCCGGAAAAGGACGCGCCCACCTGGCCCAGCTCCCGCAGGGACTCGACTTCCTTATATACCAGCTCCTTCTGGTATTCCTTCAAACTTTCCGCCACATGCAGGATTGGATAAAGGCTTTTTTCCTCCTGCGTGTGGTCCGGCTTCCGCCGGTTTTTTCCCGCAAATAACATGCCGTTTCCCCCTTATTCAAATACCACGCAGGTCATGGATTGGTTCACAAAGCGGTTATTGTAGTGCTCGCCGTATCCGACAAAACCGGCGTGGCATCCCAGCGCGGCCATCTCCTGCAAGTAGGTCTGCATATAGCTGTGCTCTGAAAACAGCTTGTAACGAAACAGGCAGTTCACCGAAAAGACAGCGGAACGCCGGGGGAAGTCCTGGCAGATTTGACGGATGGTCTCCTTGGTGATGGCCTTGTAGTCCCCCAGCTCCAGAAGAAGGAGAACGTCGGAGTCGTTGACCTGGCGGAAGCAGGCCAGGGCGTTGCCGTTGACCTCCTTGATGGAGATGATGCAGGTATCGTCTCCGTTAAGCTTGCCGAAGGGATTCTGGAAGGTACGGGTCAGGATTTCCTCGTCCGTCACGTGGAGGATGCTCTTGTAAACCTGCTTGGCGGGTTTTCCGTTCAAAGAGCCCAGAATGTAATTGGCCCGGTCCGTGTCGGAGGCGATGAAACGGTAATCCCCCAGCTGGTGGTAGATGTTTTCTTTATAAGTCTTCACACGGCCGTTCAGATTTTTTACCAGCCCGTAGACCACGGCGTCCTTGTAGACCCTGCCGTTGGCGGAGACTCTTCCCTCGCCGCCGGTACCGCCCACCAGGGAGACTCCCCGCTGCCGGAGAGAGGTGTA
>CAMSIF010000065.1 GCA_947058885.1 uncultured Clostridia bacterium
GACGCTCTTCCGATCTTCTCACGCTTCTGTCAAAATTTCCGACATGTCCAGGGGTTTGCCGTCGCTCCACAGGCGTTCCAGGGAGTAGAACTCCCGGGCCTCGCTGTTAAACACGTGGACCACAAGACAGCCGTAGTCCAGCAGGACCCAAATGCCGCCGCGGTGGCCCTCCCGGTGCAAAGGTTTCTCGTTTCCCTCGGTGTCCAGCTTCTCCTCCACCGCGTCGCACAGCGCGTTAATCTGGGTATTGCTGCTGCCGGTGCAGATGACGAAGTAGTCCGCCAGCGTGGTCAGCTCCGTGACCTCCATGATTTTGATTTCCTCGCCCTTTTTTGCGTCCAGGGCCTTCGCCGCCAGAATCGCCAACTCCTTCGGTGACATATGCCGTCCTCACTTTCTATTCCAATTTTTTTAGGCTCCTGATTTACGGAAGCAGCCAGCCGGGAATATCATCGTCCGGTTCCGCAGGCTCGTCCGGCAGCTCCATGCCGCTGTCTCCGCCTTCCGGGTTCCCGTTTGCGTCCGGTTCTCCGTTCGTATCTGGGTCTACATCTGGTTCTGGTTCTTCGGTGTCTTCCTCCTCCGGCTCTGTGGAGGAAGTATCGTTTCTGCCGCTGTCCTCCGGCTCCGTACTGTCCGGCGGTTCCGTGCTGCCCGGACGGTCTGTGCCGCCGGGCTGGTCCGTGCTGTCAGGCTCGCTGGGAAAATCGGGCTCATTATCCAGCGGCGTACCGTCTTTGTCCGTATAGACGATGTTCCCATCCTCGTCCAGAATAAAATAGTTTCCGTTCTCGTCCTGTTCCGGCCCGCTGTCCTCCTGGGGGGGCTGGCCGTAGACCAGATTGCCGTCCCCGTCATAGTAGGCCTCGCCCCGGCGAACCGCCATCACCCCATTATGGGTATTGTCCCGCAGACTGCCGGTAGAGGATGCGATGTCCCCGTTGGAGAGAATGCTCATGGCGTCCAGCATGGAGGTGGTCACCCGCTGCTCGTAGGGGTTGAACCGCTCGTTGACCAAATCCACCACCTGCTTCGGGTAGATGGTTACATACGACTGCTCCTGATGGGTGGAGCGGCTCCAGGTTCCCCCCCAGTAGTCGCCGGGGAGCGTACAGGTGTACACATCGTTCATGTTCAGCGCCGGTTCGCCGTTAAATCCCAGCACATTGGAGGCAAACCAAACGACGGACCCAAATTCCAGGTCAGTCTGCACATTGTCCATCGCCAGGTCGATATAGGCCTTCACCTTGCCCCAGTGCTTCAGGCTCAGGCACTCCTTAATCAACGCCTTCATAAAGGCCTGCTGGACCTCCACGCGTTTGATATCGCCCTCGCTGTACCGGCGGAACCGGACCAGCTCCATCGCGCTCTCGCCGTCCAGCACCTGCACACCCTTTTTCAAGTGAATGTGCAAATCCTGGTAGTCGTCGTCGTAGTCCATATCCTGGGGCACGTCGAACTCCACGCCTCCAATGAGGTCTACCAGCTCCACAAACATGCTCAAATCCACCTTCACGTAGAAGTCGGGCATAAAACCGACAAGGGTTTTGACACGCTTTTGCAGCGCGGCCATACCGTCGGTGTAGCGGGAGTAGACGGAGTTAATCTTCTTCAGGTCCCAGCTCTCATTGACCATGGTATCCCGAGGGATGGACATAATATTGATATCCTGCTCCCCGGTGTCGTAGCTGACCACCATAATAGTGTCCGTATTGCCGTCGTCCATATCCGTCCCCACCAGCAGGAAGGTGTATACCCCGTCCTTCCGGTTTCCGGACACCGTAGGCATATCGCCGCCGTAGCCGTCGTCAGGATACAGCTCGTCGTCGGTGGGACCGGCTGGCTGGCTGTTCTCCCCGGAGTCCGAAATAGAGGACGTCTGGGGCGGATTGTTTTTGTTGGAATCAGGCAGCGCGGGCGGTCTGATCCACAAGCTCAGAGCCAGAGCCACCGCTCCTGCCAAAATACCAACGCAGCATACCGCCGCCAGCAGGATTTTTCCGCCGCCGGAATCCCAGAACTGGTGCAGACGCACGGACAGCGCCGGTTTTACCGGCCCGTCCTGCGCGAAGGGATTTTCCATAGGCGGAGCGTTCTCGAAGGGGTCTTCAGCCAGTCTTTCCCGCAATGTCTTGTCTGCCCGGTCCTCCTGGTTTAGGCGGGCTTCCCGTCTGCCTCTATATCGGCCCATTTTTTTCTGTCCTTTCGGATATTAGACTAATTTCGCCGGATATCTCTTATACCCCGCTGCCCTCTGGAGGAAACTCGGGTTCTGGTTCCGTATCTGATCCCGGATTTTCCGGCTCAGGACCGGGGTCGGGTTCCGGTTCCGGGTCAGGCGTGGGTTCGGGGTCAGGCGTGGGTTCGGGGTCGGGATCAGGATCCGGTTCGGGGTCCGGATTGGGACTAGGTTCCGGATCTGGATTGGGTTCGGGGTCCGGATTGGGATTCGCGTCGGAATCCGGACCCGGGTCTTTATCCGTGGTCTCGTCCCCGGTTGTGTCAGGATTCGTCGTGGTATTTCCGCCGCTGGGTTTTATAATCTCCTCTTCTCCGGACGGCTCGCCGGATTCGTCAGACCCGCTGGGCGGGTTGGGGTCCGCCGTAACGCCGGTGGGGTCCGTGGTGGTTACGCCGCCGCCGGTGGTTCCGGCATTCGTACCGGAGACGGGCCTTCCCCAGTTCTCGTCCAGCAGCCGTCCGCTGGTGACGGAGCAGGAGCCGTCCTGGTTGCGCACCAGGATTTGCAGGTCGCTGAGGGTGATATCCCGGTTATAAGGGTTGAACTGCTCGTTGACCAGGGGTACAATCTCCTCTCCGTTGGGCAGCAAATAGTCGCCGCCCCGGTAACGGCCCACGTCGATATAGGGCAGGGTGCTGGACTGCATGGAGTTGACGTCTACGCTCATGGCCTGGGTGGCAAACCACATCAAGTCGCTGAGCTTCAAATCCGTCTCCACGTTTTCCATAAAGATTTTAATAAAATCTCCAATTTTCGTAATATTACCCAACTGCAAGACTTTTTTCGCCATCGCCTTAAGGAAATCCCGCTGGGTGTTCATCCGGCCAATATCGTCGTAGCCGCGTATGACGCCGTTTTTATCCTTGTTGTCCTTGCGGTAGCGAAGCATTCCCATAGCCTGCTGGCCGTCCAGGGTCTGGAGGCCTTTATTGAGATGGATATGCAAATCCTGGTAGGGATCGTCGTAGTTCATATTCCGGGGTACGTCAAACTCCACCCCGTTCACCGCGTCCACGATTTCCCCCACCGCCTTCCATTCAATGATGACATGGAAATCCGGCATTACGCCGGTGAGGTAGGCCACGTGTTTTTTCAGCCCTTCCAGGCCGCCGCCGCTGGATTCCTTGGCGTTGTATACGCTGTTAAGCTTCTTGGTACTCCAAGAGACGTTTACGGCGGTATCCCGGGGGATACTCATCATGTTGATTTGTTTGTTCGGCACATCGTAGGACACCAGAATCATCGTATCCGTATTGCCGCCGCCAGCGGTATCCCGCCCAATGAGGAGGAACGTAAAATAGTCCTCCTTACGGCCCGCAGGGCTGTTTTGGTCCTTCTCGCCGCCGGCGGTTTGGTTGGGATTGTTGTCCGTAACCCCGGGCCGGTTGTTTTTGCTGACGTCCGGAGCCCGCACGTTCAGAAACCACCACCCCGCGCCCGCCGCCGCCAGCAGTGCAATACAGCACCCGGCAATGGTCAGGGCCTGCTTCCACCGGGGCCACGCCTGCCAGGGCAGGGACTCCTTTTCTCCTTTTGGCGTTTTCTTTGTCTTGGGCCTGTTTTCCGCGAAGGGGTCGCCCTCGGTCCCCCTGTGCCAGCCGCCTCCGCCGCTGGCCTCCCGTTTACCTCTGGTTCTGCTCATGTCAGCTTTCCTTTCAGATAATCCCTCGCGCACACACTGTTAGAATGGACAGGAGCTCCCTTCTCTCTCAAATCCTCTACGGCCATATCCAATCCCAGAAGCATGGCCCGGTCCAAATCCTCAAAGGCCAATTTCCGCAGCTCCCGCAGGTCGCAGAAATCCCGGGTAGGCTCGATGTAGTCCGCCAGATAAATGATTTTCTCCAGCAGGGACATATCCGCCCTGCCGGTGGTGTGCCAGCGGATGGCGCTCTCCTCCTCCCGGCTGACGCCAAAAACGTTCCGCGCCACCGCCGCGCCGGTTATGGCGTGGAGCAGCTTCTCCGTTTCCCGCTCGTCCCGGTCCATCTTGACATCATATAGACGGCAAACGGCCTCGTGTTGTTCCCTGTCAAATTTTTTTGTACAGTCGTGGAGCAGGGCGGCCCGGCGGGCGGCGGTTTCGTCCGCTCCCCAGCGCAGAGCCAGGGCGGCGGCGGTTTCCTCGGTCCCCAGCACATGGGGAATACGGGTGTGCTTAAGCATACTGAGCGCGGCGCACCGAAGGCTGGACAGAGACAGGTTTTTCAGGTCCTCTGGAACGCTGTACAGCCCCTTGCGCAGGATATAGCCGTAGACGGCGGGTGCCAAAAACTCCCGGCCCTCTCCCCGGCGCAGCCGGTCGCGAAGCTGTGTGGAGGAGATGTCGGTGATATGGGGCAGCGTCAAAGTAACGCACTCCGCCCCAAAAGTTTTAGAAAGGTGTTCCCGCTGAATGGCAAACAGCTCCTCCGTATCCGCCTCGCTTCGTCCGAAGGCGCAAAGCGTACAGAGCTTTGCCAGCTCTTCCGGTTCCCGCCAGTTCTGAAAGCTGAGGAACATGTCCGTCCCCATGAGGAGGTAGAGCTGGTCTTCTGGGTGGTGTTTTTTCAGTTCCCGCAGGGTATCCAAGGTATAGCTCCTCCCCTTGCGGCGCAGTTCCACGTCGCTGACGTGGACTGCGGGGCCTATATCCTCCGCCGCCAGCCGCGCCATTTCCATGCGCTGCTCTGGGGAGGGCGCGTCTGGCCCCAGCTGCTTATGGGGCGGAATCCCGGCAGGAATCAGGTACAGCTTTTCCAGCCCAAAGTATTCCACAGCGAACCGCGCCGCCTCCATATGCCCCAGATGGATAGGATTGAAAGTTCCGCCATATACTCCAATTTTCAAGGATATGCCTCTTTTCCCTTATATTCTACAGCTGTAAAGCGTACCACACAACAGGCCCGCCTGTCAACCTACTTTTTCTTGAAAGAAAAAGTAGGCAAAAAGAACTTTAATCTCGCTCTGTAGTGCCCTGGGCCTCCAACCTTCCCGCACGGTAACGACCGCTCGCTTCTCGCAGGAAAACGACTATTTCTTTGCCCGAATCAGCTCGATTTTTCTCTTGCTTCTATCGTAGTGCTGGCGGTAAAGCACAAACTTTGTACCAATCACCTGCACCTCCTCGCTTCTCGTCCGCTTCGCCAATTCCCCGCAGGCTTCCCGGGCCGTCAAAAGAGAGTTTTCCAACACCTTGCACTTGATAATTTCCCGGGCCTCCAGCGCGTCGTTGGCCTGCTTGACCAAATTGTCCGTGATACCATCCTTGCCGATATGGACAATGGTGTCGATGCCATTTGCCACGCCCCGCAGCTGAGCGCGTTGTTTACTGGTTAGTTCCATCAATTTTTTCCTTTCAGGTATTCCCGCAGCTTTTTGTCAAAAACCTCCAACGCTTTTCCCCTGTGAGAAACCGCCGCCTTTTCATCCGGTGTCAGCTGAGCGTAGGTCTTACGCAGTTCCGGCAGAAAGAATACAGGGTCGTAGCCGAAGCCGCCGGTCCCCTGGGGGGCGAAAGCAATCGTACCCGGGCATATCCCCTCCGCCTCAATGGTATCG
Organism: uncultured Clostridia bacterium; assembly: GCA_947058885.1. Taxonomy (GTDB): domain Bacteria; phylum Bacillota; class Clostridia; order Oscillospirales; family Oscillospiraceae; genus Pelethomonas. The sequence continues at coordinate 5,783 of CAMSIF010000065.1, forward strand.
CCGCTGGGGAACACGCAGGCAATACAGCTGGTAAAATGGGCCGTGCGGCTGGTTGCGCCCCGCAGGTTTGCCAGGAGCAGGCGGTAACGGCCCGCGTCATCCAGCTCCGGACCGCCGTATCTGGCGGAGTAAACCCCTGGTGCGCCGTTCAGCGCGTCCACGCACACGCCGGAATCATCCGCGATAGCGGGCAGTCCGCTGGCCTCCATCACTGCCCGTGCCTTCAGCATCGCGTTTGCCGCGAAAGTCTCCCCTGTCTCCTCCACGTCCACGTGAAGGCCCAAATCAGCCTGCAAAACCACTTCGACCCCATGCGCGGAGAGAATAGCCTGCATCTCCTCAAGTTTGTGTCTATTTTGTGACGCAAGTACGAATTTCATGTTATAAATGACCTCCCAATATTTCTTTCTGTTTGGAAATCAATTCCATAATGCCGTCCCCGCACAGGCGGACCAGCTCCCGCTGTTCGTCCACGGTGAAACCCCTGCCCTCGCCGGTCCCCTGGAGCTCAATCAGCTCCCCGTTCTCATTCATCACGCAGTTGAGGTCCACCATAGCGCGGCTGTCCTCCTCATAGCACAGGTCCAACAGGGGCGTATTCTCCACAATCCCCGCCGAGACGGCGGCGACAAAACGCCGGATAGGATTCTGCTCCAGCACGCCGTCCTCCACCAGCTTCCGGCAGGCCAGGGCCAGGGCCAAAAATCCCCCGGTGACGGAGGCTGTCCGGGTTCCGCCGTCCCCCTGGAGCACGTCGCAATCGACCGTAATGGTCCGCTCCCCCAGCGCGGCCAGGTCCGCCGCCGCCCGAAGGCTCCTGCCAATCAGCCGCTGAATTTCCGCCGACCTGGGGCTCAGCTTCAGCTTGCTCACATCCCGCCGGGTACGTTCCCGGTTGGCACGGGGAAGCATGGAATACTCCGCCGTTATCCACCCCGTTCCCTCCGGCACGTGGCGCGGGGCCCCCTCCTCCACGCTGGCGCAGCAGAGAACCTTGGTTCTGCCGCACGTAATGAGGACGCTGCCCTCTGCGAAATCAACAAAGCCGGTTGTCATTTTCACCGGGCGCAGTTCGTTATCTTTTCTGCCGTCAATACGCGTCATCATATCTCTCCTCTGTAATCTCCGTTAAATCAACGCCTCCACATACGCCTCCGGGTCAAAGGGCTGCATGTCGTTAATACCCTCGCCCAGACCCACAAATTTCACCGGCACTTGCAGCTCCTGCGCGATAGCGATAACAATACCGCCCTTAGCGGTGCCGTCCAGCTTGGTGAGGATAATCCCCGTACAGCCGGAAATCTCCTGGAACTGCTTCGCCTGAATAAGGCCGTTCTGCCCAGTCGTGGCGTCCAGCACCAGGAGAACCTCCAAAGCCGCCTCCGGCAGTTCCCGGCTGGCAATTTTCCGTAATTTAGCCAGTTCGGCCATAAGATTAGCCTTATTATGGAGCCGCCCGGCGGTGTCGCAGAGCACCACATCCACGCCGCGAGCCTTGGCGGCCTGGAGCGCGTCGAACAGCACCGCGCCGGGGTCCGCCCCCTCTTTCTGGCGCACGATTTCGCATCTGGCCCGGTTGGACCACACCTCCAGCTGGTCCGCCGCCGCCGCGCGGAAGGTGTCTCCCGCGCACAGCAGCACGCGTTTCCCTTGCAGGCGCAGGGAATTCGCCAGCTTACCGATGGAAGTGGTCTTACCCACGCCGTTGACCCCTACCATCAGCACCACCGAGGGCTGGGTGGAGAGATTCAACGCCGGGTCGCCTATCCGGAGTTTCCCGGCGAGAATTTCCCGCAGGCATTTCTTTACCGGCTCCTGTCCAGAGATTTTCTCCTCAATCATCCGCGTGCGCAGCTCTTTCACCGCCTCGGTGGCGGTGCCCAGACCCACGTCCGCCAGAATAAGCATCTCCTCCAGGTCGTCGAAGAACGCCTCGTCCGCGTCGCTGATCGCCGCGCCGAACACGTCCCCCATGTATATTTTTTTCAGTTTGTCCCAAAAGCCCATTGTCCGTTCTCCTTACTATTTGCTATTCAATATCCAGTTCCGCAGCCGCCTCGTTGAGGTTAATCATCAGCATCTTGCTGACCCCCTTCTCCTGCATGGTAACGCCGTAGAGTATATCCGCCGCCTCCATGGTACCCCGGCGGTGGGTAATAACGATAAACTGGGTTTTATCCGAAATGGAACGCATATACCGTGCTACCCGCACCACGTTGGCCTCGTCCAACGCCGCCTCAATCTCGTCCATAACACAGAACGGGGTAGGATGGACCTTCAAAATGGCGAAGTACAGCGCGATGGCCACAAAGGCTTTTTCCCCGCCGGAGAGCAGGGACAGCGTTTTGAGGGTCTTGCCAGGGGGCTGCACCTTAATCTCAATACCGCATTCCAGAATATCCGCCGGATTGTCCAGCTCCAGGGCGGCCTGCCCGCCGCCGAAAAGCTCCGCGAAGGTCTCCTGGAAGGAGTCGCTGATGAGCTGGAACTGTCCGGCAAAAATAGCGGTCATCTCCTTGGTAATCTCCGCGATAACGCCCAGCAGCTCGCCCTTGGCCTGCTCAACATCGTCCCGCTGGCTGACCAAGTAGGTGTAACGCTGGTTGACCAGCTCGAACTGCTCGATAGCCCCGACGTTCACGCTGCCCAGGCCGCTGATATCCCGTTTCAGTTCGCCGATGCGGCGGTTCGCCTTGGCGGCGGATTCCAGCTCCACCCGCTGCTCCATGGCGGCGGAGTGGCTCAGCTCGTAGCTTTCCCAGAGCTTATCCAGAATTTGCTTTTCTTCCATATCGCCAGTATTCAGCCGCTGTTCAAGACGGCTTGCCTCCCGTTCGGCGTCCAGAAGCTCGTCGTTACAGGCTTTAAGCCGCGCTCCCATTGCCGTGCGCTCCTGTTCCAAATGGAGCTTGGCGTCCTGAAGCTGACGGAGGCGGTCCTGACAGCCCTGGGCCCGCAGGCGGAGGGAAGCCGCCGCGTCCACGCGCTGTCCGGTCTCCTGCTCCGCCGCCTCAATGGCGGCGCGGTACTCCTCAGCGCGGCGCAGACGCTGGCTCCGGTCCCCCGCCAAATCCCGTTCGGTCTGTTCCAGCCGGGCAAGGCTCTCCTGCGCCCCGGCGCGGGTGGCCCGCAGCTCCGCCAGACGCTCCTTCCGTTCCGACATCTCCCCGCTCAGCTGGTTGGAATAGGTCTGCAAGTCCGTCTGTCCCGCCAATTTTTCTTGGACCTCCCGCCGGAGGGAGGCCGCCTCCAGGTCCTTCGCCTCTACCGCCGCCTGGACCGCCTTTATCTGTGCGCGGCTGTCCTCGACGCGGGCGGCGAGCGCGTCCCGTTCGCCCTCCAGATTTTCCAGGTTGTTTCGGATACCATCCAACACTGCGCCGCACTGCCGGACCTCCCCCTGGAGCTTCAAGACAGCGTCCTCGGCGGTCCGCCGCTGGCTCTCCGCCACCTGCAACTCGTATTGGGCGGCTTTCAGGTCCCGGCCCGCCTCTTCCCACTCCCGCTGGGCGTCCGCCAGCTTCCGGGCCAAAACGCTCCGCTCAGCGCGAAGGCTTTCCAGCTCGTTGGCACGGGAGAGCACCCCCGCACTTTGGGACACGCTGCCGCCGGTCATGGAGCCGCCCCGGTTGATAACCTGGCCGTCCAGGGTGACAATCCGAAAGCGGCGCTGGTATTTCCGGGACATGGCGATACCGCAGTCCAAGTCCTCCACCACCACTGTCCGGCCCAGGAGATTCTGAAAAATATTCGTATATTTGCTCTCGTAGGATACCAGCCGGGAGGCCACGCCCAGGAATCCAGGTTCCTCCTCCACGCCGTGCTCCTGGAGTTCACTGCCCTGAATGGCGGTCAGCGGCAGGAAAGTAGCCCGTCCGCCGTCCCGCTGCTTGAGGTAGGAGATAGCTCCTTTTGCGTCCTCCTCCCGGTCCACCACAATATTCTGCATACTGGCCCCAAGGGCTGTCTCCATCGCTACGGCGTATATTCCCTCTGTTTTCATCAGGCTTGCCACCGGGCCGTGAACGCCGCGAAGGACGTTTCTCTCCGCCGCCCGCATAACCGACCGGACCGCCTTACTGAAGCCCTCGTACTCTTTTTCCATTTCCGCCAGAAGTCTGATGCGGGATTCCAGGTTGTTTTGCTCCATAGCCAGCTGGACTTTTGCTTCGCTGGTTTCCTTCTCGCGCTTCTCCCGGCCCTCCATGCGCAGGACGTGGCCTTGAATCACGTTTTTAACGGCGTTTGCCTGGTCCCCGGCGTCTTCCAGCGAACGGCGGACTGTTTTTGCGTCTCTCTCCGCCGTCTCCTTCTGGGACCGCGCCGCGTCCAGCTCCCGGGCGACGGCCTGCTGGCGTTCCGCCATCTGCTCCAGCCCCGCGCTGAGTGCGCTGAGCCGTTCGCGGCCTCTTGCCGCCGCGTCGCCTGCCATGGCCTCCCGTGCCTGTAGGGCGCGGATTTCATCCCCGGCGTTTCCCGCGCTGGCGGCGGCGTTCCGGACCTTCTCCCGCAGTTCGTCCAGCTCCCGCTCCAGCGCGGCGGTCTGGGCCTCGATTTCCGCCAGGCGGCTTTTTTGGTCCTCGATTTCCTTCTGGGCGGTCCGGCTGCGGCCGTCCTGACGGGTCATCTCCTCCTCAATTTCCCGAATGGCCTCCTGCTTATGCTGGATATCGGTTTGCAGCAGCGCGGCGGCGTTTTCCTCGTCTCTGGCCTGGGATTCCAGACCGCCCGCCTCCTGCCGCACCCGCTCCTGCTCGGTATCGTTGGCCTGCATTCGTTGGGAGAATTGGTCGTTTTCCTCGTAGAGGGCATCCAGGCGTGCTTTCGCGGATTCCTGCCGTTCTCTGGCGGCGGCGCAGTCCGCTTGCAGGCGGTTTTTGGCGATTTTGATTTCCTCCAGACGCTCCATCCATATGGAAATCTCCAAGACGCGCAGTTCGTCCCGCAAAAGCAGGTACCGCCGCGCTTTTTCCGCCTGGTCCCGCAGGGGCGTCACTTGCAGCTCCAGCTCGCTGATTTTGTCGTTGACGCGCACCAGGTTTTCTTCCGTGCGCTGGAGCTTGCGCTGGGATTCCTCTTTGCGGTGGCGGTATTTGGAAATCCCCGCCGCCTCCTCAAAGACCTCCCGCCGGTCCGCGCTGCGCTGAGAAAGAATTTCGTCAATCCGGCCCTGTCCGATAATGGAGTAGCCCTCCCGGCCCAGGCCGGTGTCCATAAAAAGCTCGTTGACGTCGCGCAGGCGGACGGACTGTTTATTGATATAGTATTCGCTCTCCCCGCTGCGGTAATACCGGCGGGTAACCATAATCTCGCTGCTGCCTACGGAGGGAAAGATATTGCTGCTGTTGTCCAGGACCAGCGTCACCTGGGCGAAGCCCACTGCGCCGCGTTTTTCCGTACCGCCAAAAATGACGTCCTCCATTTTATTTCCCCGGAGGCTGCGCACTGACTGCTCCCCCATGACCCAGCAAATGGCGTCGGAAATATTGCTTTTTCCCGAGCCGTTTGGTCCCACGATGGCGGTGATGTCCTCGCCAAAATTCAATACAGTTTTGTCTGGAAAGGACTTAAATCCCTGAATTTCCAGTGCTTTTAGGTACACACGACCACCTGCCTCTCTACATAAGCCGTTTCATCCTTACGGCTCAATAAGTTTAGTGGGTTGCAGTAGCACGAATCTCTACGAAAATTTTTATAAATACACGGTCAAGTGGTATAAATTTTGATACAAAACAAGCGTCGTCTCATTTTATACCACAAAAAATTGAGACTCCTTGCGGCGCATTAATATAGACCTGACCGGCACTATTGAGGAACACAAAGCCTAAATAGCCTTTCATTACGAACTTTTTCTCCGGCTGTTTGTTCGATTTCTCCCGCAGCAGCGCAGCTTTCACCTCATCAAGCATTGGAACTTCACGAGTTCCTGCGGCAGTTCTCGGCGGCTGCACTCTGATACATCTTCTGGACGTCTGACGGCTTTATCTTACCCACAGCTCTGTTACCAATACTTGGAGAAGCATGAACCGTAAATAGGTCTCTATAGCATTTTCTTGTCATGCCTCGTAGGTCCATCCTAATATCCATGAATTATACACGGTTCTCCGTTCACCGGTTTTGAGCGTTCTACCCGTATTGTCCTTGCGTTTAGCTGGCATATATGCTCCTTTCTGTTGTGGCAGGAGCATGATATATCAAATTATTATAGCATAAAGTAAGGCGGATTTCAATATAATGCCTTAAATTTCGTTGCATCTATCAATATACTCCTCAAACTTCCTACGTTTTATCTGAGCCCTGTTTCCGTCCCATAAAATAACGTCTCGATTGTGAGGTTGGTCAAAGAGAATACGGAAGTAGGAGCCGTTGGCGAGATTGCGAGGCCCATCATCAATCAGAACATCACCCATGGGCAATATTGAAGTGTTTGGCCCAAACACTTCATAATAGTGTATGCCGGACTTAGGGCTTGGAAAACAGGCCGTGGACATAGAACGGACCTCACCAGCGGTGATGCTGGGCCGGGGAGACGGCCGGAATGAGGATTATCAAATTCTCATGATTTTTTCCTATAAAGTCTGCGCCTAA
>CAMSIF010000066.1 GCA_947058885.1 uncultured Clostridia bacterium
TCAAGACGGAGTCCGTCTCTTACGGCAAGGACGTGCTGCGCCGCTTCCTCCACGACAAGGTCACCGTTGTGGCCGCCGTTATCGTCGGTTTGATTGTGGTGATGGCCATTGTCGGTCCGTATATGAGCGGGTATACGTATCTGGAGCAGGATTTGTCAATGAAAAACATGCCGCCCAGGATTCCCGGCCTGGAAAAGCTGGGCATCTTTGACGGTACGCAGACTATGGATATCAAAAAATCCAGCCTGGAGACCTATGATCCCTATATCGTGAAAAACTACGGCGAATTTGAAACCTCGTCCGCCTTCGGCAAGGCTATCATGTATCGGGTTAAGGTGAATATGTACAGCCTCAACGGAATGCCGGATACCTACTACTGGTTTGGTACCGACACCCTGGGCCGCGATATCTTCTCCCGCCTCTGGCAGGGTACCCGGGTCTCCCTGCTGCTGGCCCTGGCGGTGGTGACGGTGAACCTGACCATCGGTCTTATCGTGGGCGCCGTCTGCGGTTACTACGGCGGCTGGATTGACCTCATTATCCAGCGTCTGATGGACGTGGTGTGGAACATTCCGTCCCTGCCCCTGACCATCCTGCTGATTATGATGTTCGGTTCCGGCATACTGCCTCTGGTGCTGGTCTTCTGTCTGACCGGATGGATGGGCAACGCCAACTCTGTCCGTATGCAGTTCTACCGCTATAAGGGCCGCGAATACGTGCTGGCCTCCCGGACCATGGGCGCCAGCGACCTGCGGCTGATGTTCCGCCATATCCTGCCCAACGCGGTGGGCACCATCATTACCGGCTGCGCTCTGTCGGTACCCAGCGTGGTGTTCCAGGAGGCGGGACTGAGCTATCTGGGCCTGGGCGTACAGGCGCCTAACCCCTCCATCGGTATGCTTCTGAGCGACGGCCAGAAGGTGCTGCTGGATTACCCCAGCCAGCTGGTCTTCCCGGGCATCATCATCGTTCTTCTGATGCTGGCCTTCAACCTGCTGGGCAACGGCCTGCGGGATGCCTTCAACCCGTCGCTCAGGCAGTGAGCGCGAGGAACCAAATCATAGAAAGGATGTGCCATTGCCGATGAGCGGGGAAAAGGATAAGATTCTGGAAGTCAAGGATTTGACTGTCACATTTCACACGTACGCAGGCAACGTGCAGGCGGTCCGCAGCAGCAGCTTCGACCTGTACCGGGGCGAGACGCTGGCTATTGTGGGCGAGTCCGGCTCCGGAAAGTCTGTTACGGTCAAGACGCTGATGGGCCTGCTGGGCCCCTCGGCCGCCATAGAGAAGGGTACGGCCATGTACAATGGCCAGGACCTGCTCAAAGCGAAAGAAAAGGACTGGGAGAAAATCCGGGGCCGGGAGATCGCTATGATTTTCCAGGACCCCCTCAGCTCCCTCAACCCCATCAAGAAGGTGGGCAAGCAAATTTCCGAAATTTTTACCATCCTCCACAAGATGCCCAAGGCGGAGGCAAAAAAACGCAGTATTGAGCTGATGGGCGCGGTGGGTATTCCGGAGCCGGAACAGCGGTACAACCAGTACCCCTTCCACTTCTCCGGCGGTATGCGCCAGCGTATCGTTATCGCCATCGCCCTGGCCTCCAATCCTAAAATCCTTATCTGCGACGAGCCCACCACGGCCCTGGACGTTACCATCCAGGCCCAGGTGCTCTCCCTTATCGGGGAGATGCAGAAGCGCAGCGGCGTCTCTACCATCTTTATTACCCACGATTTGGGCGTCGTGGCCCACGTGGCCGACCGCGTGGCGGTTATGTACGCCGGAAAAATCGTGGAGTACGGTACCGCGGAGGATATCTTCTACGACCCCCAGCACCCCTACACCTGGAGCCTGATGGCCTCCATGCCGGACATGGACCTGGAGCCCGGCGACGAGCTGAGCGCCCTCCACGGCACGCCGCCCAATATGCTCTGCCCGCCGGAGGGCGACGCCTTTGCCGAGCGGAACCCCTGGGCGCTGAAGATCGACCAGGAGAAGGAGCCTCCCATGTTCAAGGTGAGCGATACCCACTACGCGGCAACCTGGATGCTGCACCCCTCCGCCCCCAAGGTGGAGCGGCCCAAGGTGCTGGAACGCCGGATTGCCAACAGCCTGAAACGGAAGGAGGAAATGGCCCGTGGCTAACCTGGAAAAGGAAAATGACATTGTGCTGGACGTCCGGCACTTGCAGCAGCATTTTAAAAGCGGCGTTGGCCGGAACAAGGTCGTGGTCAAGGCGGTGGACGACGTCAGCTTTAAAATTCCCCGCGGGCAGACCTACGGTCTGGTAGGGGAGTCCGGCTGCGGAAAAACCACCACAGGCCGGACCATTATCCGCCTGTATAAGCCTACGGGGGGAGAGGTTTACTTCAACGGCAAGCTTATCTCCGGCAAGCTGAGTCCGGAGGATAAGAGGCTGGTCCACCAGGGAATTCAGATGATTTTCCAGGACCCCATCTCCTCCCTGAACCCCCGTATGACAATTAAAGAGATCATCGGAGAGGGCCTGCTGATTAACAAGGTGGTGGCCAATGAGGATGAGCTCTACGCCCGCGCCTTGGAGATGATTAAGCTGGTGGGACTCAGCGAGGACCACCTCAGCCGTTATCCCCACGAGTTCTCCGGCGGCCAGCGGCAGCGCATCGGCATCGCCCGGACCCTGGCCTCCAAACCCAGCTTGATTATCGCTGACGAGCCGGTCTCCGCCCTGGATGTGTCCATTCAGGCCCAGGTGCTGAACCTGCTCAACGATTTGAAAAAGGAACTGGGTCTCACGATTCTGTTTATTGCCCACGACCTCTCTGTGGTGAAATATTTCTCCGACTACGTGGGCGTTATGAACAAGGGCAAGCTGGTGGAGGAGGGGCTGCCCAGCGAGCTCTACGCCAACCCTGTCCACCCCTACACCAAAGCCCTGCTGTCCGCCATTCCCGTCCCGGACCCCGGGTTCGAGAAATGGCGCGGGTATGTGACCTACGACCCGTCGGTTCACAACTACCCCCAAGAGCAGCCGAAAATGCAGCGGGTCAGCGACAATCATCAAGTCTATCTCTCGGACCAAGAGATGGAGCGGTTCGCCAAAAGCGCGTCCTAAAGGGCGGGCGCGGCGTTTACCGGAATACAACTAGCGGCCCGGAGATTTCCGGGCCGTTTTTTAAGGAGGTTTTTTCATGGAACAGCCAGAACTGACAAGGCAGTACCGGGAGCTGGACCGGGACTGCGCGATGCTTTCTTACCACATCCAAGGTCCTAACGGCTATGAGAAGGAGCTTTTTGTCCCGGACAAGGAGAATATGGATAAGGCGTGGGAGACCTGGCGGAGCTTGCGGGCCAGGGCGGACGCCCTGGGGGCCCCCGACGGTGTGTACGCCCTGGTAAAATCCCATTTGAAGGATTTCCTGGACTCACTGGAGTACGCCCTGGAGGAGGCCCCCAGGCATCCGGCTGGCGTCTATATGGGCTTCCCCTATACCCTTCAGCACATCTCCCGTGGTGACCGGCGGTTTGACGAGGAACGCTGCCAGACCCTGACAGACCGGGTGGCGCTGCTGGAGGAAAACCGGGACCGCTTCCTGTCGCTGGCGCAGGCCGGGGACGGCGATTTATCCGGAACCGCCAACGGACTGCTTCGGACAAAGCTGGCCGTGGAGGCCGACCGGAAGCGGCTGAAAGAGTTCTTTCCCTCCTTCTCTATCGACCAACACAAAAGGCTGGAGGAAGCCTTGGAGCGGCTGTGCGGCCTTCTGGAGGGAATGGCGGGCGAACTGTCTGGAGGGGAGACGGCATCCCAGGAAGAGCTGGAAAAGGATGACCTGAGCCTGACGGTCAAGATGGATCCGGAGGAATACCGGGTTTTGTTAAAGAAGAAGCTGGGTGTTTCCCTTGACGAGCTTCTGGCCTGGCACAAGGAGGAGATTGAGAAGACCCGGGCGGAGGTGTTCCAAATCGCCCGGAGGCTGGATATCCCGGAGAACGACCCCAAAAGCATGGTGGAGGTCAACGATATCCTCTTCCGTTACGCGGGACCCTGCGACAGCCCGGAGGAGATGTTCTACCGGGCGGAGAAATACCTCAAACGCACCCGGGCCATTGCCCATGAGTACGTCCGCCTGCCGGACGACGAGGTCTGCAAATGCGTCCCCCTGGCGGACTGCTATAAGGATTCCTATCCCTGGGGCGGCTATGAGGGCGGGGACTTCAGCCTCCAGCCCTACCGGGGGCAGATGTTCCTTAACCAGCACAACTACATGAATATTACCGACGGCTGGATTAAGCTTAACGCCCTCCACGAGGCCTATCCCGGCCACCACGTCCAGTATGTGCGCACCGCTATGGCCGAGACCCCGGAGACCGTGAAGCTGGGCGCCAAGCTGATTCCTGTGCTGGAGGGTACCTGCCTGCGCACGGAACGGGCCTTTGAGTTCCTGTTCGCGGAGGATCAGTTTTTCCCGCTGTTCGTGGCCTACCGCCGCCATCACGCGTCTGTACGCATTTATGTGGATTTGATGATGTTCTACTACGGGGCGGCCTTGGAAGACGTCATTAAAATCTATCAGGAGGAGCTGGGATTTGACCACGGCACCGCCCGCAAGCAGGTCCAGGCCCACCAGAATATGCCCGGCTACTTTACCTGCTATTACTACGGAATGAAAAAGCTGACCAGCTGGGAGAAGGAGTACGGCTTCACCAAATGGGACTACACGGAGCTTTTGTTCTCGGCTGGGTATATCAGCATTGAAAACTTCGAGGCCCTGCTGAAGCTGTCCCCGGAGGAGCGGGAGCGGTATTTCCACAGCTTTTCCAGTCTTCTGGAGAAGGACAGAAATATGCGTCTGGGATCGCCGCTGGAGGACCTCAACTCCGGCTTCGCCATTGACCACCAGATGGCCGCTGACAGCCGCTCTAAACTGAAGGCCGCCTTTATCTGCGTGGACTTCCCCAACCGGAAGGGGCCGGACTCTCAGCACCCAGAGCCTGCCTTCTATTACGACCTGCTGGCCCGGGACGGCCTGGAGGTATTCCGCCAGATATCTTATGGAAAGCTGAATCTGGAGGTAGAGCTGTTTGACCAGTGGTTCACCATGCCCAAGGATGACCAGGATTACAACCTGGAGCGGGGCGCTACCCGGGAAACCCATGGAGCGTATATTCAGGACGCGATGGACATTTCCTGCGGAGTGGTGGACTACTCCCAATACGATATTTTGTACATCGTACCGGTCCACGACAGCGCGGTGCCCTACTCTCCCACTATGGTGGGCAAAGGCGAGCCGGTCTCCTGCGCCTCCGGGCAGGTGGGACTGGTAGTGACCTTCGGCGCGGATATGTACCACCGGAAGGGCAAGCTGTTTGCCCATGAAAACGGACATATTCTGGGCCTGCCCGACCTGTACACCTATCAGGCGACAGAGGGCGCCGCAGACTGCTTCTCCCACATCGGCACTTGGGATTTGATGGGCTGGATTGAGGGCCTTGCGCCGGATTATCTGGCCTACAGCAAGTGGCGGCTGGGCTGGATTGATGATGAGCAAGTGGCCTGCTCGCCGCAGGATGGCGAATTTGACCTGACGCCGGTGGAGACGGCGGAGGGACTGAAACTGGTGATGATTCCCCTGGACCGTTACCACGGGTACGCGGTGGAGTATCGCAAACCTCTGGGGCTGGACGAGGCGCTGCCGGAGGAAGGCCTCCTTTTCTACCGCCTGGACGCCACCGTCAACGGCGGCATGGGCTGCCTTACCGTGATCCCGCCGGAGGAGGAAAAATATCTGCGTCTCAGCCGTTCCGAGCCGGACGGCCTCCTGCGGGAAGGCCAGTCCGCCAGCCGAGATGGGATTACCGTCACCGCCCTGGGCGGCGGCAGAGTGCGGGTGACGCGGCAGGGATAATTTCATTTTTATGAAATTGTTTTCAGCTCACCTGTGGGAGGACTGTTAAATTACTGTAAATTGCACAACTTCATTAGATTTTGTTGTTGACAATTGGCTGGATTGCAGTAAAATAAGAGGAGGAGAAATTCACTAAAATGAAATCGTTGGGGGAGCGGATGTCATGAGCATGCCTTTGGTATTTAATATCCAGAAGTACTCTATTCACGACGGTGAGGGCATTCGTACAACGGTTTTTTTTAAGGGCTGTCCCCTCTCCTGCCTCTGGTGCCATAACCCCGAGAGCCAGCGGTACCGCAAAGAACTGATGTACCACGCCAACCGCTGCGCAGTCTGCAAAGCCTGCGCAGCGGTCTGCCCCCAGAAGGCAGTGGTATGCGCGGCGGGGACCATGCGCCTGGAGCGGGACCTCTGCGCCGGGTGCGGAACCTGTCTGGATGCCTGCCTGCTTAACGCGCGGGAGTTGGCGGGGCGGGAGTATGAAATCCCAGACCTGGTGCGGGAGCTGGAAAAGGACCGGATGTTTTACGACCAGTCCGGGGGAGGGGTCACCCTCTCCGGCGGCGAGGTCCTGGCCCAGGATATGGACTACATCGAGGAACTGGCCCGGCGGCTGCACCAGAAGGGATTCAGCGTCAACTTTGATACCTGCGGGCATGTTCCCTATGAACATATACGGCGAGTTCTTCCCTACGCGGATACATTTTTGTATGACATCAAGCTTATGGATTCGGAGAAGCACAGAGTCTACACCGGCGTAGATAACCGGCTGATTCTGGAAAACCTGAAACGCCTCAGCGCGGACGGCGGCAAAATCAATATCCGCCTGCCCCTGATTGAGGGCGTCAACGCCACGGACCAGCACACCGGCGCCGTTATCGCTTTTCTGCGGGATAACCGGATCAGCGTTTACCGGGTCAACCTGCTGAAATATCACGGTACCGGCGGCGGGAAGTACGATAAGCTGGGCCGGTGTTACGACGAGGGCGGCATGGCCCCGCCCAGCCAGCAATGGCTGGAACAGACAGCGGAGACTTTCAGGCAAAACGGCTTTCTAAATATTCATATAGGAGGTTAAACCAATGGCAGGAAGGCAGGAGCGCGGCATGAACGACCGTGTCAAAAAACTCCGGAAGCTGAGCGTGGAGACCCAGCCCCACATCTACATCGAGCGGGCCGTTCTGGAGACGGAGGCTTATCAGATGTATGAGGGCAAGGTGTCCATCCCGGAACTGCGCGCGCTGACGCTCAAGCACATCTTTTCCCACAAGAAGCTCTACATAGGAGACGGCGAACTTATCGTGGGAGAGAAGGGGGACCACCCCCAGTCCGCCCCCACATTCCCGGAGCTGTGCTGCCACACACTGGAGGATATGCACAATATGCACGGCCGGGATGTGGTCAACTTCACGGTCACCGAGGAGGACCTGAAAATCCAGGAGGAAAAGATTATCCCCTACTGGGAGGGCCGCTCCATGCGCCAAAAAATCCTCAGCAGTATGACAGAGGAGTGGCGGGAGGCCTACGCGGCAGGTATCTTCACCGAGTTCATGGAACAGCGCGGCCCGGGACATACCGTGGGTTCCGTTAAGCTCTATGAGAAGGGCTACTTGGATTATCAGAACGATATCAAGGAGGCCCTGGCCAAGCTGGACTACAAAACCGATCCCGAAGCCCTCAACCGCCGGGACCAGCTGAACGCCATGTATATCGCCTGCGACGCTATTATGATTCTCGGAAAACGCTACGGCGAGCTGGCCAGGGAGATGGCTGCCCAGTGCGCCGATGAACAGCGCAAAAAGGAGCTGCTCCAGATTGCCGCCAACTGCGACGTGGTGCCCGCCCACAAGCCCGAGACCTTCTATCAGGCGATTCAAACCTACTGGTTCACCCATCTGGCGGTAACCACCGAGCTGAACCCCTGGGACGCCTATTCGCCGGGTCATTTTGACCAGCACCTGGCCCCCTTCTATGAGCGGGACACCGAGGCTGGCATCCTCACCCGGGATCAGGCCCTGGAGCTGATGGAGTGCCTGTGGGTGAAGTTCTACAACCAGCCCGCGCCTCCCAAGGTGGGCATCACCCTGAAGGAGAGCAGCACCTACACCGATTTCGCCAATATCAACACCGGCGGCGTCACCCCCGAGGGCGAGGACGGCGTCAACGAGGTGTCCTACATCATCCTCGACTGCATGGACGAGATGCAGCTGGTCCAGCCCAACTCCAACGTGCAGATCAGCCGCAAAAACCCCAGAAAGTTCCTGAAACGGGCCTGCGAGGTGGCCAGCAAGGGCTGGGGTCAGCCCGCCTTCTACAACACCGAGGCCATCATCCAGGAGCTCATGAACGCCGGTAAGAGCCTGGAGGACGCCCGGAAGGGCGGCTGTTCCGGCTGCGTTGAGACCGGGGCCTTCGGCAACGAGGCGTATATCCTCCAGGGATACTTCAACCTGCCCAAGGTCTTTGAGCTGACCCTCTTCAACGGTGTGGACCAGGTTACAGGCAAACAGTTGGGTCCCCAGACCGGCGAGGCCAAGGACTTTAAGACCTTCGACCAGCTTTGGGAGGCTTATATTACCCAGATTAACTATTTCCTCGACATCAAGGTACGGGGTTCCAACGTCATCGAGGCTCTGTACGCCAAGTATATGCCCGTGCCGTTCCTCTCCATCCTCACTAACGACTGCATCGCCAGCGGCAAAGACTATAACGCCGGCGGGGCCCGCTACAATACCAGCGTTATCCAGGGCGTGGGCACCGGCACCATCGCCGACTGCCTGTCCGCAGTGAAGTACAATGTGTACGACAAGCAGACCTTCACCATGGAGGAACTGCTGGCGGCCATGAAAGCCAATTTCGAGGACTGCGACAGAATTCTTCATCTCGTCCGCGACAAGACGCCCAAGTACGGCAACGACGACGACTACGCCGACGGCCTCATGAAAAAAGTCTTTAACTACTTCGTAGATAACGTCAGCGCGAGGCCCAATATGCGGGGCGGCATGTACCGGGTGGATATGCTTCCCACCACCTGCCACGTCTATTTCGGCGACGTGATGATCGCCAGCCCCAACGGCCGCCTGGCCCATAAGCCGGTAAGCGAGGGTATCTCCCCGGAGAAGGGCGCAGACACCAACGGACCCACCGCTGTCATCAAATCCTGCGCTAAGATGGACCACCTCAAAACCGGCGGAACCCTGCTGAACCAAAAGTTTACCCCCGCCGTGGTTGCCGGAGAGCAGGGCTTGGACAATATGGCAAACCTGATTCGTACCTATTTTGATATGGATGGACACCATATTCAGTTCAACGTGGTCTGTAAGGAAACTCTTCTGGAAGCCCAGAAAAACCCGGAGGAGTACAGGGATCTAATCGTCCGCGTAGCCGGATACAGCGACTATTTCCGCAATCTGGATAAGCCGCTCCAGGACGAGATTATCGAGCGCACCGAGCAGGATTTCGGCGGCTGTTGACGGACTGCCGCAGGGAAAGGAGGGTGAGAGCGGAAGCTGTCCCATCGCATCCCCCATATCTTAAATTTCATGAAAGGAAGAGGGAAATATGAAGTATCTCAGGCATAAAACACTGGCCCTGCTGCTTGCTCTTGTCATGGTTCTCAACGGCCTGACCGGCGCGGCGCTGATGGCGGAGGATGAATTTGATTTTGAAAATGAGTATTTCAAGCTCCTGGAGCACTCCGGCAAATTCCAGATCGACTGGTACGAGTGCGGCCTGTGGTCTGACTATTCCAGCAACCCCGAGAATCCCAGCTATACCCGCCTGAACTGGAAGCTGACCCCTGTGGACGGCGAGTGGTTCGTCCTGACCAACAGAAGCGACGGGCAGGCTATCACCCCCATGGGCAACGGCATTACGCCGGGTACCCGGGTGGCTCTCGCGCCCTATCAGGAGGGCAATGTGGCCCAAATGTGGAAGTTCGG
Organism: uncultured Clostridia bacterium; assembly: GCA_947058885.1. Taxonomy (GTDB): domain Bacteria; phylum Bacillota; class Clostridia; order Oscillospirales; family Oscillospiraceae; genus Pelethomonas. Next base: position 9,833 of record CAMSIF010000066.1, read on the forward strand.
CAAGGTGGATGACACCTACTGCCAGATTATCCACCGGGAAACCGGCCTGGTATTGGGCCTGGAGGACGGCGCTGAGCCCGCTAACGGCGTACATATCGCCCTGTATGAGTGGTCCGCCAAGCCGGAGACCAGCTGCCAGTGGAGCGTGGTCTGCCTGACGGATAACAAGACCGTCTTGCAGGGTGCGGAGGTCACCGAGGCCCCCCAGCCCCAGAAGGACGATACCAAGCCGGAGGTCAAGTCCGCCCGCCTTATTGAGGAAAATTACATTGAAATCATGTGGACCATGCCTGTGGCAAACAGCGAGCTGACGGATAACTACGTTGTTACCGTCAACGGAAACGCCGTCACAGAGGACGAGTGGGGCGTTACCAATTACTACGACGGCAAGGGCGACTACATGACCAGCCTCCAGCTGAACCTGAAGAACGGCCTGGCGGACCCGGAGAACGCCAAGATTACGGTGAAGATTGTTAACGACGGCGAGGACGACATCGCCACCAAGTGGGGCGTCAATCCCGAGGAAGCCTCCACCTCCTTTGGATACAAAGCCTTCTATACCCAGTCCGTTACCTCCGAGGAGGGTATCGTCATCAAGAGCGACAGCACCGTCGATAAGGCCTACCTGGAGCAGACCGCGAAAACTGTGGACTTTATGCTCTCCGCAAGAGAGGATATCGCCAAGCTGATGCGGGAAGCGGGCGCCGCTATCGGTATTGCCGGCATGAATGAAAATGTCTGGTATCTGCCGGAGTTCAGAGCCAGCGTCGCTTCCGGCACCGCCCCCGCCGACGGCCTGGGCGGCCTGGTCAGCGGCTTCTATCTGGGCCGGATGCTACAGGACAACGTGCTGATTCATGAGTTCGGTCACGCTATCAAGGGCATCGCTATCTCTCAGATCCACGACTCCATCCGCGCCTATGAGGACGCCTATATCCACGCCAAGCTGACCGGTATTTGGGAGCCCTTCGCTTACGCAAACTCTAATGCGGAGGAGTTCTTCGCCTGCCTGACCGGCATCTGGTTCAATACCGACGAGGGCAATGGCAATGAGACCAATGTCAACACCAAGGAAGAGCTGAAAATTTACGACCCCCAGACCTATGAATTCTTTGCCAGCATCTATCCCATGGAACTCCTGCCGGAGGATTGCTGGGACTACTCCAGGTTCGTGGACGAGACAGTAGTTGACACGCCGCCGGAGACCCCGGAGATTCAGGACCCCGTTGACCCCGACGAGGCCAACCTGCCCGCAGAGGACTACGACCTGGATAAGCACTATTTCAAGATTTACAGCTATCTGGGAACCAACGGCGTCCAGTACGGCTGGGATGACGACAGCCAGTATGAAAACGGCTGGAACATTACAACCTGGTGGGATTACTCCAACTCTGACTATGATTATAACTTCGACGCCATGAGCTGGAAGGTCACCGAGACCGAGGACGGCTACTACCGTTTCACCGCCAAGTTCCCTGACGAGCCGGAAAAGCTGATGTGCCTGATGCCCCAGGACGGCAGCGGCGAGGCCGGCACCCCCGTTGTGGCCGCCCCGCTGGATGAGGAAAACGACGCCCAGCTCTGGAAGCTGGTGCGGACCAAGGGTTATTTCTGCCAGATTGTCAACAAGACGTCCGGGCTGGTGATGGGCACCGAGAATAACGCTATGCCCGCCGACGGCACCCGTATCGTGCTGACCGCTTATGAGGAAGATCCCTCCTACAGCAGCCAGTGGCGGGTCATCCGGCTGAAGGATAAGCCCGGCGATGAGAACCTCACCGATGGCAAGTACTGCATCCGTCCGGTGAAGACCAGCGGCGGAGAGAACACCAGCTCCGGTCTGCCCTTCGCCGACGTGAAGGCGGACGCCGCCTACTTTGATGCCGTGGCCTATGTGTACGAAAACGGCCTCATGAACGGCACCAACGGCGGTTTTGAGCCGGAGAGCTCCCTGAACCGCGCCATGGTGGCTCAGATTCTTTACAATCTGGCGGGTAAGCCTGATGTTCCCCAGGGCGTTTTCAGCGACGTGGGAGATGAGAGATGGTTCGCCGGTCCCGTGAACTGGGCCGCGTCCAAGGAGATTGTGGGCGGTTACGCCGACGGTACCTTCCTCCCCCTGAGCGAGGTCACCCGCGAGCAGCTTGCCTCGATGCTCTACCGCTACGCCCAGTACATGGAGTACAGCGTGGAGAACAGCGGTGAGGCCGCCGCGGCCTGCACCGATATCGCGGACGTTCATGCGTATGCTGCTGAGGCAGTGGCTTGGGCGGTGGAATCCGGCGTTCTGGAGGCCCGCAGCAGCGGCGCCCTGGAACCCAGAGAGAGCGCTACCCGCGCCGAAGTGGCAATCGCCCTCATGAGCTTCTGCGAAAACGTGGCGAAGTAAGTGCCGGTTTTTCAACTAAATTCCCATTCAAAAAGAAAGGACAGGACGCTTTGATATGCTCCCCCAATGAGCAATGTCATTTAGTTAAGAGTGAAAGAACACAACTATCTCATTCCGGGATAGT
>CAMSIF010000067.1 GCA_947058885.1 uncultured Clostridia bacterium
TTTTCAGGGAGAGGGTGTGGACGGTGATATTGTCTGTGCCAAAGGAAATTACTTCATCGAGGGTGCGCCGGAAGCCCTCGGAGGAGTCCTCGGGGAGGCCCGCGATGAGGTCCATGTTTACGTGAGGGAATCCGGCCTGGTCCACCAGCTCCATGGCGGCGCGGATACTGGCGGCGGTGTGGCGGCGGCCGATGGCAGCGAGGACTTTGTCCTCCATGGACTGGGGGTTGACACTGACACGGGTAGCGCCGTTCCGGCGCAGGACTGCAAGTTTTTCGGCAGTGATGGTATCGGGACGGCCTGCCTCCACGGTGAGTTCTACCGCTCCGCGCATATCGAAGCTGCTGTGGAGATGATTCAGGAGGCGGTCCATCTGGTCCGCTGTGAGGGTGGTGGGGGTACCGCCGCCCATGTAGAAGGACTTGATTTTCAGGTCAAGTTCTTTGACCAAATTCGCCGCACTGGAGATTTCGGCGTGTAAGGCCTCCAAGTAGGGCTCTACCAGGTGGAAGGACTTTTCTACGCTGTTGCTGACAAAGCTGCAATAGGCGCAGCGGGTGGGGCAGAAGGGGATGCCTACATAGAGGGAGATTTCTTGGGGGTGGAGGTTTTGTTTGGCCTCCAGGCCCGCTTGGGCGCATTCCAGGCAGAGCTGGCGGCGTTGGCTGGAGACAAAGTATGTGTCACGAAGGATTTGGTCCACGTGCTGAGGGGTTTTTCCTTCCTCCAGGAAGCCCGCCGCCAGTTTGGCGGGACGGATGCCGGTGAGGGCTCCCCATGCGGGGGTGACGCCGGTGAGGGTACGGGCCGCTTGGAAGAAGCTGAGTTTTACCGCGCGTTGGAGGAGGCGTTCACGTTCGTATATGTCCTCTGTTTCGGGAAGGTCAATTTGGGAGGTGCCGCAGGCGGTTTTGTTTGCGACTGAAAGGGTTGTGACGGCGGCGGCCTGCCGCTGGGAAGGGTCTATGGTGAGGGTGACGGTTGCCGTGTTGGGGTCATCGCCCTCGTAAAGAGGACGTTCTGTTGGGAAAAAGGCCAGCAGGCTTTGCTCCACGGCGTAGCGGTAGTCGTGGCCGTTGAATATCAGCTTCATAGGCGTAGGGCGTAGCGCATGTAGGTGTTGGTTTGACGTTCGTGCTCCAGGGTGGAGAGGGGGCCATGGCCGGGACAGACTTTGTAATCGCCGTCCAGGCGGGCTAGGCGGGCGAGGGAAGTCAGTTCGTCCTGGGGGCTGCTGTCGGGGAAGTCCGCACGACCACAGGACCCGGCGAAGAGGGTATCGCCGCAGAGCATCAAGTCTTCCGTGAGGAGGGTGACGCTTCCAGCGGAGTGGCCGGGGGTGTGGAGGACCTGGACAGTCAGACCGCCTAGGGATAGGGTATCGCCATCCCGGTAGTGGCTGCATTTGACTGAGAGGGGAGGGAAGAGGCGGGGGTCATCCTTGTTGGCGTCGGCTGGGTGAAGGTAGACGGTCAGTTCTGGGGCAGACTCCGCCAGAGCGGCAACCGCGCCTATGTGGTCGTAATGGCCGTGGGTTAGGAAGATTTTTTCCAGTTTCAGGCCGCTTTTGGCAATCATAGTTTGGATTTTTTCTGGTTCCGCGCCGGGGTCTATGAGAGCGCATACGCGGTGGGTTTCGTCTCCGATGAGGTAACAGTTGGTTTCCAAGCTGCCGACGGGTATGGTGTCAAAAAGCATGGCGGTCTCCTTTCTGCTTATTGTTCTGTGTCGAAGAGGATTGTGACGGGGCCATCGTTGACGGAGGATACCTGCATGTCCGCGCCGAATTCGCCATGCTGAACGGGGAATCCCCGGTCGCGGCAGTGGGCCATGAATTTTTCGTAGAGGGGAATTGCCAAGTCCGGTTTTGCCGCGCCGGTAAAGCCTGGGCGGCGGCTGGAGGTATCGGCGTAGAGGGTGAACTGGGAGACTACCAGGAGGCTTCCGCCTACCTGTTCCAGGCTGCGGTTCATTTTGCCGTTTTCATCTTCAAAGATACGAAGGTTGCAGATTTTGTCCGCAAGTTTTGTGGCGGTCTCTTCTGTGTCGTTGGGGCCGACGGCTAGGAGGACTAGGTAGCCTTGGTTGATATTTCCGTTGATTTTCCCGTTGATTTCCACGGAAGCGGAGCGCACGCGCGTAACAACAGCTTTCATGTGTTTGATTCCTTTTGTAGTTTTGGAGCTATTATTTCATGTACACCATTTCTATTTTATCCCACTAGTGTCCATATTTTTCCTCCGGCTACGTTAAATAAATAATAGAGATGGGTCTATCGGGTCGGAGGGGCCGGCAGGCGGAGTAGGTGGACCGCCAAGGCGGCAAAGAGGCGCGGGTAGTTCGGAGGATTCGCGCGTCTTGATTTTCGCCGGAAGTGTCCTTAAGCGTTATCCTGAGGGGTTTTTAGGGGGCGGACAGCCCCCTAAACGGCGTTTTGGTTACTTTGCCGCTGTAGGCAAAGTAACCCGCCGTCCGGGCGCGGGAGCCCGGGCCAAAGGGCTGGCAGGCATTCCCCTTGCCGCCGGGGGCGGCAAAGAATTAACCTGCTGGCCGGTTCACTTTCATTACCCCTGAAATCTGGTGAATCTTTCTCATAACTTGTTCAAGCTGCACAGAATCGGTCACAGATATCGTAATATGAAAAATAGCAAAACCATCTGCGGTAGCGTGGGAATTAAGCCCTGTAACGGAGACTTTACAGGTACTGAGGGCGGTGGAGACATCAACCAAGAGATTATTACGGTCTTTGCAAACCACCTCCAGCGCGGTGGAATAGGTTTCCCGCAGGTCATCGCTCCAGGACACCTTAATCCAACGGCCCTGTTCTGCGGGGGAACGGCGTTCCGGGTCCGCATTGGGACAGTCTCTGCGATGGACCGAGACGCCGTATCCGCGGGTAATAAAACCGGCAATCTCATCACCCGGCACCGGGGTACAGCACTTGGAGAACTTAACCAAACAGTTAGACAGGCCCTCCACAACGATACCCTTTTCGCTTTTGACTTTTTTGGGGAGAACCGGCTTACCCGCCTGAGTCTCCTTTGCGGCAGCGGCCGCCTGTACCGCCTTCTCAATAGCGGCGGCTCTGCTCTGCTGGCGGATTTCACTACGGATACGGTTCACGGCCTTGATGGCGGTATAGCCGCCGTAGCCGATGGCGGCATACATGTCGTCCAGGACCTGAAAGCCGGACTGCTTAAGGATACCTGGCAGCACGCCGGATTCTGTCACCTGACTCATGGTCAGGCCCGCGTGCTTGAGTTCGCTCTCAAAAGCGGCGCGGCCCTGGGCCACGTTTTCCTCCCGCCGCTCCCGCTTGAACCACTGGCGGATTTTACTGCGGGCTTCGCTGCTTTTGGCCAGTTTGATCCAGTCGCGGCTGGGGCCGCGAGCGGACTTGGAGGTGTTGATTTCCACAATATCGCCGGTGTTGAGCTGGTAGTCAAAACCGACAATGCGGCCATTGACCCTGGCGCCGGCCATGGTGTTGCCAATGACAGAGTGAATGGAGTAGGCGAAGTCAATGGGTGTGGAACCTACGGGCAGGTTGACCACGTCTCCACGGGGGGTGAAGACAAAGACCTCGTCGGCAAATAGGTCGATTTTCAGGGAGTGAATAAACTCCTCCGCATCTGTGTCCTCCTGGTTTTCCAGGAGGCGGCGAATCCATTCATAGGCGCCCTCGTTGTGCTCCCCATGGAGGCCGCGCTTGTATTTCCAGTGGGCGGCAACGCCGTATTCCGCGATGGCGTGCATCTCAAAAGTGCGGATTTGGACCTCAAAGGGGATGCCGTCGTCGCCGATGACCGTGGTGTGGAGCGATTGGTACATATTGGGCTTGGGGGTGGCGATATAGTCCTTAAAGCGGCCCAGGATGGGCTTGTAGATGTCGTGGATGACCCCCAGGACGTTGTAGCAGTCGGATACTGAGTTCACCAGCACGCGAAAAGCAAAAAGGTCATAGAGCTCATCTATGGTTTTCTCCTGGAGGTACATTTTGCGGTAAATGCTATAGGGGTGCTTCACCCTGCCGTAGACAGTAGGTTCGACGATTTTCATATCGGCCAGGCGGCTTGTGATTTCCTCCTGGATTTCAGTCATAAAGCGGCTGTGCTCGGCGGTAACGGCGGCCAAGGTCTTCTCAATCTCGCCGAAGGCCACCGGGTCCAGGTATTTCAGGGACAAGTCCTCCAGCTCCCACTTCATCCGGGCTAAGCCGAGCCGGTGGGCGATGGGGGCGTAAATTTCCATGGTTTCAAAGGCCTTTTTCTTCTGCTTGGCCGGGGTCTGGTACTCCATGGTGCGCATATTGTGGAGACGGTCGGCGATTTTGATAAGAATGACCCGGATGTCCTTGCTCATGGCGAAGAGCATCTTGCGCAGGTTCTCCATCTGCTCCTCTTCCATGGTGGTGTATTTCACCCGGGTGAGCTTGGTGACGCCGTCCACAATATCGGCGATGGTGGGGCTGAACATGCGGGCGATGTCCTCATAGGAGCTGTCTGTATCCTCAATGCAGTCGTGGAGCAGGGCGGCGATGATGGATTCGCTGTCCAGACGCATTTCGGCCACAATTTGGGCCACATGGATGGGGTGTGTGATATAAGGGGTGCCGTCCCGGCGCATTTGGGACCCGTGGCACTCCCGGGCATATTCGTAGGCGGCGCGGATCTGGCCCAGGTCGGCGGAAATATTATATCCCCGGATGGTTTTCTCCAGATGCTCGTACCGCTCTTCTACCGTAACCATAGCCATAGTCAGCGGCCTCCCTTCTCGTCTTGCCCCAGGACCTGGCGCAGGCGGCGGACATAAGCGCTCTGCTCCAGATCGGCCCTGCGGCCCTCCCTGGGGTGTACTATCATCATATCCTCGCGGAGGTCCAGGGTGATTAGCTCCCGTTCAAAGAAGACCTCCACGCCCAACGCGGCCCGCAGGAAGGGTTCCGCCCCGCCTACCGCTCCCGCCAGACGCCGGAGGGTGGGCAGACGGCCCTGGGGGGGCTGTCCCTCCCGCTCACCCCGTTCGATGGCGCGCCAGAGGGCGGCGAACTGATTCCGGTCGGGCAGGAGGCGGACGGCCTCCCGGCGGGTGAGGGGCTCCCCGGCGGTAAGACGCTCCAGCAGCTCCAGGCACTCCCGCTCGCGGCCGCTGGGGTCCTGGGCGGGGCGCAGGTCCACCATTTGCAGCTGCACGCTGCTGGAACCACGGAACTCGTTGATTTGCAGGTAAAACGCCGCGTCCACCCGTGACCCGGGTGTGAGAGCGCACTCGGCGGCGGTGGTGGAGAAAAAGATGGCGTCAAAGCAGAAGCCGCCTTTGCTCAAGCGCAGCTTCAGATGCCTGTTCTGTCCCACGCTCTGCAGGCTTTCCAGCCGGGCCCCCAAGAGGGCGAACACAGGCCGGTCATTCCCCGCGCCGTAGGGTTCCAGGCGGTTCAGCTGGTCCATCTCCTCCAGGGTGATGTCCTCCGGGCACACCGCCACGTCCACGTCCAGGGAGGAGACTGGGACCACGCCGTTGCAGTAGGCGCGCACGCAACGGTTAATCCGGCGGCGGAAGGCGGGGATGTCCTCCTCCCGGATGTTGAACCCTGCGGCCAGCTCATGGCCTCCAAAATCCACCAGCAGGTCGGAACAGCTCTCGAGGGCGGCGAAGAGGTTGAAGCCGCCGTAACTGCGGCAGGAACCTTTGCCCATGCCGTTTTGCAGGCGTATCATGAAACTGGGGCAGGAGTATTTTTCACTCAGACGGGAGGCGACGATACCAACTACGCCCTGATGCCAGACGTCGCTGGAGAGGACCAGGGCGCAGCGTTCCCGGTCCGGCAGAAGCTCAATGCGCTCCAAGGCCTCGGCATAGATTTCCTGTTCCACCGCCTGCCGTTCCCTGTTTAGGCCGCAGAGCTGCTGGGCCAGAAATTCCGCCTCGCGGGGGTCGTCCGTCAGCAGCAGGTCCGCCGCCAATTCCGCCTCTCCCATGCGTCCGGCGGCGTTGATGCGGGGGGCCAGGATAAAGCCAATCTGCGTGGAGGTAATCTCCTTGTCGTAAAGGCCCGTCTCCCGCAAAAGGGCCTGCAAGCCCAGGAAGTCCGTGCCGCCGATGGCCTCCAGCCCCCGGTGGACGATGGTACGGTTCTCCCCGGTCATCTGCATAACATCCGCCACGGTGCCGATGGCGGCCAGGGTGCAGTAGCGGGCAAAAATGGGCTCCTCCCGGCCCTCTCCCAGAGCCAGGGCCAGCTTCAACGCCACGCCAACCCCCGCCAAATGCTTGAAGGGGTAGGGGCAGTCCGAACGCCGGGGGTCCACTACCGCCACGGCGTCCGGGAGGGTGTCCTTACACTCGTGGTGGTCCGTAACCACCAGATCCAGGCCGATTTCCCGGGCAAAGGCGGCCTCCTCCACTCCGGTAATGCCGCAGTCCACGGTAATGACCAGGGTTACTCCCTTGTCCCGAAGGGCGCGCAGGGCGTCCCGGCCCAGGCCGTAGCCGTCCTCCACCCGGCGGGGAATATATTTCAGGCAGTCCGCGCCGCGTGAGCGCAGGAAATCTACCAGCAGGACTGTGGCGGTGATTCCGTCTACGTCGTAGTCTCCGAACACGGCCATACGCTCTTGGTCCGCCAGGGCCCGGTTGATACGCGCTACAGCCCTATCCATGTCCTTCATAAGCATGGGGGAGTGGGTCAGGCTCCGCTCCCGGTCCAGGAATACGGCGGCCTCCTCCGGGGTGGACACCCCGCGCGCCGCCAGCACGGAGGAGAGCAGACGGGGATAACCAGCCGCTTCCAGAGCTCTGGCGGCGTCCTGGCTGTAGCAGCCGCCGCACCATTTGGCGTATTTCATTGGGGTATCCCCCCTCTCTATGGGAGTGCTTGTCCAGCTTCCGCAGGCGCGGAAGGGTGCAAGACTCCAAAATAACTAGACTATTATAGCAAAAAAACCGGAAAAGGTAAAGCGTGAATTTTCTGCGTATTTCAACAGACTAACCGCGTCTGTTGGAGTTGTACACAACTTGCTCTCGACACAGCGAATATATTGTGCTATACTATCCCAGTAAAAGCGCTGGCACGGCAAATATTTTCCCGCGAATCTGTTTGCAGAACGGTAAGAAAGGGTGTTGCTATGGGCGGTCAAAATCATAAAGAATTCAGTCTGGTGGAGCAAATCCTGGAACTATTGGACCTCCTTCAGGCAAACCATATTCAAATCGACCAGCTGATAGAAAACGGCGGGGTTGTGGAATCGCTCTGCCTGCCAGATTCCCAGGACGTCCGGGCGGCCTTAAATATCATGAGATTCATGGATGAAATGCCCGGCGGATTTCTCATTTACCTCGCAGATGAGGAGCAAACTATCGTTTACGCAAACAAGGCCCTTCTCCAAATTTATCAGTGTGACACTATGCGGGAATTTCGGGAGCTCACCGGGAATTCCTTCCGGGGGATGGTTCACCCGGATGATTTCGCGGAAGTGGAGAGAAGCATCTGGGAACAAGTCTCCGAAAGCCGGTTTGACCTGGACTATGTGGAGTACCGCATCATTCGGAAGGATGGGGCCGTCCGTTGGATTGAGGACCACGGGCACTTTGTCCGCAGCAAGACCGCCGGGAACAGCTTCTATGTTTTCTTAAGCGACGCCACAGACAAGAGGAACCGCCGGCAGGCGGAGGAGACCCAGCGGGAGCGGCAGCTTCAGGCGTTGATTCAGGAGTACAAAGAGGAGCGCAGTCAGATTAAGCAGGAGCACCTGCGCCGTCTGGAGGTCATTGAGGGGCTTAGCGTCAATTATGAGTCCATCCTTTATGTGGATTTGACGGAGGACACCATCTTCCCCTACCGGCTCAGCAGCCGCACGCAGCTGCAATTCAGTGAGGACGCTCAAACGCGCCCGTTCAGGGAGTATATGGCGGAGTACGCCCGCACCTGGGCTCATCCGGAAGACCGGGAACTCCTAATACAGGCCTGCTCGCCGGACTATATTCGCAGGGAGCTGACCGGCAACCCCACTTTCTATGTCAACTACCGCGCTATAGAAAACGGACAGATGCAGTATCTTCAGCTCCGCTTCGTCAACGTCGGCGGCAAGGATATCTCTCAAATTGTTCTTGGATGCCGCCGGATGGACGAGGAGGTCCAGCATGAAATTGAACAGAAGCAGCTGATGGCCGGCGCGCTCAACAACGCGAAGCTTGCCATTGTCGCCAAAAACACCTTCCTATCCAACATGTCCCACGACATGCGCACACCGCTTAACGCCATTTTCGGGTTTACGGCTCTGGCGAAAAAAAATCTCAATAACGCCGCAGTCCTCCGGGGCTATCTGGAAAAGGTGGAGGCCTCCAGCAGACAGCTGCTGGACCTCATCGACAAGGTGCTGGAAATCGCGTGGTCAGAGTCCAGAGAGGCCCACTCGGCGGAGGATGAGTGCGATATCAGGGGCGTTATGGAGGAAGTCTATGAGTTTCTCCACCCCCACGCCGAAGAGAAGGACATTCAGTTTTCCCTGGACTGCTCCGGACTGGAGCACCGCATTATCTACAGCGACGAGGCTAAGCTCAAGCAGCTGGTTCTCTACTTGGCCAACAACGCCGTCACCTATACTAAACCCGGGGGAAGCGTGTTCATGTCCGTCTCAGAGCGGGAGTTCCACCCCAACCACTACGCCCTCTACCAAATTACTGTGGCGGATACCGGTATTGGCATTAACAAAGACTTCATATCCCGGATTTTTGAGCCGTTTTCCCGGGAAAAAAATACCACCCTCAGCGGCATCCACGGCACCGGCTTGGGACTCACCATCGCTAAAAATATCGTGGACCTGCTGGGCGGTACCATAGAAGCCAGCAGCAGCGTGGGCAAGGGCAGCACCTTTGTGGCTACTTTCCATTTCCACGTGCGCCCCGAAACCCTCCAGACCTCCGCCGCGGACAACGCCGCCCCCGCCCCTGCGGGCAAAACAATCCTGCTGGTGGAGGACAACGAGATTAACCAGGAAATAGAAACCGAACTGCTTCAGGAGCTGGGCTTTACCATCGAGAGCGCCGCCGACGGCAGGATTGCTGTGGAAATGGTGGAGGGCTCTCGTCCCGGATACTACGACCTCATTCTCATGGATATCCAGATGCCCTTTATGGACGGCTGGCAGGCCGCCAGAACCATCCGGAAACTGGAAAATCCAGCGCTGGCCGGGATTCCCATTATCGCGCTTTCGGCAAACGTTTTTGAAAGCGACGTGCGGACTTCCATGGAGTGCGGCATGGATGCCCACCTGGCTAAGCCTATCGACATCCCCCTGCTGCTGAAAACCATGGAGGAAGTCCAGCGCAAGCGTATGCGCTGCTTTTGAGGGAAGCTGTGAAAAGAGGCTGTATTGGGACGCTCTGTCTCCTATCTCTGTGGCTTCTGACAGGCTGCGTCCGTCAGGAAACGGTCCACAGCAGACAGATTTTTGCTATGGACACAATTATGGAATTCACTGTCTGGGGTCCCGGCGGCGAGGCGGCCCTGGACAAGGCGGAGGAGGAAATCCACCGGCTGGACGATTTGCTCTCCACCGGAAACCCGGACAGCGAGGTTTCCCGTCTCAACCGCGAGGGGGGCGGGACAGTTTCCGAGGATGTGGGACGGCTGATTTCCGCTTCCCTGGATGCCTATCATTCCACCGGCGGAATATTTGACTTTACTATTTATCCTCTGATGGAGCTGTGGGGGTTCCCGGCGCGGAACTGCCGCGTACCGGAGGAGAAGGAAATTGCGGATATTCTCCCCCTGATAGACGCTTCCCTGGTCCAGTTCAGCGGCGGCGTCCTCACGCTGGCGGAGGACCAGCAAATGGATTTTGGCGGTATCGCCAAAGGCTACGCCTCCTCCAGGCTTATGGAAATTTTTCAGACCTGCGGCGTAACCGCCGGTATGGTTTCTCTGGGCGGAAATGTCCAGACGTTTGGCGTGAAGCCCGGCGGCTCCCCCTGGCGCATCGGCATTCAGGACCCCAACGCCCCCCGGGGAACCCCCCTGGCGGTCTTCGAGACCGCGGACCGGGCGGTGGTCACCTCCGGCGGCTACGAGCGGTATTTTGAGGAAAACGGCAGGACCTACAGCCATATCCTCAGCCCCTCTACCGGATATCCCGTAGAGACAGATTTGGCCTCCGCTACAGTTATCTCGGCGGACGGCGTCCTGGCGGACATCCTCTCTACCGCCCTCTATAGTATGGGTCTGGAGGCCGCCATTCCATACTGGCGGGATGCCGGGGTTGATTTTGATATGGTTCTGCTCACCTCCAGCGGTACGCTCTACGTCACGGAAGGCGTCGGGGGATTGCAGACAGACAGCCCTGTCACGACGTTGTACCGGGAACCGTGATGCTGCTGTTATGGCAGCGGGACGGACTTTCGCAAGTCCGTCCCGCTGCATTTTTCAGTCTTTTTTCAGCTGTATTTCAGCCCCTTTTCAGGAAACTCCTGTATTCACAGACTATTTCAGGTTTGTTTATAATCTTTGCGAAATTTCTTCATATTCTGGACATAAATACTCTGTATCCTAACACCATCAACAAAAAACAACCTCCGCCCGGCGGAGGCGCTTATCAGGAGGGAATTCCCAATGTATAACAGTGAAAATAACAACGATAGAAGCAGATATGAATACCACTACACCTACCGCCCCGGCGGCGAGCCTGTCCCCACTCTGGAGCCCGCCGCGCCCCAAAAGCCAAAAACCGGCATGGGCAAGCGGATTGTGGCGGGAGTCCTGTGCGGGGCCCTGCTGCTGGGCAGCTCCTTCGGTGTGGGCTGGCTGGTCCGGGACCACTTTAACAGCGGCGGCGAAACCCAGCTCTATCTCAGCGACCGCCAGCTTCCCGAGGTGGAAACGGTCAGCGTCACCGGCAAGGACCGCCTGACATATCCGCAGATTTATCAGGCCAATGTGGACAGCTCTGTCAGCATCAACGTCATCTCCGTCTCCCAGGGGTACAACTTCTTCGGCCGCCAGGTTCAGACCGCCAGTTCCGGCAGCGGCTTCATTATCAGCAAGGACGGCTATATTGTCACCAACTATCATGTGGTAGGCGGCGGCACCAGCGTGGAGGTCACCCTGAATAACGGAAAAACCTATCCCGCACAAATTGTTGGCGGAGACCCGGACTACGATATCGCCGTCATCAAGGTGGACCCCGGCGAGGATGAACTTCAGCCTGTGGTCCTGGGCTCCTCCTCCGGTCTCCAAGTCGGCGACGAGGTGGTCGCCATCGGCAACCCCCTGGGCGAGCTGACCTTCTCCATGAGCGAGGGCATTGTCTCCTGTCTCAACCGGGAGATTACGGTGGACAACACCCCCTTTAACATGATTCAGGTCACCGCCGCCGTCAACTCCGGCAACTCCGGCGGCCCCCTCTTCAACATCTACGGCGAAGTGGTAGGCATTGTCTCTGCCAAGTACAGCAGCAATAACTCCGGCTCCTCCAGCGCGTCTGTGGAAGGTTTGGGGTTTGCGATTCCCATTGACGACGTACTCAGCATGATTAAGGATATCATCGAAAACGGCCAGGTCACCTCTAAGGCCTATATGGGCGTGTCCGTTGCCGACGCGGCCTACTATCCCGATACCGGCGTGCGCAGCGGCGCATATCTGGCGGAGGTTGTGGAGGGCGGTCCCGCCGCCAGAGCGGGCCTCCAGGTTGGGGATGTCATCACTATGATTGGCACCACCACCATCACCTCCCAGGCCGACGTCACCAGCGCCATGGGCAGCAAGAGCTACCGCGCCGGGGACACTACCACGGTTACCTTTGTCCGGGGCGGCCAGGTCATGACTGCGGAACTGACCTTCGGCAGCACTACGGAAAAACCCCAGGAGGAGCAAACTTCCCAGCCCGCCCCCAGCAGCCAGCAGGACAACTACGGCAACATGGATGACTTTTTTGAGGAATTTTTCGGCAGTGGATTTGGCCGGTAACCCGCGCTTCCGGGGTATACGCCCCTTCATATATGTTTATTTTCTCTCTCTTTCTTTCTCTTTCTCTTAAAATCCAGAGCGGGCGTGAGGAGATCGGAAGAGCGTCGTGTAGGGAAAGAGTGTCCGCGGTTGTGT
>CAMSIF010000068.1 GCA_947058885.1 uncultured Clostridia bacterium
CCACCGGCTGACGGAGGGCCGTCCGCTGATCCTGGGAGGGGTCGCCATTCCTTGGGAGAAGGGATTGCTGGGCCACTCCGATGCGGATGTACTCCTGCATGCGCTGATGGACGCCCTGCTGGGGGCGGCGGCGCTGGGGGACATCGGCCGCTTGTTTCCGGACTGCGATGAACGGTACCGGGGCGCGGACAGCCGTGTCCTCCTGCGGGAGGTCCGGCGCGTCCTTGCGGCACATGGATTTGCCATCGGCAATGTGGATATGACTCTGATTGCGCAAAAGCCCAAAATTGCGCCGTATATTGCCCAAATGCGGGAAAATATTGCGTCTGATTTGGAAATCAGTCCTGACTTTGTAAGCGTTAAGGCCACAACGGAGGAGCGTCTGGGCTTTACCGGCGACGGTTCCGGCATGTCCGCGCAGGCCATTGCTTTGATATGGAAAGAATAACGGCAAAGACCACGTTCTTCAGTAACAGCCGCCCCCTTCCGCATATGCGGAAGGGGGCGGCTGTTACTCAGCGGGAGTACCGCTCAAAAAATCGGAACGTCATGGGCCAGAGACATCCCGCCGTAAGGACCACCAAGAAGTAGCGAACCGCATGAGAGGCCTCATGACCGCCAAGCAGTCCCAGCAGGGGTGCTTTCAGAAGGCTCTTTACCAGAACGACAAGCGCCAGACCGCCCAACAGCTTCACGGCCTGCCCCCACCAGGGAGCGCGGTTGGGGAATTGCAGCAGCCTGTTGTCAAATACGCAGACCACCAGCATACCCCCTACAGCCCCGGCCATGCTGTAGGCGTTTTTAACCGCATGGGCAAAGTTGTCCGGATCGATCCCGGCAGGGAAGGGGAAGAACTCCATGTACCCCACAAAAGCCAGACTGAACGCAAGCATTCCACCAAGAATGAGATAAATCCGGTTGGGAAACCACAGTGTGCTCTCAATCAGCGGATACAGGACGAACACCAGTACTGCCGCTGTCGCAAAGGACACGCCTACATCCGCCGGAGTATGTACCCCCAGATACATCCGGGAAACGGAAACCAGCAGCAGAACTACGATGCAGATGATCCGAAGCCACCACCGGCCTGTAAATCTTGCCACGCCGCCAAAGAAGCCGACAGCGGTCTGGGTATGACCGCTGGGGAAGCTGTAGCCGGTGGCTTCGGCCTGGGCGGACTTGACAATGGTGAAATTCGGGTCCCTGATCCAGGGGCGGGGTACCCGGCAGATTATTTTCAGCCACTGGTTGATGAGGGTACCCACAAATCCAACGCTCAGCAGATAGTAACCCTTCTGTTTGTCGACGCACCAGAACACGAACAGCGCGCCTACCATAAAGAAGGTTTCTTCCCCGAGGTGTGTTACCAGGGACATGAACATGTCCATCACTGGGGTCCGGATGGACTCAAACCAATACAACAGCTCCATATGCGCTCCTCCTTGGCGTATAGTTCCTGCCACTATTATAATACGGCGGCGGGGGAGAAGCAAGAGGAAAAGGAGGGCCGTGCACGGCCCTCCCGCCACTATTCGCTCTTTTCTTCCTTCTGCTTCCGGTACTGGCCCAGCATTCCGTCATACTTCCTACCGGTAATGCGGAAATAGATGTCGAATCCGATGGTCATGACGATGAAGGTCAGGAAGAACATGCCAATGAACACAGCCCACGCGCCTGCCTGATCCATGGGGAACCAATCCGCCTGCCAGGCCATCAGCGTCAGCGTGGGCAGGAACAGGGCGATAAACAGCAAACTGCGCCAGGTGTACCGCAGTTTTTTAAAAATCCAGTTGGAAAAGCATACTCCCTGGATGAGGGTGGCCAAGACGCTTACCAGGAATAAGGTCCACAGCATCGTAAGAGATATTTCGTCATTGTGGAACACGGTAGAGAAGAACAGATAGAGAAACATCGCCCCGGTATACAAGTAGCACACAGATGCTTTCCACTCCATAACACCCTTCAAAAATTGTTTCATTTCAAAAAACTCCTTTCCAGTTCCCGCAGCTTCTCCTTGAGCTCTCCAGCATACTGGCGGGATACGTACACCTGCTCTCCGTTGTCCATGGTTACCAGCATCCGCCCGCCCAGCTCTGGACGAATGGACTTGATTTTCCGGAAGTTAACGATAACGGATCGCCCGGCCCGGAGAAAGTCCAGCTCCCGCAGACCGTCCTCCAATTCGTACAGCCGCAGCGCGGATTCGTATACGGCGGTTTCAGTGTATAGGAAGGTCTTTTTGTCTGTCGTGTCAATGTAGAGGATGTCCTTTACGTCCAGCAGATGCTGCTCTCCGTTGAGGACGCCCAGCAGCTTCCTCTGATAGATGCGGAGCATAGCCACCAGACGCAGGATGTCCTCGTCCGCCTGGGGACAGTTGATGATGACCTCGGGTTCAGGGAATGATGGGTCCTGGTTTAACGTGATTTTCATAGAAGTCCTCCTTTCAACACTATTCTAAGTAAAATGTAGGCGGATTACAAGAAATTTTCCTTGAGTGGCAGATTTCAGCGCCTTAGTGGCATTTGGGGAGGAATCTAAGAATCCGGAGTTTGTCAGAGGCCCGTGTTGATGCATTTTCAGATAACTGAATGCCCAGATTCACGCCCAGCGGCAGGAGCTGGAAAGGCTCCGCAGCAGGATCCGGCGGACGGCTGAGGTGGACCGGCGTTTCGCCGCACTGGTGTCGGCTGTAATGGAGCTTGTGGACGGCTGAGGGATGTGGTATAATCTTGAAAAACCAACGAAAGGAGGGGCGTGGAGCTGGTATAGCTGCAACTGAACAAAATAAGGATGGTTTTGTTGCGAAACCACCTTAAAATACCAGGCCGGAAGCTGCACCCCTGAAAAATGGGATCCAGCTTCCGGCCTGGATTGTTTTGCAACAACAACCGCTATTTTGTTCAGTTGCATTACAACCCCGCCCGCTGCAACTGACCAGGGCAGGGGGGATTGTAATACAAGCCGCCTATGGCCCGCAGGCCATGGAAGCGACGGAAACCGCCCGGAGGGCGATTTCCATGGAGCGGTCCAACCTCTGACCCGCCGTTCCGGCGCACTGATCTTCCGCAGGCAGTCGGCCCGTCCGGCGGCTTCCAGCCGGCCGGTTTGCTGCATACCACTCTTGTATACCGGCTCTATGGCTTTTAGCCACGGAGCCTTTTTGTTTTTGATTTTATTTTGTATTACATCTTTGTCCGGATCCACCCGGCAGCTGAAGGTAATTTGTAATACATCGGATCAGCAGCGCGGCAGGGGAGGCCCCGCCGCCAAGGCTTCAGCCGCGGCGGGGTCCCCCTGCTGCGGGAAATAATTCTTCTTTTGTATCTGTAAGCATTTCACGGATAGTTGTATTTATTTCTCTTCGCACTGACTTTAGGCATATTTGTTGTGTCCTAGATATTCCATGACCTGACATTTCGAGAATTTCTTGATCTTCTGTTGTATTTTCTATTATCAAACGATACCTGTATTTCACAATTTTCCGCCTCCTCCTGTCATTTTTTTTACATCTTCGATTTTTTCGAGATATGTGATAATGGCGTGTCTGATAAAATCACTAATCTCTCTATGTTCTGCATTCGCTTGTAATATAATTTTTTCTCTAGTCTCTTCATCAACTCGGATGGTAATAGATTTTACTTTTTTGTCCATAGCAGTTACTCCTACATTTTTCTTTATTTATAGCAGTAGTTTGTCTGTTCTGTCAATTCCTCTTGACATACAATGTCTTACGTGCTATCTTTAATCATGTCAGCGAATGTAATACAAAATTTTGTTGGTAAGGGCAAACAAAGCCCATAACCATATAGCTGGTTTAGGTCACATCAAAAAGCCACAACGAGGTTGGACGCTAGGATTAAAGGATATATGCCTGTTATTCGCTACGGGTAGTTCTTGTAAGTCGTCTGTAAAAGTAGTCCGGAATGTGTAGACCTGCTATCGTAAAGGCTTTCCAGCAGGGGTTGATTGCCGTAAAACCCGGATAAACCGAAATGACCGGCAAGCCCAAGGGGTGGGGGCTAGGACAATACCACCCTAATAAACGAGGAAAGGAGGACCAAGGAAATGAGTGAGGTAGCGAGACTGGTAGGAATGGAGCGGAGGAGCTATGAGAAGGACGGACAGAACCGGCAGTATTGCGGTCTGCATCTGATGTACGTGGAGAACAGTGTGGAAGGTGTAAGAGGCAGTAAGGTGGAAGTATTGTCCTGTCCTCGGGAAACAGATCCGAACCGGCTGAAGGTGGGCGCGCTGTATGCGCTGGACTATTCGTTCTATCAGACCCGGAATGGGAAGATGGCGCGTCTGGCCGGCCTGGAGCTGGTGGAGGAGTAGTGACGGCTTGCCGGCGATCGGAGGGATCGTCTTCAAGTAAAAACGAAGGAAAGGAGAAAGGCAATGAAGAATCTGAAAACGATCTTCGCCAGTTTTGAGGAAAAGGCGAAGTCCGCGAAGGTGCAGCGCGTCCTTTTGACCGGGGCCACCGCCTTCGCGCTGACGCCCGTGGCCCTGGCCTCGGAGGGCAGCGGTGGAAGCGGAAGCGGAGGAATGTCTGCGGTTCTGGGCGCGTTTGATACCGTGGTCAGCCTGATGAACAAGGTATGGGAGCTGATGACCAGCAACCCGCTGCTGACGCTGTTCCTGGCGGCTGGCCTGCTGACGATCGGCGTGCGTGTATTTCGCCAGATCAAGAGAGCGGCGAAGGGATAAGGCCCAAAAGCGGGGCGTGGGAGGTCCCACGCCCCGTCATTGTTGGAGGTAGAAAGATGAACGAAGGGTATTTTGTAAATTGGCTGGGTTCGGTTCTGAGCCTTTTTAATATGACGCTGAACAGGATTCTCGGGTTTGTGCCGTCTCGGCTGTATGTCGGGACGTTGGTTTTCCTGACCATGTTCTCTCTGCTGGCGCATCTGATCCGGCAGGGAAGGAAGGGGAAATTGTAATGCGAAAGAGAACCGCTGCGGCGCGGAGCAGCCGCCCCGGGACACGGAGCTGTATGACAAGAGCGGTGTCGCTGCTGCTCTGTTTCGTGGTCGCGGCCTCCATGATCTCCCGGCCCTCCGTGGCCCGCGCCGGTCTGACGGATGCCGCGGAGTATGGTTTTGATACGCTGTCGAAGTGGCTGTCCGGCGACAGCTCCCAGCCTCTGGGCGGCTGGACTCCGGTGGGTTATCTGGACGCTTTGTTTTCTTCCAATAAGCCCCAGAAGTACTACACGACCCCGACCAGCAGCGTGGTGGACAAGTCCGGCAACGTGACCAACTACTACCGGGGCGGCGATACGACCAATACCCAGATCATTGACAGCTATAATAAGACCTTCAATACGATCCATAACACGACGAACAATACCAATAATTATGAGGCCAATGTCAAGCTGTCCGATTTTCTAAATCAGTACACGACCAATAACGTCAGCAACCAATACACCTACAGCGCGGATTTCAAGTCCTGGTACTATGACAATACCACAAACAACTACAATTTTAACCAGTTCACCAAGAATGATTACACCCAGAACAATCTCTATTATAACCAGGACAACAGCCGGTACTATATCTCCATAGACAACAGCACGGACGAGTATTACCTGGTGGACGTGCAGTATTCACCCACCTTCGTGACGGTCAATTACACCTATAATAATACCGTCAACCATAACGAAAAGTACGGTGACGTAACCAACGTCTACTACTACGAGCTGACGGACGGGCGCAACAGCTCCACCCTGAGCGCTGACGAAGTGGCCGGAATGGTCTTCGGCTATGACGTGGTCAATTACGAGCTGATAACGGATGACCCCAATACCCTGAGCCTCCAGCACTTTGACGGCGACTATAACGACAGCTCCAGCTATGGGCGGAGCTTCTATTCCCAGAACCGGTCCACTACTTACGTAGATAGCGGGGCCTTTGGCAAGGCGTTGTCTCTGCCCAACGGCTCCGCCGCCGGCGTTCAGATCCCGGGCCTGTCCGGTTATGACAGCCTGTCCTTTGATTTCCGAATTTACTATAACGATATTTCCAAGCTGGGGATCTATTTCGGGGATACGAATATTTTTCAGGAAGTGCCGACTTTGCGGAGGTGGGTTGGCAGAGATGTTTATAGTGATAATGATAAGGCTTTGACCTCAAATTGTGTTCGTTCTGATGGACGTGGCGGTTCCGCTTTTGAATATATTTATGTAAACGGATCTTTTGGAACTAAAAAAGGTCAATATTATGCTTATTCGGACATTCGATCAAATATGTATGTCGGTGGCATTGTTGTTTCAAATTCGCTTAACCCTCTTTCTAATTCAGTGTCTTCCGCGATGGCAATACCAAGTTCGTGTTTCTCTTCGGGTTATGTAGAGGACAATTCTGCTAAGAGATATGGTTGGATGGATTCCAGCAATAAGCCTGTGTTATATTCTTCTTCTTTAACTGCGGACTGTTTAGCGACTCACGTAACGTCTTTCGACAGTGCTGCTGATACATGCCACTTTACTATTGCCCGTCATTATTTGGACAAAGAATACCGCTGGTCCCCCTCTCGATATGTCCAGGCCAATTTTGCCTACGACAGCTACAAAAACCAATGGGTATCCATGCGGATCACGATCTCCGGCGGCAAGCTCTACTACTTTGTCAACGGCGACCTGGTGGGCTCCGGCAGCTTCACCAAGCCAACTGCTGACAAGTTTTACATAAAGTCTTCCGGCACGGTCTATCTGGATGAGCTGCGTGTGACCACCGGCAGCCTGTCCTCTACCAGTCCTTATAACCCTTCCAACGCGCCCTACGACACCAACAAGGTCCTGGCCCTGCCGAATGAACTCACAGCCAATACCATTTACGTCCAGCATACCACCCCTGTTGCTAATCACCGGATAGGCGGCGTCCGCCCCTCCAATCCGGAGACTGGCTATTTTTATATCCCTCTCCATGAGGACAATACCGGAGGCCAGCCCCAGCTCTATGACGGCAGCAACTGGGTGAACGTCACCGCCATGGTCTATGACGGCAAGGTCCTTAAGGATGCCAAGGGCTTCAAGTTTTCGCCGGTCGGTTCCTCCCCGGACGTGGATGTGGACGCGAAGCCGGAGCGGCCCACCAAGCCGGTCGATCCGGAGAAGTGTACCCATGAATGGGAGGAGACGGACCGCACCGAGCCGACCTGCATCCTCGCCGGTTCTGTGGAGTATACCTGCTCCAGCTGTGAGAAAACCAAAACGGAGACTTTGCCTAAGCTGGGCCATACCTGGGAAGTAAAGCAGACCGTCCAGACCGCCTATGACGAGGAGGGAAACATCCTTACGCAAGGTTTCACCATTTACCGCTGTTCCGCCTGCGGTGAGGAGTATAAGGACACTGACGGCAGCGGCCCGCCCGGTTCCGGAGGAGGGAGCGGGGGCGATGACGGAGATAAGACGATCTGGGACCGAATTGCCGATTTAATTGGCACGGTGATTGGCGGTCTTCTGGATGGCCTGGTTTCCCTGGCCAATATGCTCCTGGGCAAGCTGGCGGATGTGGTGGCCGCTGTCATGTCCATTTTTATGGAGGTCCCCCAGCTCTTCGCCGGATTCCTGGATTTCCTATCCGCAGTGTTTCCGTTTGTACCGCCTGACATTATGCTTCTGATTACCTTCGGCATCGCCGCTGTTGTATTTGTCGGCATTATCAAGGCGTTAAGGAGGTGAGCGGATGATTTCGGATTTGGCCTGGCTTTTCGGCGCGGTCCTGGAGGTCTTTCGGATTGAATTTACAATCTATGGCTTCACGTTCTCCCTGTGGCAGGTGTTTTGCTTTGATGTCGTGGCTGCAATTATAGGATGGATTTTAGGGAAGGTGTTTTTAGATGACTGAAACAGAACTTCGAGAGAAATACGCTGAGGAATGCGGCATTCCGGAGCCGCAGGAGGAAGCGTATGAGAGCGCGGAGGCGTATTGGGCCGCGCATAATGTCTGGCTGTCCGGCTTCGCCGGCTGGTGCGACCAGCGTCTGAAGGACGAGGCGGCGCGGATCGCGGAAGAGGAGGCCGCCCGGCAGGCTGCGGAAGAGGAAGCAGTCCGCCAGGCGGAAGAAGAGGAGCCGTTGGACCAGCAGGGGAGGGAAGAGGCGGAATCCCAGACCGTCCAGGAGCCGGACCGCTATCCCGTGGGCAGTTATGTGGATGAATTTCCCACGGACGGAAAGGTCTATGATCCCGGCTCGGTTGGCAGCTATGTGGATGTCGCCGGAAATCTTTGGTCCGCTTCCGGGGAGCTGATGTCTCCCGGCACCACTCCGGCCATGGAGCCGGAGGAGGCGGTCATGGAAGCGGCAGGGGATGTGGTGACCGGTGAGCCCGCCATAGATACCGCGCTCCTGCTCCTCGACCTGTATAACGCCATAACCGGGGAGGACGGCATGACCGGCGATATTGACGGCATTCAAGAGGTTATGGACCATCCCCTCATGACTACCTCCTTCCGGGATTACACCGTTACCGAGGGCCTGCTGCTGCTTTTGCTGCTGAGCGCGTTCATAGCGGCCTGCGCCAGGATATTGAAAGGAGGATTCTCATGGCTGAGGTAGTTTCCGAGTTTTTCACGGTGGTTTGGATGGATATGATCCCGCCGGACAACCTGTCCGAGCTGATTCCGTACCTGCTGTCCGTTTTCGTGAGTGTGGCTATGGTGTCCGGCGTATTCCGGGTAATAGGCCGTCTGGCCGAGGCGATTATAGATTTTAGGAGGTTCTGATGTCCGCCATAATCCTGATTGCGCTGTGCTTCGCCCTGGTGATGTTCCCAACGCTGCGCTGTGCGGCGTCCCATCCGATTTCCCTGCTCCACTTCGGTGTGCTGGACCTGCTGGACCATTTCCGGCATCGTGAGTATGACCGCTGCGGCTCCGGGGAGCTGGTGGCTTATACCGGCCTTTTCGGCAAGGGCAAAACCCTGTCGGCAGTCCATAAGGTGGTAGGCAGCTACAAACAGTTCAACGGCAAAAAGGTCTGGTGCCCCCGGCGCGGGAAGTTGGTAACCCAGCGGGTCAAGGTGATCTCCAACGTGGCCCTGTCCATTCCTTATGAGGACTTCGTCAGCCTGGAGCAGATCGTCCTCGCCGCTGAACGGAACCGGGAGTATGACGATGAGCATGACACGCTTACTGTCACCCTGGTTCTGGGGGACGAGTTCTCCGTCCAGATGAACAGCCGGAATTTCAAGACCAATATTGATCCGCTGTTCCTCAATACCATCCTGACCTGCCGCCATTATTACATATCCCTCTATTATACTGCCCAGCGGTTCGGACATGTGGACGCGCTGCTCCGGCAGGTGACCAGCTATGTGGTGGAGTGCGACAAGCTCTGGCGGTTCCAGCGGCTGTATCTGTATGATGCCTGGGATCTGGAGAACGCCGCCAACAGCCAGCTTGTTTCTCCCAGGGGGCGCAGCTGCTGGTTTGTCCGGAACAGCGATTATGCCGCCTATGATACCCTGGCTTGTGTCGGCAATCTGAAGAAGGCCATGAAGGCGGGGGACATGATGAGCGAGGAGGAAATTCTGAAGCTCCAGCAGAACACCCAGCAGCCCAACATGGACGGCGTGTCCAAGCCTTCCCGCCGCTGGCTGAAGCTCCGGCGGCAGAAGAAGTAATCCAAATTGTTGATTTGTGGAAAGAAGAATCCCAATATGTATGACGAATCTTTGCGGCATGAGCCGTTGGAGCTGGCCGATCCCATGGCTGATATGATGTCCGAGCTGGATCTGTTTTATGACTGCCTCCTTGATCCGGACAAGCCTTTCGTTTCGGAACCAACGGAGGAGGAGCTGGAGCGGATCGCGGAGGGCGCGGACCGCTGGCTCATGGGTGCGGCAGGCATTTTGTAATGCAATTCCATTCTGCAGCGCCGCTGATCCGCGCCGCTGCAGCCAGAGGGTGTAATACACAGGGAAAGTTGCGGCTTTCCCCAACCCCCCGGGGCTAACAGGGGGGTACTACCTACAGGATAGTGGTAAAAAGTTATGAAAAACTCTATTTCCGAAAACGTGATCCTGTTTGATTGGCTGACGGTATCCTGCAAGGAGGAGGACCCTTGGTATTGGGTGACGCTCCTTCATATGGAGGAGGCCGGGTGGACCGCTATGGAGAAGGGACGGAACGGCTACAGGAACGGCATCTATTTCGGAAGCATATCTATCCTGTATGACGGCAATTCTGATATGGGAGTCTGCCTGGATATGTCCGGCCAGGGATGCCGGACCTTTGAGGAATACGGCAGCGGGGACTTTATTGGCTTGTTCCGGCTGTTCTCACAGGATGACCGCTTCCATATCACCCGTCTGGACGTGGCTTTTGATGACCATTCCGGGATTTTGGATATTCGCCAGCTGTTTCATGATACGGATGACCAAGACGGAGGGCAGCAGTTTGTCAGTAAATTCAGAAAGAGTAAGATAGAGAAGAGCTTTCAAGACGGCAGGTCCGGTATCTCCATCTATCATGGCAGCGAGCAGAGCGAGATCATGATCCGGATCTACGACAAGGCGGCAGAGCGCGGCCTGCCAGAAGAGCAGCACTGGGTCCGGGTGGAGCTCCAGCTCCGGAGGGACCGTGCTTCCCAGTTTGCTTTTGCCGCTGTTTCGGAACCTGTTGGGACCCTGTTTCGCGGGGTCCTGGTTAACTATGTCCGCTATGTGGATGATCCCGGCGCCGATACGAACCGCTGGCGGTGGCCCATGAAGCCCTATTGGGCGGAGCTGATTGACCAGGTCGGGCGAATCTCGCTCTTTGTGAAGCCGGGAGTTGAGTACAACATCCGGCAGCTGGATCATTATGTTTTCGACCAGGCGGCGAATGCTATTGGGGCCTCCATTGACATCTACGGCGCGCCGTTTTTCATGGAGCAGATACAGAAGAGGCGGTCTGATAATCCCAAATACAAAAGATTGGTGGAGCAGTATGGAAAAGATAAGCAAAAAATGCGCGCGGCGTTTCGAACCAAGAAAATGGCGCCGGGAGCGGCTGATCCGGAAGTGGATGCGGCTGCTGGTGGAGCAGGGGGACACGAGGAGGGCTCTGGCCCGGCTGGACAGGAAGGATGGAAGGGATGAAAAGTAACCAGAAGTGCGTGAGGCTCTCGGACCGGGTGCTGAAGTACATAGACGGATACCGGGGCGAAAATTTTTCTCAGAAGCTGGAGAACTACGTCCTGGACGTGGAGGAACGGCGGGAGCAGCTGACTCTGGATTGGGAGCGGCTGAACGCCATGACCCATGCCCAGCGGCAGGAGCTGGAGAAGATCCGCAGCGAGATCCGGCGGACGGCGGAGGTAGACCGGCGTTTTACCGCGCTGGTGTCGGCAGTAATGGAGCTTGTGGACAGCTGAGGGATGTGGTATAATCTTGAAAAAACAATGGAAGGAGGGGCGTGGGAGCGGTATAGATGCAATTGAACAAAATAAGGATGGTTTTGTTGCGAAACCACCTTAAAATACCAGGCCGGAA
>CAMSIF010000069.1 GCA_947058885.1 uncultured Clostridia bacterium
CCTTGCTACGGCGTTTTTGGTGTAATTATAAGGGCTGTTTAATTGTCTTTAAGATGTGTGAAATTCGCATGATTTCAGGGATTACCCTTGTTGTGCATATATTGACGGCCCTACCGGTCCTGCCGGCGCAACCGGTCCCACCGGTCCCACCGGCCCTGCCGGTGCCTCCGTCACAGCTGACTCCGCTTATGCCGCTAACACCAGCGGCTCCACTGTGGGTGTTATTCTGGGCGGTACCCCGGTTCCGCTGCCAAACAGCCAGGTCCTTCCCGCAGGCATTACTCCTAACGCCGCGAATACCATCTTTACCGTTGCCACGCCCGGACTTTATCGGATCTCCTATACCATCAACACCACCGCCACTCTGGGCGCCGGAAGCCGCCTCATTATCAACGGCACGCCTAACATGGCCTCCACGCTGACCCCTGGATTATCCACCAGCCGCTTTGCTAACGAGATTCTGGTGAACCTGCCGGCCAACAGCACCGTGTCTCTGGAGCTGTACGGCCTTATTGCCGGTGCGATACTGCTGCCCAACGCATCGGGCGCATCCCTGCAAATTGTCCGTTTGAGTTAATTGGACCACTTCCCGCCGGAGTCCCCTTCGGCGGGAAATTTTTATGGGAGGGACCTTTTTTGATTACCGTCAGTTTATGTATGATTGTAAAAAACGAGGAGGACGTGCTGGCCCGCTGCCTGGACAGCGTTTCCGCGCTTGTGGACGAGGTGATTATTGCCGACACCGGTTCCAGCGACCGCACCAAAGAGATTGCCGCCCAATATACAGATAAACTTTATGACTTCCCTTGGGATGACGACTTCGCGGCGGCGCGCAACTACGCCTTTTCCCTGGGGACTATGGAATACTGTATGTGGCTGGATGCGGATGACGTGCTGCTGGAGAACGACCAATCTCTGTTCCAGACGCTGAAGGAGACTTTGGACCCAGAGACTACTGTGGTCATGGCTAAATATAACACCGGCTTCGACGGACAGGGCAATACCACCCTATCTTATTACCGGGAACGGCTGATTAAAAATCACATGGGCCTTCGTTGGAAGGGCGCGGTTCATGAAGTCATTGAACCTGCCGGCAAAATCCTATACGCCGGTTTCGCCGTCACTCACCGGAAGACGCGCCCCTCGGACCCTGACCGGAACCTCCGTATTTTTGAAAAAGAGTTGGGGCGCGGCAGAGAACTGGACCCCCGGCAGCAGTTCTACTACGGCAGGGAGCTTTACTACCACCATCGCTATGAAGAGGCGCTTCGAATTTTTGAGGCGTTCTTGTCCCAGGGAAAGGGATGGCTGGAAAACAATATCGACGCCTGCTGTCACTGCGCTTACTGTTACGAGGCCCTGGGACATTCGGAAGACGCGCTGCGGGCCCTTTTCCGCAGTTTCTCCTATGACCGGCCGCGAGCCGAGGTATGCTGTGAACTGGGCCGCCATTTTATGAAGCGGGGCCGTGAGGATCTGGCGGTTTTCTGGTATTCTCTGGCCCTGGGCTGTCCGCGGGACGACCAGCGGGGCGGCTTTGTCTCCCCGGATTGCTACGGGTATATCCCCTGTATCCAGCTCTGCGTCTGCTACAGCCGGATGGGCCGCCAGGAGAAGGCGGAACGCTTGAATGAGCTGGCGGCCTGCTTTAAACCCGATGCGCCCGCTGTCCAGCAAAACAGGATCTATTTTCAAAAAATACGGACGGAAACTGCCAGGTGATCTGCCCTTTATTCAGAAGTCCCCCGGCGCGCGCGGACGCCGGAGGGACGTTTTATTTGTGGGACTTTTTTGCGAATATTCCAATCCTCTGCACCAGCTGGAAGATAGACGTAGGGAACAGAATTCCCACGGCAATAGCCACTGCCAGCAGCACGGTAGTCAATCCCTGGGCCGAACATGCCGCCAGATCATTGCGCATGAAGTATTCCATTGTGTGGTACAGGGACCCGCCGGGAATCAGAGGCACAGCGGCTGTGACAATAAACAGCGTGGCGGGGCATTTTACAATTCTTGCCAGCGATTCCGCGTAGACGGTCAAAACCACAGAGGATACAAAATAGCGTACTACGTCCTGGTCCGTCACAAGGCCCATCAGCAGATAAATTCCCCAGGCCAGCAGACCGCCCAGACTAGCCAGCAGCAACTTCTGACTGCGCACATGAAAAAGCATGGCAAAGCCAAGGGAGCCTAAAAAAGCGGTGGCCAGTTCCATAATATACCGCATTGTCCCGCCTCCTTACATCAATCCCGCCACAAGGGCAAAGCCAAAAGCGATGGTCATGGCCAGCAAAAGGGCCTCAATAAACCGCATGAGTCCGGCCAGTGTGTTGCCGCTGAACATGTCCCGCAGGGAATTGGTCAGCGCGATGCCTGGAATCAGGAGCATGATATTACCAATGCTAATCATGTCCATGTTGTCCCCCAGGCCCGTCCGAACCGCCAGTCCGGAGAGCAGTCCGCCCAGGCAGGAACAGAGCAGAGCGGACAAAAAGGCGTTCGCCTCGGTCTTCCGAATCATACGGTCCAGATATTTCAACACCACGCCGATAATTCCGGAGGCTGCGGCATCCAGGACGCTGCCCCCAAAAAACAGAGAAAATGAGGCGGAGATAAGGGCGTAGGTCATCAGCTGCACGCCGAAACTATACTGCGGCGCGGATAGGATCGCGTCCAGGGCCCGCTCAGTATCCTCCAGGCTCAGCCGCTCCGTGCAGAGACGGCGGCTGAGATGGTTGAGAAGCTCCAGGCGGTGCAAGTCGTACTGCTGTCCGGAAATCCGGCGGGTCTGCGTCAGGGAGCCGAAGCGGTGGGCATGGATGGTTACAACGATGCTGGAGGTAATGCTAAACACGTCGGCCCGCTCCGCGCCATAGGCGATGCACATGCGCCGGATGCTGTCCTCCACGCGGCTGACTTCCCCGCCGCATTGCAGCATATGCTGTCCAATTTCCAAAATTTGGAAAAGATATTCGTTTGCCTGTTCCGCTTCAGCCATGACGGTGAGGCGGGCGGCGTAATCTGGAGGCAGGGTCTGGTTATTAGTTTCCATAGCGGTCACTCCTTATAAGTTACAGTAAGTACGCTCCATCGTTACCGTGCGGGAATCCAAAGCATGGCAGAACTGACAGAGCGAGATTAAAGTTCTTTTTGCTTACTTTTTCTTTCAAGAAAAAGTAAGTCCCGCGCTGTTATACCACAGCACGGGACAGAATGCAAGCGGTTTTCGCCTGTCTATTTTCTTTTTCCGCCGGAAGAGACGCGCATAAACTTTTCCAGCTGCCGCGCCACCTCGCGCACGTCTATGGGCTTAGCCACATGGGCGTTCATGCCGCAGGCCAGACACTTTTTAATATCCTCCGCAAAGGCATCCGCCGTCATGGCGATTATGGGCACCACCTTGGCGTCGGGACGATCCAAAGCGCGGATGGCTTCCGTGGCCTCATAGCCGGTCATGACGGGCATCCGGATATCCATAAGGACGGCGTGGTAGTACCCCGGCTCGGACTCCTGGAATTTTTCCACGCACTTTTTGCCGTTTTCGGCCCAGTCCAGCTCCAGCCCCAGTTCTTCCGTAAGCAGTTCGCTGGCAATCTCCCAGTTCAGGTCGTTGTCCTCCGCCAGCAGGACGCGCCTGCCTGTGAAGTCCATTTTCTCCTGCCCGCCGGGGGCGTCCTGACGGCTCTCGCCCTCCACTCCCATAAAAGGCGCAAGTCCATAGAACAAAGTAGACTTGAACAGGGGCTTGGGGATGAACCCTGTAACGCCGGCCTCCCGGGCTTCCTCCTCAATGTCGTTCCAGTCGTAGGCGGAGATAAGGAGGATGGGGATATTCTCCCCGTAGAGGCGGCGAATCTCCTTGGCGGCGGTAATGCCGTCCATCCCGGGCAGTTTCCAATCGAGAAGGATGATGTGGTAGTCGTTATGTTTTTTATGACGCTCGTCCACCATCCGGATGGCGGTTTCCGCATCCAGGGCCCAGTCCGGCTTCACGCCGATAGACCGCAAGGAGGCTACCGCGCTCTCGCAGAGCTGTTCATCATCGTCCACCACCAGCATCTCCCAGTCCGGCAGAACCATGTCCGCCTCCTGGATGACGGCCTTCTCCAGGTCCAGTGTGATGTGGAACTCGCTGCCCAGCCCCGGCTCGCTGTGGAGCTGGATGGTGCCGTCCATAGCGTCCACGATGTACTTGGTAATGGCCATACCCAAGCCGGTGCCCTCGGTTTTTTGCACCCGCTTGGTATCTTCACGGCTGAAGGAGTCAAAGATCTTGCTTTGGAACTCCTTGGACATGCCAATGCCGTTGTCCTTGACAATCAAGTGCGTGCAGACGAATTCGTCCCCCTTGGCGGAGGGTTCTTCGTAAAGAGAAACCTGGATCGTCCCGCCCTCGGGCGTAAATTTCACGGCGTTGCCCAGCAGGTTAATCATCACCTGATTGAGCCGCACGCTGTCGCAGCACACATTTTCCGTGGAAATATCGTGGATGAAGATATTGAACTGCTGGTTCTTGGCCTTAACCTGGGGCTGGACGATACTCACAATGCCGTCCATGACCTCCCGTAAAGATACCTGATCCACATTCAGGCTCAGCTTCCCGCTTTCAATCTTGCTCATATCCAGCACATCGTTAATCAGTCCCAGCAGATGCTTGCTGGAGAGGGTAATCTTTCTCAGGCAGTTCTGCACCTGCTCCCGATTATTGATGTTGGCTGTGGCAATGGCCGTCATGCCCACGATAGCGTTCATGGGGGTACGGATGTCGTGGCTCATGTTGGAGAGGAATTCACTCTTGGCCTTGTTGGCCCGGTCCGCCGTTCTGCGGGCCTGGTCCAATTCATGGATTTGCTGCCGGGTCATTTGGAAATACTTCGCGAATACCAGCAGCAGCGCCAGCATGACAACGGCGCAGCCTCCTAGGACAAGCGCAATCCATTGGTTGCTGAGTTCTGAAATCTCTACGTTCAACTGGTCGTAGGGCAGGATAATCACCAGGTACCATTCGGAATAGGCCAGCTTCGTGCAGTGCAGATGGCGGCGGTCAACGTTGGAAGCCATCACGGAGGAGTAGTCCACCCCATCGTCCATGGCCTGCCGGAGTCCTTGAATATAGCTGTCCGCCTCCAAATCAGTATTGTTATCCTGGAAGAAGGCAGCCATCCGGTCAAAATAATTGTCTTCAAAGGACTCGCCGTCCCGGATAACAAAGGACCCGTCCCGCCGGATAATGTAGGAGGACACCAGAGAGTCCACCGTATTGAGGGAGAGGGTATTGCTGATGTATTCCACCGGCAGGCCCGCCACCAGAGCAATACTTTCCTCTCCGTTAGACATCTTATAGGAAGCGGGGACGCCCATGACCAGCAGCTTGTTCCCCATAGTGTCAGTGCCGACGGCGATTTTCTTCTCGCCGCTTTGAATGGAGTTGTAAAAAGGCGTCGGGTCGGTAATTTCCATCGCTCTGCCGTCAAGCATATCCAGGCTGCCATCCGCAGAATAGAAAGCCAGGTAGTCGAATCCGCGCGCCTTCGCGCTGTTAGTCAGGTTCTCCGCCAGAGCTTCGTGGGATATATTGCCGGCTTTGTGGGTGGTCACCAATGCCTCCAGCATCCCCAGGCGCAGCTCAATCGTGGTAGAAAAGTGGAGGGAAATCTGCTGGCTCATGCCGTCCATATAGATTTTGCCCACCTCTTCAATTGTATCCGCGCTCTTCCGGTTCATATAGACAGCTAAAAAGGAAAAAATACAGACGCAGACAATAGAGATGACAATGAGGCTCACCGTCAAAAAGTGGGTCGTCCGGTTTTTCAGGTTTCCTTGCATCCGCCGTCACCTCCTCTTTGGGCAGCATATTTCATCCAGGCCACCTATGCGTTCAAAGTCTCTTGCAGCGCACGGATGGCTTCCACAGTCTGCTGGTAGTCCGCTTTCATCTCTTCCGCCAGGGCCGGAGCTTCCGGCGTGAAGCCGTTGCGGAGCGCCTCGCTGAGCTGCCCGGCGGAGGAGAAGAGTTTCGTGAAGCCCAGATTCTGTCCCACGCCCTTGATGGTGTGGGCGGCCCGGAAAGCCTCCTCGTAATTTTTTTCCTCCATGGCGCGGATGAGGGTTTCATAGCTCTGGTCATTGAGAAATTTGAGCACAAATTTCTGCACCATTTTTTCGTTACGCATCAAACGTCCCAGCACGCCTTCATAGTCGCCGCCGATAGCCGTGTAAAATTCCTGCAACGTCATGGCAGATCTTCTCCTTTATTATCAGATTCCCCGTCGGAGCTCTCGCCGCCGTCGATGGGAGAAATAGCGGAAAATGCGCCCTGCATCTTTCCGTCATAGAAATGGTAGTGTCCCTTGCCGGACCGTTTTACCGCGTAAAGGGCCTGATCCGCCGCCTGGAACAACGTATGATAATCCGTGCCCACCATATCAGTCTTGGCAATGCCCATACTGATGGAGATGGGGAATTCCTCAAAGGCCCCGCCGGAGATAGAGGTGTAAATCCGGGAAACAATTGTCTCTAGATTTCCCTTGTACTCCAAGAAAATCAGAAATTCGTCCCCGCCTACCCTGGCCACAATGTCGCCCACCCGGATGCTCTCCTGGAGCCTCCCGGACAGATATTTGAGGGTACGGTCTCCGAAAATATGGCCGTAGGTATCGTTGGCGGCCTTGAAGCGGTCCAAATCCAAAATCGCG
Organism: uncultured Clostridia bacterium; assembly: GCA_947058885.1. Lineage (GTDB taxonomy): Bacteria > Bacillota > Clostridia > Oscillospirales > Oscillospiraceae > Pelethomonas. The sequence continues at coordinate 6,696 of CAMSIF010000069.1, forward strand.
AGGGCAAAGCAGTTTTGGGGCGCTTCATCCAGACGGGCCCGGATACGCTCCTTGGCGCTGGCATGGTTGAGGAGGCCGGTAAGGGCGTCGTGGGTAGCCCTGCGCTCCAGCTCCTCCATCCGCAAACGGGAGTCATGGATATCCACAGCCTTGCCGATAGCTCCGGCGTACCGGGGCGGTTCGTCCTGGGTCCAGGTTGCCCGGGCCACCACCTGGAACCACCGGACCTCTCCGCCAATCTTAATCCGGCAGTCGTGCCTGACCACCGGCTGAGCGGGAGTAGTGGCCCGCAGGGCGCGGACCAGTCCGTCCATGTCCTCTCCCACCTTGGAACGGATGTTATCGTCCTGAAGGGGGTCCAGAATGGTTTCCTTCAGCCCAAGCCTCTGCGCGCCCCAGGTGTTGAGGGTAACCATGGGCGGGTCTGTCATGTACTCAAACTGAATCTCCTGGCTCATGGCGGCAAAGAAGCTGTACTTCATCCGCTCATGCTCCAGCAGATGCAGGGTCCGCTCCGAGGCGGAGAGCTCCTCGTACCGGTGCATCTCCGTCTCCAGGTTGGTGATGGAGGTGGGGCTGACCCTGGTATTTGTGGTGCTGCTCAGCTCCTGCTGCAAGCTGCCGGACAAATCCTTCAGGCACTCCAGCAGAAGCGGGTTGAAGGTCCCGCATTCCCCATTCAAAATCATCCCCGTAGCCTTTTCGTGGGGGAAGGGGGGCTTATAGACGCGCTCGCTGGTCAAGGCGTCATAGACGTCCGCCAGGGCCACCACCTGGGCGGAGATGGGAATCTCATCCCCCTGGAGGCCGTCGGGATAACCCCGGCCGTCGTACCGCTCGTGGTGCCAGCGGCAGATGTCCCGGGCCACCTTTACCAGGGGATCGTCCTGATAGAACCTGGGCAGATCGTCCATCATCTTCGAGCCGATGGCGGAGTGGGTCTTCATCACCGCAAACTCCTCCTGTGTCAAACGGCCCGGCTTGTTGATAATCTCGGAGGGTATCGCAATCTTCCCCACGTCATGCAGGGCGGCGGCGGTGGTAATCCGGGAGATGTCGGCCCGTGTCAGATGGTAGCGGTCGGTTTTCTCCACCAGGCGGCCCAAAAACAGGTCCGTCAGGGTCCGGACGTTGACCACATGCTGGGCGCTCTCGCCGTTGCGGAACTCTACGATATGGCTGAGGATATCCACCATCAGCCCGCTCTGCCGCTCTTTTTCGTAAATCTGGTCTGTGACCATGCCCACCAGCTTTTTCTGCTTGGCGTACAGCAGGATGGTATTGACCACCCGGCGGTGAACCACCATGGCGTCGAAGGGACGGCTGATGAAATCCGTACAGCCTAAGCTGTAAGCCCGTTCCACGTGACTGGTGGCGGTCTCGGCGGAAATCATGATAACGGGTATATCCTCAATCCAGTGGCGGGCATTCATGACCTCCAGCACCTGGAAGCCGCCCATTTCCGGCATAACGATATCCAGCAGGACCAAGTCGATGTCCGTGCCGTATCTTTGGAGGGCGGCCAGAGCCTTCAGGCCGTCTTCCGCTTCAATAATTTCATAGCGGTCCTCCAGCATATCCGTCAGGATGGACCGGTTCATCTCGGAGTCATCCGCAATTAAGATCTTCTCTTTGCTCTTCTGCTCCATACTTATGGGATCCACACCCCTTTCTCTGCGTAGAAACAGCCGTCAGTCCGGAATAGGCGGCCATTCTAACTTGGAGATGATTATAACAGATTTTTTTCCATACCGCAAGATGAACCCTTCGCAAATTTCGGCCTTGAGCCGGGTATCTGGCAATCTTTTTTTCTCCGCAGCCTGGCGGGTTGCTTTTTTATGGAATTTTGCTATACTGGAGTGTGAAATATTAAAATAGAGGAGGCCTATTTTATGAAGGTATTACTGCTCAATGGCAGCCCCAATGAGAAGGGCTGTACCTACACCGCTTTAACGGAGGTGGCGAACGCTCTGGAGTCGTGCGGCGTGGAGACGGAGCTCCTGTGGCTGGGCCGGGAGCCTTTGGCCGGCTGCTCCGGCTGTGGAGCCTGCGGGAAGCTTGGCAAATGCGTCCACGGAGACGTGGTGAACGCGGCGGCGGAGAAGGCCCGCGCCTGCGACGGTCTGGTGGTAGGCTCGCCGGTCCACTACGCCGCCGCCTCGGGCCAGCTCACCAGCGCACTGGACCGTCTCTTTTTTTCCGCCGGAAGCGCACTGCGGTTCAAGCCCGGCGCGGCTGTCGTGTCCGCCCGCCGGGCCGGAACCACCGCCGCGCTGGACCAGCTGAACAAATATTTTACCATCAACCAGATGCCCGTGGTCTCCTCCAGGTACTGGAATATGGTCCACGGCAGCTGTCCTGACGACGTGCGTAAGGATGAGGAGGGCCTGGCCGTCATGCGCACTCTGGGCAGGAACATGGCGTGGCTGCTGAAGTCCATTGAGGCGGGCCGCTCTGCGGGACTGGAGCTTCCGGAACAGGAGCCCCCTGTCCGGACCAATTTCATCCGGTAAAACTCTGCGGCAGGACGCGGATCACTGCATCCGGTCCTGCCGCAGCAGGCTCTATTTTACGGTAAAGCTGTCGTACCGGCTTCCCTGACGGATCAGCTCGTCCAGCCGGTCCCCGCTCTGGTCCGCGTCCGCCGTTCCCAGCACAAACCGGACGGCCACCGTTTTCCCCAGCCGCTCCTTGGCCACCGCCTTTATCACGCCGGATACTTCAGGGCAGTTAAGGCTTTCCAGGGTCAGCCCGTCGCCGCAGCGGACCACCAGGGTGTCCCCGTCCAATTTTCCGGCGGTGTCGTCCAGCATATACCAATACATAGGGGTGAGCTGGTCCTTGATTTTTTCCACCAGCCCCGGCCACATGTCCCCTCCATTGGCAGGGGGGCTTGGCTGCCGGGGCGCGGCGGGCGGAGGCGTCTCCCGGGGCGCGTCCGCTTTTTTCACCTCCGGCTTTGGATGTACGGGTTCGCCGTAAGGCGGCGGGGCGTCGTCCCAGGGGGGCGCGTCAGGTAAGGAATCAGGGACGTCCCAAGGAGGCGGGTCAAAGGCCTCCGGGGCCTGGGACTGCTCCTGGACCGGCGGCGGAGACTTCTTTTTCTGCGGGGCCGCCGGAGCGGTCTGGACAGGCGGGCCGCCTGCCTCCAGACGCGCCAGACGCGCCGCCAGAGCGGTCACATCACCGCAGAGGCTTTCGTCACACAGCCGCATCAGGCAAAGCTCCGCATCTGTGCGGCGGTTGGCGCTCAGGGGCAGCGCGGCGGAGACGCTTTGCAGCTGCCCTGCCATATAAATGAGCCGCGTGGGACTCACGCCCTGGGTCAAGCTGTCCATCATCCCGTTATCGTACCCGCCGGACAGAAGCGCCGCGCCTCCCTGGGGGGCGGTCATCCGAATCAGCAGGTCTCTGGTCAGGGTGGACAGCTCGTTCAAAAGCGCGGCGATATCCTTTCCTCCGCTGTAGAGCTGGTCCAGAAGCAGCAGAGCCGCCTGCACGTCCCGGCGCAGGACGCATCCCATCAGCTCCGCCGTTTTCACATTTCCCGCCAGCCCTAATACGTCCATAACGCGGGCGGTATCTATCACGCCCCCCGCGGCGCCGCACTGGTCCAGCAGGCTCAGCGCGTCCCGCAGAGCCCCGTCGGCCAGCCGCGCCAGAAGCCCGGCGGCGTCCTCCGCAAGGCTCATGCCCTCCTGTCCGGCCACATATAAAAGCCGGGCCTCAATGTCTTGGGGCATGATACGTTTGAAAGCAAACCGCTGGCACCGGGACAAAATGGTGGCCGGGACCTTATGGAGCTCGGTCGTGGCAAGGATAAAAATAAGGTGGGCCGGCGGCTCCTCCAGAATTTTCAGCAGCGCGTTAAAGGCCGCCGTGGAGAGCATATGCACCTCGTCCACGATGTACACCCGGTAGCGCACGCTGGCGGGGGAATAGATGGCCTCGTCCCGGAGGGCCCGCACGTGGTCTACGCCATTATTAGAGGCGGCGTCCAGCTCCAGCACATCCAGCAGGCTGCCGTTGTCTATTCCCTGACAGGCCGGGCACTGGCCGCAGGGGTCTCCGTCCGCCGGGTTCTGGCAGTTGACCGCCTTGGCCAGGATTTTCGCGCAGGTAGTTTTGCCGGTGCCCCGGGTACCGGTGAAGAGGTAGGCGTGGGAGAGTCTCCCCTGGGCCGCCTGACGGCGCAGGGTCTCGGTGATGTGGGACTGTCCCACCACGTCCGCAAAGGCCTTGGGCCTCCATTTGCGGTACAGGGCCTGATACATCGCTTTTCCCTCCAAGCTGCAAAAAAACGCCATGAAATCCTCTCCGCAAGCATCCGCTCCGAACCGGCACCCTCGCGGCACATATCGTCCCGCTTAATGCTGCTCGGTTCCCCGCCTGACATGGTTCACAGGCTTCCATTGCGCGAGACCGGAACCTCAACGCGAATGCCTGCGGAGGGTATTTCATGGTGTGCTTTGCATTATACACCATACCGCCGCCAATTTCAAGAGGTATTTTTTCTCTGCGCAGAAAAAATTTTCGACAAATATAAAATTTATGCTTGACAGTTGGGCAAGTCTCTAGTATAATAACCCTTGTCGTTCGGGAAATGACCTTCGGGAGCATAGCTCAGCTGGTTAGAGCACCTGCCTTACAAGCAGGGGGTCAC
>CAMSIF010000070.1 GCA_947058885.1 uncultured Clostridia bacterium
GGCCCGTATCAAACCCTTGCCTCCACCGCCGGTAAAGCCTCCGCCTGCATCGCCTGCCAGCAGTGCGAACAGTCCTGTCCCCAGCACCTGCCAATAATTGATTGGCTCAAACGTGTAGCTAAGCTGTTCGAGGGGTAAGGCATACATTCTTTTTCTTGAAAGAAAAAGAATCAAAAAGAACTTTATACACGCTTCGCGGCCGTGGGGGACTGCCCTGTCCCCCACGGCAGTAATGCGGTTTCGGAGGATAGAACATGACTGAACTGGAAAAAATGCTTGCGGGTAAGCTCTACGACCCCACCGACGAAACCATCGCCGCTAAACGCGCAGCCGCCCACAGGCTTTCCAAGCAATACAACGATACCCTTGAGACCGATGTCTCCCGCCGGACCCAAATCCTCTCCCAGCTGATTCCCTGCCTGGGAGAAAACGCCTTCTTCCAAGGCCCGATTCAATTTGATTACGGCGTCTTTACCTCCTTCGGCAAAAACTTCTACGCCAATTTTAATTTCACCGTCCTCGACTCCTGCCCCGTCACAATCGGAGATAACGTCTTCTTCGGTCCAAACTGCTCCGTTGTTACCGCCCTCCACTCCCTCCTGCCCCACGAACGCAACGTCCGCTGCAAACCCGACGGCAACCCCTACGACCTGGAGTACGCCGCCCCCATTGTCATTCAGGACAACTGCTGGATTGCAGCCAATGTTGTCATCTGCGGCGGCGTTACCATCGGAGAGGGCTGTGTCATCGGCGCGGGCAGCGTCGTCACCCAGGATATCCCGCCGGGTATGCTCGCCGCCGGCGTCCCCTGTAAGCCCATCCGCCCTATCACAGAGGCAGATTCCGTACAGCTGAAGCCGGAACTCCTGTAGCCCGCCGGGTTATTCAAAAATTATTTACACCTCTGGCACAACTTTTACTTGCGAAACAGACCGCAATCAAGTATACTAAGGTTCGTTGACCCCTCGATTTCCGCAGAACGGAAAATCAAAAATACTGCCGCCGCCCCCGCTCCTTGGGGACGGCAGAAAATTGTTGGAAGGAATGAACACAAATGAGCGCATCCAGAGAAAAGAAAAAGCGTCAGGAATTACTGGCAAACGGCGATCCCAAAACCGCCCGGGAAGCTGAACAAAGAGCCGCGGAGAAAAAAGCCAACCTCCTTTACGGCGCAATTGCCGTCGTTTTCGTCGTGGTTGCCGTAGCGTTGGTAATCTATAACTCCGGCATCGTCCAGCGCAGCCAGACCGCCGTTGTCATCGACGGCCAGAAACACAATCTCCCCGAAACTTCTTATTATTATCAGTACGCTTACCAGAGCTTCCTGAACAGCCAGAACGGTTACCTCTACACCGCCCTCGGCTGGCTGGATACCAATAAGTCCCTGAAAGAGCAGTCCTACAGCGACGACCAGTCCTGGGACGAATATTTTAAGGAAGAGGCCGTCCGCAACATGCGCTTTGTCCAGTCCGCCGTCAAGTCTGCCAAGGACGAGGGCATGTCCCTGGACGAAGAGGACCTGAAATCTTTTGACGAGGCTGTTGCCACTCGTAAAAGCGAAGCCGCTTCCTACGGCTACAGCTATAAATCCTACCTCAACCTTATGTACGGCTCCTCTATGACCACCTCCATTTTTGAGTCCTGCCTGAAGGACCAGCTGCTGGCCAGCAAATACGCTAGCGCCCATTACGACAGCCTCTCCTACACGGACCAGCAAATCGCGGACTACTACGAAGAGAACAAAAACACCTACGACCTGGTGGACTGCGAATATGTAAACGTCTCCGGTACCCCCCTGCCCAAAACAGACGACGACGGCAACACCATTGAGGCCACGGACGAGGAGAAGGAGGCCGCTATGGCGGATGCCAAGACGACCGCTGAAGCCATCCTGGCCGCTGTGGAGGACGGCGGAAACCTGGAAGTTCTGGCGGACCAGAACGACGCCGTTTACACCGCTAACGACGCCCTGACCTACAGCTCCAGCGAACTCAACGACTGGCTCTTCGACTCTGCCCGTAAGTCCGGCGACGCCGGCATCGTGGAGACCGACAGCAACTACTATGTGGCGGTTTTCAACGACCGCCAGCGGGACGAGACCCTGGACTATAACGTCCGCCATATCCTGGTGACCAAGGACAGCCTGGAGCTGGGCGAGGGCGAGGAGGCTACCGAGGAGCAGCTTCGCGCCAAAGCCCAGGAGATTCTGGACACCTGGGGCGGGTCTGAGGAGGACTTTGCCGCCCTGGCAAACGAGCACTCCAAGGACCCCGGCAGCAACACCAACGGCGGTCTTTACGAGAACGTTGCTAAGAACCGGATGGTCTCGGAATTTGAAAACTGGTGCTATGAGGACGGCCGCAAGCCCGGTGACACCGGTATTGTGTACAGCTCCTCCACCTCCGGCGCGCACATCATGTATTTTGTGGGCTATGGCGATACCCAGTATTGGCACTACGCCTGCGAGAACGCCATGAAAAACAAGGACCAGAGCGACTGGGAAACCGCGCTGACAGACAGCGTCACCGCGGAAGTAAACGAGAGCGTTATGAAAAAGATTGGCTGAGAATCCGCTGCCCCGGAATTCGCTTCCGGGGCAGCTCTTATCTTGCCAGACAAATGCTGAGAAGGAGACTTTATATGGAAATCCGATACGCGAGAGAGGCTGATATCCCCCGCCTGGGAGAACTGCTGCTGCAAGTTTGCCGTGTCCACCGGGAGGGCAGGCCCGACCTGTTCCGTGAGGGCGGCAGAAAATACACCGATGAGGAGTTAAAGGAGCTGCTGCGTGCAGGGGACGTCTCCATCCTGGTGGCGGAGGCGGATGGATTGGTGGCCGGATACGCCTTCTGCTTCCTGGAAAAGCACAAAAAGGGGGCGTTTCAGGAGATATCCACCCTCTATCTGGACGACCTGTGCGTGGACGAGAACTGCCGGGGACGCGGCGTAGGGGAAGCCTTGTACAAGGCTGTGCTGAATATGGCGAAGGCCGCCGGGTGCTACAACGTGACCCTGAACGTGTGGGCCTCTAACGACAGCGCGCGCCGGTTTTACGAAAAAATGGGCCTCCAGGTGCAGAAGCTGGGGATGGAAAAAATCCTTTGAGAAAAGATGCCGGAATATTGTGACATTTTCCATGTTGACATCCGGCGGCGTCCTCCTGTATAATAGTCAAAATGTCTGGGGGAGGGAACGCTTTGAACTACCTTTTGAAAAACGCTATGCTTCCGGCGGAAGGCCGGTTCCGCCCTGTTGATATCGCTGTCAGCGGGGGACGTATTGTTTCTATTGCCGGGGGGCTGGAGCTTTTTCCCGGCGCTATTTCAATTGATCTTCATAATGCCGTTGTTTTTCCCGGTTTCTCCGATGTGCATGTGCATCTGCGAGAACCGGGATTTTCATACAAAGAGACGGTGCGGACAGGCACTCTGGCCGCCGCGCGGGGCGGGTTTACCCACCTCTGCTGTATGCCCAACCTGGACCCTGTGCCGGACACGAGGGACCGGCTGGAAACACTGTTGGAGATTATCCGGCGGGACGCCGTGGTCGATGTGCGTCCCTATGGCGCGGTCACTGTGGGAGAACAGGGGGCTGTCCTGGCGGATTTGGAGGCGATGGCTCCCTTTACAGCCGGATTTTCCGACGATGGCCGGGGAATTCAGGATGGGGATATGATGCGCAGGGCCATGCGGGAGGCGAAACGGCTGGGAAAGATTATTGCCGCACACTGCGAGGATAACAGCCTTTTGAAGGGCGGCTATATCCACGACGGCCAGTACGCCCGGCTTCACGGACACCGGGGCATCTGCTCGGAGAGCGAGTGGGGGCAGATTGCCCGGGATTTACAGCTGGCGGAGGAGACGGGGTGCGCCTACCATGTCTGCCATATCTCTACTAAGGAGAGCGTTGGCCTGATCCGGGAGGCCAAGGCCCGGGGCGTGGATGTTACCTGTGAGACCGGCCCTCATTACCTTGTTTTTAACGACATGGACCTTCAGGAGGACGGCAGGTTTAAGATGAATCCTCCCATTCGCAGCGAGGCTGACCGCCAGGCTTTGACGGCCGGACTGCTGGACGGGACCATTGACATGATTGCTAGCGACCACGCCCCTCACAGCTGGGAAGAGAAGAGCCGGGGGCTGGAGAAAAGCGCCATGGGCGTGGTGGGACTGGAGACAGCGTTTGCCGCAGTGTATACCCATCTGGTGAAGCCGGGGATTTTGTCTCTGGAAAAGCTGGTGGACCTGCTCCACACCAATCCTGCCCGGCGGTTCGGCGCGGGCACGCCGCTGGAGCCGGGACAGCGGGCAAACCTAACGGTTTTTGACTTGGACGCGGCCTATATGGTGGACCCAGGACAGTTTCAGTCTATGGGGCGGGCTACGCCCTTTGCGGGGATGGAGTTGTACGGTGTGTGCCGTCTCACGATTGCGGACGGCGTTATTGTCTGGAGGGAGGACAAGGCATGAGGCAGGGAATCTATACCGTTGCTGGCAATAGAGCGTTGACAGAGGGCGTGTGGGAATTGCGGCTTCTGGGAGATACGGGTTCTATCACCGCGCCGGGACAGTTTATCAATATCAAGCTGGAGGGATTTTTTCTGCGCAGGCCTATTTCTATATGCGATTGGAGCGGAGAGGCTTTGACCGTCGTATATAAGGTTGTGGGGAAGGGTACGGAAGTCCTCAGCCAGATGGGGGCGGGAGAAAAGTTGGACGTTTTGTGCGGACTGGGCAACGGCTTTGACATCTCCAAATGCGGCGGGCGGACCGTGGTGGCAGGCGGCGGCGCAGGCGTACCGCCTATGTATGGGCTGGCAAAGGCTCTGCTGCGCACGGGCAAAAGCCCGACGGCTTTGCTAGGGTTCAACACCAAAAAGGAAATCTTTTATGAAGAGGAGTTCCGGGCGTTGGGGGTGGAGACGGTAGTTACCACCGCAGACGGCAGTTATGGGCGGAAAGGCTTTGTGACAGAGGCGTTTCCGGAGGAATATGATTATGTTTGCGCTTGTGGGCCGCTGCCGATGCTGCGGGCGGCGTATGATGCCGCCGCGACGTCTGGACAGTTTAGTTTTGAGGAACGAATGGGATGCGGTTTTGGGGCCTGTATGGGGTGCAGCTGTAAGACCAAGTATGGCAATAAGCGTATTTGCAGGGATGGTCCGGTGCTGGAGAAGGAGGAGATTATATGGTAGATTTGCGCGTGAGGCTCGCCGGGATAGAGCTGGACAATCCGGTCATTCCTGCCAGCGGTACTTTTGGTTATGGGTACGAGTTCGCGGAGCTTTACGATATCAACTGCCTGGGGACGTTTTCTTTTAAGGGGACGACGAGGGAGGCGCGGTTTGGCAATCCCACGCCGCGTATTGCGGAGTGTCCCGCTGGGATGCTCAATGCTGTGGGACTGCAAAATCCGGGTGTGGAAAAGGTTATTTCAGAGGAGCTGCCCCGGTTAAAAGAGGTGTTTCGTAAGCCGGTGATGGCTAATGTGAGCGGTTTTTCTGTAGAGGAATACGCGTACACGTGCTCTTTGCTGGACCAGGAGGAACAGGTGGGCTGGCTGGAGGTGAACATTTCCTGTCCGAATGTTCATGATGGAGGGATGAGTTTTGGTACCAGTCCCCGGGCCGCCGCAGAGGTAACGCGGGCGGTGAAGGCGGTAACAAAAAAGCCTGTTTTTATGAAGCTTAGTCCTAATGTTACGGATATTGCGGAGATTGCCAGGGCCTGCGAGGAGGCGGGGGCCGACGGAATCAGTTTGATTAACACGCTGTTGGGGATGAGGATTGACCTGCGAGCCAAACGGCCTCTGCTGGCAAATGGAACCGGCGGGCTTTCTGGAGGGGCTGTGTTTCCGGTGGCGGTGCGGATGGTGTATCAGGTGTATGAGGCGGTGGGTATTCCGATTATTGGTATGGGCGGCGTCAGCTCGGCGGAGGATGTGTTGGAAATGATGCTGGCTGGGGCTACGGCGGTGGAGGTGGGGGCCGCTAATTTGGTGGACCCGTTTGTTTGCCGCAGTATTGTAGAGGAGTTGCCTGGGGCAATGGAGAAATATGGTATTCAAGATTTGAAAGAAATTATAGGAGGCGGTCACCATGGGTAAGGATGTCATTATTGCGTTGGACTTTGACACAAGAGAGAAGACTTTGGCTTTTTTGGAGCAGTTTACTGAGGAAAAACCTTTTGTAAAAATCGGTATGGAGCTTTATTACGCCGAGGGACCGGCAATCGTGCGGGAGATTAAGGCGCGGGGACATAAAATTTTTTTGGATTTAAAACTGCACGATATTCCTAATACAATAAAAAAAGCGATGGCGGTTCTCTCTGGTCTGGAGGTGGATATGCTGAACCTTCACGCGGCGGGGACAAAGGCTATGATGGAGGCCGCAGTGGAGGGGGTCACCAGACCGGACGGTTCCCGTCCATTGCTGATTGCTGTGACCCAACTGACTTCTACCAGCCAGGAGCGGATGGAACGGGATTTGCTTATTGAAGGGACACTGGAGCATGTCGTTATGCATTATGCGAGATGTGCGGCGGAAGCGGGTCTGGCGGGGGTGGTGTGCTCGCCGTTGGAGGCGGGGATGGTCCACGAGGCTTGCGGGACGGATTTTGTAACTGTAACGCCTGGAGTGCGTTTTGCGGACGGCGATGTGGGGGACCAGGTACGGGTCACTACTCCGGCGCGGGCTAAGGAACTGGGGAGCGATTATATTGTGGTGGGACGGCCTATCACACAGGCGGCGGACCCGGTGGGGGCTTACCGGAAGTGCGCGGCGGAATTTATTGGGTGATGGTATGTGGAATACGGTACTGTTTGACTTGGACGGAACTTTGACGGACCCTAGGGTTGGGATTACCAGGGCTGTGGCCAGGGCGTTGGAACATTTTGGGATTCGGGAGGAACCGGACAGGCTGACCCATTTTATCGGACCGCCGCTGGACGAGTCTTTTCCGGAATTTTATGGATTTGACGCAGAACGCGTGGAGGTTGCTACGGAGAAGTTTCGGGAATACTATGTGCGGCAGGGCTGGCTGGAGAATGTGCCATATTCGGGTATAACAGAGCTGTTGCGGGATTTGAAGGCCAGCGGAAAACATTTGATGGTGGCAACTTCTAAACCGCAGGTGACAGCGGTGAGGATTCTGGAGCACTTCGGCATGACGCAGTATTTCGACGGCATTTTTGGGGCTCCACTGGACAACCAGGAGGGTGCAAAAAAGGTCAATGTTATCCGCAATGCCCTTAGTTGGGCTAGCTCAGCCTGGGACGGCTGGGACTATAGCGGTGCGGTGATGGTGGGGGACCGCCGACATGACGTAGCAGGAGCCCACCAGGCGGGATTGCCCTGTATTGGCGTGCTCTATGGTTACGGGGACCGGGAGGAACATGAAAACGCCGGGGCGGACTTTATTGTGGAGGATATCCCGGCGCTGCGGGAGCTGCTGCTTTTTGAGACGCAGATTGCTGCGGGATAATTGGAACCTTTTGCAGAGGGTATCGGGTCAAAGGGCCGGCAGGCGGAGTTTTACAAGTACCAGTCTGTCAGGAGGAGACATCCGCTTGTTCACGGGGCACCGCAACTCTTCATTTCCTCCCAATGTCCGATAATCCCCCGTTCATTAAGGGGGTCCAGCCCGTAGGGCTGGCGGTTTTTGGGTACTTTTGCCCGCGCAAAAGTACCCGCAGGTCCGGGCTGCGTAAGCCCGGGCCAAAGGGCAGAATTATTTTAACTTGCGCCCTGAAGGGGCGCAAAGAAAGGAGCGTCACTATGGAAAATATCTCCCAGTTAATCGCCCGGGATTTATTAAAAATAAAGGCTGTGTTTTTCCGGCCAGAGGAGCCGTTCACCTGGGCGAGCGGGATAAAAAGTCCAGTCTACTGCGACAACCGGCTGACCCTCACCGCGCCGGAGGTAAGGACCCATGTGGAGCAGGCGTTGGCGGAAACGATAAAGAGAGAATACCCGGAGGTGGAAATACTGATGGGGACGTCCACGGCGGGTATTGCGCACGCGGCCATAACAGGCCATATTCTCGGTCTGCCGATGGGTTACGTCCGCTCCGGCAGCAAGGACCATGGCCGCCAAAACCAGATTGAAGGCCGCATGGAAGCGGGACAGAAGGTCGTGGTGGTGGAGGACCTCATTTCCACTGGCGGCAGTGTTATCGAGGTGGTGAACGCGCTTCGGGAGGCGGGCGGCCAGGTGCTGGGTATCGCCAGTATTTTCACCTATGGAATGAAAAAGGGCTTGGAGCGGCTGGCGGCGGCTAACGTGCGCAATGTAAGCCTAACTGATTTTGACGCTGTGGCACAAGCGGCGGCGGAAGAGAAATATATTCAACCTGAGGACGTATCCCGGCTGCTGGCTTTCCGGGACAATCCGTCCGACGAATCTTGGATTGGAGGAAAAAACTGAGTATGGAACATGTAAGGAGCCTGACTGATATCCTGGAGCTGTCGACACAGGAAATCGACGAACTGGTGGCAACCGCCACGGACATCATTGCCAATCCCGCCGCCTATGCCCATAAGTGCGATGGGAAAATATTGGCCACTTTGTTTTTCGAGCCGTCAACCAGAACCCGGCTCAGCTTTGAGTCCGCCATGCTGAGCTTGGGGGGACAAACGCTGGGGTTCTCTGAGGCAACCAGTTCCTCCGCCGCTAAGGGAGAGAGCGTAGCGGATACTGTGCGGACCGTCAGCTGCTACAGCGACATTATCGCTATGCGGCATCCCAAGGAGGGCGCGCCGCTGGTGGCTTCCATGCACTCTATGGTTCCGGTCATCAACGCCGGGGACGGAGGGCACAACCACCCCACCCAGACTTTGACGGACCTGCTGACCATCCATCATGAGAAGGGGCGGTTTGAGAATTTGACCGTGGGCTTCTGCGGGGATTTGAAGTTTGGCCGCACCGTTCACTCCCTTATCAGCGCGATGAGCCGCTATGAGGGGACAAGGATTGTTCTCGTGTCACCGGAGGAGCTGAAGCTGCCCAGTTACGTGAAAAAGGAGGTCCTGGCACGGAATAACATTACCTACGTCCAGACCACGGACCTGGAGTCCGTCATGCCGGAGCTGGATATTCTCTACATGACCCGCGTACAGCGGGAACGGTTCTTCAATGAAGAGGACTACCTGCGCCTGAAAGACAGCTATATCCTTACCCCGGAGAAGCTGGCGGGCGCGAAGGAGGACCTGAGCATTCTGCATCCTCTGCCCCGCGTCAACGAGATTTCGGTGGCCGTGGACAAGGACCCCAGAGCCGCCTATTTCCGGCAGGTCCGCTATGGCCGCTATATCCGGATGGCGCTTATTATGAAACTGCTGGAAATCGCGTGAGAGGAGGAAAAGATTATGGTTATCGACGCAATTAAAAACGGTATTGTAATTGACCACATTGCCGCTGGGAAGGCGATGGAGCTCTATCAGATTTTGGGCCTGGGTAAGCTGGACTGCTCTGTGGCAATTCTGAAAAACGTAGTCAGTGGTAAGCTGGGACGCAAGGATATTATTAAAATTGACCGGGATCTGGATTTGGACTGGGATATTATCGGCTATGTGGATCCCAATATCACCGTGAACATCATCAAGGACGGCGAACGGGTGGAGAAACGCCTCCTAAAGCTGCCCGATACGATTACCGGGGTCATCCGGTGCAAGAATCCGCGGTGCATTACCTCCGTGGAACAGGAGCTGCCGCAGGTGTTCAAGCTGACGGACCGTGCTAATCGGATATACCGCTGCCGCTACTGCGAGACGCAGGCCGGAAAATAAAATAAACGGAAACGTTCCTGCCCGGCGGTGAATTGACCCTGACCAGTTAGACAAAATAGGAGCAAACATTAGTTAAGGAGCGGAAAGGGCTTGTTGTCTGTGAAGCGCAGACAGCAGGCCCTTTAGCTTTCTTCACATTCGCCTTGCCGGATTTAAGGAGCGCGGCGGGAATCTTCGCGGAAAAAGCGGTCATTCTTCCACATGACAAAGGTACATCCCCTGTTGCAGCCCCGGCAGTTCCCGCAGTCGCCGTTGCAGCCTCCGCCGGACTTGCGGGACTTCCATAAGGACCGGACGGCCAGCGCCACGACTGCCGCCAGCATCGCGATTACGATAAGATTTCCGAACATAGCAGGCATTGCAAGAACCTCCCTTATTACTTTGCGGCTGCGGCGGCAGAGGTTAGCCGCCGGGTGTTTTCTTTGCCCTGATAGCCCTTGCGGAACAGCAGGTACAGGATACCCGCGAGCATGATTACTGCCACGACGGTTCCAACGCCAAACACCGCCTCGCCGGTGACCAGCCCGCCAAGCTGGTAAACAATCAGGCTTACCACATAGGCGAAGCCGCACATATATCCGATAGCCGCTGCGGTCCACTTAGCATTGTTCATTTCCCGTTTGATAGCGCCCATGGCTGCGAAGCAGGGGGCGCAGAGCAGGTTGAAAATCATGAAGGAGTATGCTGCCATGGCTCCGAAATCTGCGCTGATGGCAGCGTAGATGCCGCTGGCGTCCTCCATCAAGCCGGTCTCTCCCGCGTAGTGGTAGGCCACGCCAAAGAAGTTGACGACCTCCTCCTTGGCGATGAGGCCGGTAAAGGTGGCGGTGGCGGCCTTCCACGCCATGTCACCCACCCAACCCAGCGGGGCAAAGATCACGGCAATGCCGCCGCCAATGGAGGCCAGCAGAGAGTTGTTGTTATCTTCCACAGCCTGGAATACACCATCCACAACACCATAGCCCATAAGGAACCAGAGGACGATAGAACTCAGCAGGATGATGGTCCCGGCCCGTTTGATGAAGCTCCAGCCCCGTTCCCAGGTGGCCCGCAGGACGTTTCCGGCGGAGGGGGCGTGATAGGAGGGCAGCTCCATGACGAAGGGGGCGGGTTCACCCGCGAAAGCCTTGAACTTCTTGAGCATGATACCGGAAATCACTACGGCGGCGATGCCAATAAAAAAGGCCGACACAGCCACCAGAGCGGACCCGCCGAACACCGCGCCCGCAAACAGTCCGATGATGGGCATTTTGGCCCCGCAGGGGATGAAGCCGGTGGTCATGATGGTCATTTTCCGGTCCCGGTCCTGCTCGATGGTCCGGGAGGCCATGATGCCGGGGACACCGCAGCCGGTGGCCACCAGCATGGGGATGAAGCTCTTGCCGGACAGCCCGAAGC
>CAMSIF010000071.1 GCA_947058885.1 uncultured Clostridia bacterium
ATCAGTCTTAATTGCGGCGGATTTTCCGCAGTCTTGGCTTCGCTTTTCCAGAAGTCCAGACTTCGGTTTTTCAGAAGTCTGGGCCTGCGGGCCTCCCGGAGCTGGGACGGGCGTACACTCTTCGGGTTCTGACGGCAGGGTGAAGTTCTTGACGTAAATACGCGCCGGCCGGCCCTGGCCCTGCTTGCGGCGCTCGATCAGGCCAATGCCACCAGATACATCCAGCTCCTTGAACAGCCGGACAGCCTTATCCTTGCCGCAACCCAGCATAGCCAGCGCATCGTCCAGCGTGAAGTAGATATACACCCTGCCTTCATCATCCAGCCAGCCGTTGCGGACAGACAGCCCCATACGGTCCAACATCAGCCCATACAGTACCTTGGCCTCCATGGACACGCCCTTGTATCGCCGGTCTGTGAGCAAGACCTTGGGAATGCGGTAAAAGCTGTACTGCTCGGCTTCACTGCCATAGAAATACGCTAAATCCAGCGACATTTTGACAGCCTCCTTTTCTTTGCGGTGAAATACAAAAGCGCCCTGGCCGCTATCGTCAACGGCCAGGGCGCTACGCTCCCATGTGAATTAAAAACGAACCCTACCACCAGTGGAAAGTAATCGGTAGCAGGTAAAATAGAGTTAGAAATCGCTTATTCTAATTACAAAGTTTTCACAAAGTTTATCAATATGTACTTTACAAAAAGTGTCCATTGTGATATAAAAATTTTGAATTTCTACCACGATGGAGGTGCCTGAGATGAAAGACACAGAACAAATCGTGATTTACTCTCGAAAATCTAAGTTTACAGGCAAAGGAGAAAGTATTGAAAACCAAATAGAAATGTGCAAACAGTATATACGGCTGCATTTTGGAGAAAAAGCTGCCAACAGCGTTCTGGTGTACGAAGATGAAGGCTTTTCTGGAGGCAACCTGGAACGCCCACAGTTCAAAAAGATGATGGCAGAGGCTAAAGAAAAGGAATTCCATGCCATTGTTGTTTATCGGCTTGACCGAATCAGCCGTAATATTGGGGACTTTGCGAAGCTGATCGAAAAGCTGAATGGTATGAAAATTGACTTTATCTCCATAAAGGAACAGTTTGATACATCTTCTCCCATGGGACGGGCCATGATGTATATTTCCTCCGTTTTCTCTCAGTTGGAACGTGAAACCATTGCAGAACGAATCCGTGACAATATGCACGAATTATCAAAAACGGGACGTTGGCTGGGTGGCGTTCCGCCTACTGGCTATCAGTCCGAAAGTGTGTCCAGCATAACGATTGATGGAAAGACCAAAAAAGCCTGTAAATTGAAATCTATTCCAGAAGAAATCAGTCTTGTTAAGCTAATTTACGATAAATTTCTTGAAACAGGCTCTTTGACCAAAACCGATACATATTTACTTCAAAATGGATACACCACAAAAAACGGAAACCAGTTTACCCGTTTTGCAATTAAAGGCATTCTTACAAATCCTGTTTACATGATTGCCGATGAATTTGCCTACACTTATCTGAAGGAAAAAAATGTTGACTTATTCTCGGATGAAAATGAATTTGATGGTGTTCATGGTATCATGGCTTATAACCGCACTTTGCAGCAACCCGGAAAAGCGAACCAAATCAAGCCAATGGAGGAATGGATTGTATCGGTAGGAAAGCACGAAGGAGCAATCGAAGGAGCCACATGGGTAAAGGTGCAGAATCTTCTGGACCGGAATAAGTCTAAAGGCTACAAAAAGCCACGCAGTAATGTGGCGCTGCTTTCTGGTTTACTGGTTTGCGGCAACTGCCGCGACTATATGCGGCCAAAGGTTTCTCAGCGGACAAACACAAAGGGAGACTTGATTTACACCTACCTGTGCTCCACAAAAGAGCGCAGCAGAAGCCATAACTGCAACATGAAAAATTGTAACGGTAATATTTTGGATGCGGACGTTATCGAGCAGTTAAAATCGCTCAGTGAGGACCACTCGGACTTTTTCCAGCAGATTGAGCGCAGTAAACGTGTCCTAATGGGTGACAGGCAAGAATATGATAATGAAATTGCCCAGCTTAAAAGCAGCCTTACTGAAAACGACGATGAAATCAAAGGATTGGTTTCTGCATTGGGTAAGGCGGCCGGTACTTCTGCGGAGTCCTACATTATGGAGCAAATTGATGAACTGCATAATAAAGGTGAATCTCTAAGACGGCGATTGGCAGAATTGGAAGAGTTGATCTCCAGCAGTACCTGGTCAGAAATAGAATTTGATCTTTTGGCTCAGATGCTGGCTACGTTCAAAAGCACAGTTGACCAAATGACCGTTGAACAGAAGCGGGCAGCAATCCGCACGATTGTAAAACAAGTTATCTGGGATGGGAAGAATGCGCACCTTGTTCTGTTTGGGTCAAACTATAAGTATGAATTTCCGGAAAGACCCATTGGAATCGGTGATAAAATAGCGAATAATGTTGAAAAAGAAAATTTTGATGAGGCGGCCGAAAGGGGAGATGTGGAGCCGTTAGGAGAGTATAGCATTTTCGATGCACCTGGCCGCATAGGTGGCCAGCCGGACATTTTTCTCCGGTTTGTAACTGGAGATTCCTTTAATAAGTCCGATGGTGCCGATAGAGATTAAATCATCCTGATCTACGCTTTGGGTGTAATATTTTTTTATAATATGCGCCACCAGCCGCATATTTCGTTCGACCAGTACATTTCTGGCGTCCAGGTCCCCTTGGGCACAGCGAGTTAAGTACAGCTGCTCATCCTTCGCGCTGAGGGGCGGAGGGAAGGAGCCGGAGCTTCCAGACAGATGGAGCGAGAGAAAGAGGCTGCTCCGCAGAAGCAGCATTGCGGTAGTAAGCATAGTCATTCCTCCTTTTTGTCAAACTATGTCCCGCAGGAATGTCCCTATGCCTGGAGAACGTAAAGTTTTTTGCCCGGCTTTTTCGCGCAAGACGGCTGAAACCCTGGAAATCGGGGGAACTTGTCCCAAACCACTTGCAATCCTGGCAGAAATCCGATATAATACCCCGGTATAGACATTTGCCGGGTAAAATCCGGACAACATAGGAAGAAAGTGTGGTCAAATTGAAATACGATTTTGCGAGTATTGAGCCCAAGTGGCAAAAACGGTGGGAGGAGGCCAAGGTCTTTACGGCGGAAAACGGCGGAAGCAAACCTAAGTTCTATGGTTTGGTGGAGTTCCCCTACCCCTCTGGACAGGGGCTGCACGTAGGACACCCCCGGCCTTATACCGCCATGGATATTATAACCCGGAAAAGACGGATGGACGGGTATAACGTGCTGTTTCCCATCGGCTTTGACGCCTTCGGCCTGCCCACGGAGAACTATGCCATCAAGAACCATATTCACCCGGCGGTGGTCACGAAGAATAATATCGCCAATTTCACCAGCCAGCTGAAAATGTTGGGCTACGGTATCGACTGGGACCGCGTGGTGGACACCACGGACCCGAACTACTATAAATGGACGCAGTGGATTTTCCTTCAGCTGTACAAGAAGGGCCTGGCGTATAAGGCGACTATGCCGGTGAACTGGTGTACTTCCTGCAAATGCGTGCTGGCGAACGAGGAGGTTGTGGAGGGCGTCTGCGAGCGGTGCGGCGCGCCCGTGGTTCGCAAGGAGAAGAGCCAATGGATGCTGAAAATTACGGAGTATGCCCAGCGGCTGATTGACGGTCTGGACGGTTTGGATTTTATTGAGCGGGTCAAGACCCAGCAGAAGAACTGGATTGGCCGCTCTACCGGCGCGGAGGTTACGTTCAAGGCTACCACAGGCGACAGCATTGTGGTTTTCACCACCCGGCCGGACACTCTGTTTGGCGCGACCTATATGGTGCTTTCTCCGGAACACGAGCTTCTTAAGAAATGGATGCCGCTGCTGAAGAACGGAGAGGAAGTTCAGGCGTACCAGCGGACGGCGGCGTCCAAAAGCGACCTGGAGCGGACAGAGCTGAACAAAGAAAAAACCGGCGTGTGTTTGGACGGCGTGCGGGGAATCAACCCTGTCACAGGCCGTGAGATTCCTATTTTTATCTCTGATTACGTTCTGGCTACTTATGGCACCGGGGCTATAATGGCCGTTCCGGCCCACGACAGCCGCGACTGGGAGTTCGCCAAGAAATTTGGGTGTGAAATTGTCGAAGTGGTCTCCGGCGGGGAAGATGTGCAGGAGGCGGCTTTTACCGCAAAGGACGAAACCGGCATTCTGGTCAATTCCGATTTCCTCAACGGCATGACGGTGAAGGACGCGATTCCGGCTATCACGAAATGGCTGGAGGAGCAGGGCCTGGGCGAAGCGAAGGTGAACTATAAGCTGCGCGACTGGGTCTTTTCCCGGCAGCGGTACTGGGGCGAGCCCATTCCGATGGTGTGGTGTGAGAAGTGCGGGTGGCAGCCCCTTCCGGAGGACCAGCTGCCGCTGCTGCTGCCGGAAGTGGAGAGCTACGAGCCCACCGACGACGGCGAGAGTCCTATCAGCAAAATGACGGACTGGGTGAATACCAGCTGTCCCTGCTGCGGCGGTCCGGCCAGGCGGGAGACAGATACTATGCCGCAGTGGGCGGGTTCCAGCTGGTACTTCCTGCGGTATATGGACCCGCACAACAGCGACGCGCTGGCTTCCAAGGAGGCGTTGGACTACTGGTCTCCGGTGGATTGGTACAACGGAGGTATGGAGCACACGACGCTTCACCTGCTCTACAGCCGGTTCTGGCATAAGTTCCTGTATGACCTGGGCATTGTCCCAACTGAGGAGCCCTACCGGAAGCGTACCAGCCATGGTATGATTTTGGGCGAAGGCGGGGAAAAGATGTCCAAGAGCCGGGGCAACGTTATCAATCCCAACGATATTGTGTCGGCCTACGGCGCGGACACCCTTCGGCTGTATATCATGTTTATCGGTGATTTTGAGAAGGCCGCCGCATGGTCTGACAACGCGGTAAAGGGATGCAAGCGGTTTTTGGACCGGGTATGGAACCTGGCGGAGAGCTGCGGGGACAGCCCGGATTACACGCCGGTCAATGAGTCTGGTATCCATAAAGCCATTAAGAAGGTTGGGGACGATATTGAGGCCATGAAGTTCAACACCGCAATTGCGGCGATGATGAGTGTGGTCAATGATTTTTATGTCAACGGCTGTTCCAAGGGGGACCTGCGTACGCTGGTTACGCTGCTCAACCCGTTTGCGCCCCATGTGTGCGAGGAGCTGTGGGAGCGTTTGGGTTTTGCGGCGGAGACGGGCAAAATGGTTTGCCAGATGCCTTGGCCGGTCTATGACGAGAGCAAGACGGTTGCCTCTACGGTGGAGATGGCGGTGCAGGTTCAGGGCAAGCTGCGGGGGACGGTCAACGTTCCTGTGGACAGCGAGGAGAGCGTTGTGCTGGAGGCGGCCAAGGCTTTGAACAGGGTGAGCCGCGCTATGGAAGGAATGGAACTTGTAAAGGTAATTCATGTAAAGAACAAGTTAGTGAATCTGATTGTGAAGCCCGCGAAATAGGGGCGGATGATATAGAATGGCGTGGTATGTTTGGGCATATCACGCCATTTTTAAAAAAATGCTTGACTTGGAGTGCGCTCGAGGTGATAGGCTAGTAGGGAGGTAATCTCAAATTATATAGGAAGATTTATACAGGAGGAAGCAGACGATATGCAAAAACGTACATTAGGGCGCACTGGTATTCAGGTGGGCGAAATTGGCATGGGTTGTGAGGGATTCATTGGGAAATCTCCGGAACAGATGAAGGAAATGGTGGATATTATGGAGGCGGCGGGCGTCAACTGCATCGACCTCTATACGCCGGACCCGGATGTCCGGGAGAATTTGGGCAAGGCCATGCAGGGCCGCCGGGAGAAATTTGTTTTGCAGGCGCATATCTGCGCTGTTTGGCAGAATGGGCAGTACAAGCGCACCCGGGAGATGGCGGAGGTACGGGAGGGGTTTGCGGAGCAGCTGCGCCTTCTGAGAACGGACCGGGTGGAGATTGGCATGATACACTATGTTGACTCTATGGAGGATTGGGAGCGGGTTATGACCGGCGGAGTGATGGACTACGCGTTGGAGTTGAAGAAGGCGGGGACAATTGGATGTATTGGTTTGTCCAGCCATAACGCGGAAGTGTCTCTGGCGGCAGTAAACACGGGGTATATTGATGTGCTGATGTTTAGCGTGAATCCATGTTACGACCTTCAGCCAGCAAATAAGGATATAGAGGCGTTAGACGCGGCAAGCTATGAGGGGGCTGTAGTTAGTTTGAAGCCGCAGAGGCAGGAGCTGTATGAAATCTGCCAGCGTCTGGGGGTTGGGATTACGGTGATGAAGGCTTTTGGCGGCGGGAATCTGCTTAAAGAGGATTTAAGTCCGGCTGGTAAGGCACTTACGTCGTATCAGTGTTTGCACTATGCTTTGACCCGTCCGGCGGTAGCCTGCGTGATGAGCGGCGCACATACGGCGGAGGAGTTAAAGAACTGCATTGGATATGAGGAGGCGGCGGAGGAGGAACGGGATTATGCCGCCGCTTTGGCGGCTATGCCGAAAATCAGCTGGAAGGGTTATTGTATGTATTGCGGTCATTGTGCTCCGTGTCCGCAGGGGATAGATGTGGCGATGGTGACGAAGTTTTTGAATTTGTGCAAGGCGCAGGACGGGGTTCCGGAGACGGTGCGAGAGCATTATGGTATTCTTGCGCATAAGGCTGGAGAGTGTATTCAGTGCGGGGCGTGTGAGAAGCGGTGTCCGTTTGGCGTGCCTGCTGTGGAGAATATGGATGCAGCGGCAAAGCTATTTGGCGAGTGAGAGGAGGCATCCATGACCATAACGGATGTAAGCAAGAAGTATGGGTTGACGCCTGATACTTTGCGGTATTATGAACGTATTGGTCTGATTCCGCCGGTGCCCAGGACCAAGGGCGGCGTGCGGGACTATGACGAGAATTCCTGCGGGTGGGTGGAGCTGATGAAATGTATGCGTTCCGCAGGGGTACAGATTGAGGCGTTGATTGAGTATGTGGCGTTGTCGCGGCAAGGGGATGAGACAGTTGCGGAGCGTAAGGCTTTGCTGATTGAGCAACGGAAGCAGATGGAGGACCGTATGGCGGAGATGCAAAAATCTCTGGACCGGCTGAACGCTAAGATTGACGGATACGAGCAGGGGCTTATGAAACGGGAGCGTATTCTACGGGATGGCATGGAGGAGTAACGACGGCAGGCTACGAAGAAGTCCTATTGATAGAGAGAATACGTTTACTGTTATTGAGGTTCCGCGATATGAAAAATTACGGACGGCTCGGTTGAGCCGTCCGTAATTGCATCTATCGTCGTAGGAAAGGGGGATTTTATGGGAGTTAAAACCGCTTGACAAGTTGGGATAATACATTTATTATAAGGAAGTCCAATATTTAGAAACGAAAGGCGGATGGACAGCCGCTTGGGAGGCCCTTATGGCAGAGCGTATCACTAGCCGGACAAATCCTCTGATGAGCCATATTCGTAAGATAGGAGGTTCCCGGTCATACCGGAGGACGGCAGGGGAGTATTTGGGAGATGGAGTGAAGCTTCTGGAGGAGGCGGCGAAGTGGGGAGCGGGTTTGACGGTTGTAGTTTATACAGCGGGAGTTGGCTTGCCGAAGCTGCCGGAGGGAATCCGATTGGTGGAAGTACCGGAGGACGTGATGAAGACCATCAGTCCGATGGAGGCCCCGCAAGGGGCGTTGTTTTTGGCGAAGATTTGTGGTGAGACAGCACCGGAGGGGTTGAGTGGAGGGCGTTATTTAGCGCTGGAGGGCGTGCAGGACCCTGGCAATGTAGGGACAATACTGCGAACTGCTGACGCATTTGGTGCGGATGGACTTTTTCTGCTACCGGGTTGTGCGGACCTTTATAACCCGAAGACGGTGCGGGCTTCTATGGGGGCAATATTTCGGTTGCCTGTATGGAGCTGTGGATTGGAGGAAATGAGCAGGCTGGCGGCGGGAGCCGGTTTGCCTGTTTTGGGGACTGCGCTACGAGAGGATACTGTTGACGTAAAGGATGTAGACTTGCGGAGGGCAGTTGTTCTTGTAGGAAGTGAAGGAAAGGGACTGAGTGCGGAGGCACTAGGTTATTGCGGGCGGACGGTGCGGATACCAATGAGAGAGCGGTGCGAGTCGCTGAACGCGGCGGCAGCTGCTGCGGTGGTTTTGTGGGAAGGTTTTAGGGGCACCCCGGGGTAACAGAGTCTTAGGGATTAGAAGCCAATGAGGGCGATAGCACCCAGAAGGCAGGCCGTAGGGCACGGTGCGCCAGCGATTCGCCTTGCATCGGCCCGGGGAACTTGCGCGGAAGGTGCAGTCCTCACCGTATCGTAGCGAAAGATAAATACCCCTCGTAATAATAAAGGGGTCCGGGCACAGCCCGGCGGTTTTTGGGTTACTTTTTGGGCGTCCAAAAAGTAACCCGCGCCGGAGCGCGGAACTCCCCTTGCTGACTGACAAAAGAGAAAAATTTTACCTGTCCACGGAAGGGGCAGAGAAAGGACACCCCCATGGCAGCGATAAAATATTGGCTTTGGCTTGCCACCATGCCTGGGGTAAGCAACAGAATAAAGCTAAATCTGCTGGAGCATTTTGATAATGACCCTGAGGACATATACTATGGGGAAAGGGAAGAATATCTACTTGTAGAAGGGATGACGAAACCGGCAGCAGAGGCGCTGGGGAACAAGTCGATGCGGACGGCGGACCGGGTGTTAGGCGATTGCGAGCGAATGGGACTGCGGATTGTAACCATTCGGGACAGCGAGTACCCGGGGCGGCTGAGCAATATATATGACCCGCCTGTGCTCTTGTATGTGCAGGGGCGGATGCCGCAGTTTGACGAGGAAGTGGCCATCGCAATGGTGGGCACCAGGAGGCCGTCGCCATATGGATTGGAAATGAGCGAGAAGCTGGCATTCCAGTTGGCGGGTCTGGGAGCGGTGGTCGTCTCGGGACTGGCGGCTGGCGGAGACGCTGCCGCCCATCGGGGCGCACTGCGGGCCGGAGGGCTGACGGTTGGCGTTATCGGCGGCGGGCACGACATCGTCTACCCGAGGGAGAGCAGGTATCTCTATGAGGACTTGGCAGTGAGAGGGGCGATTCTCTCGGAGTATCCGCCGGGTACTGAGCATATGGGTTCCCATTTTCCGGTGCGCAACCGTATCATCAGCGGACTGTGTCTGGCAACGGTGGTGGTTGAGGCTCCGGAAGCCAGCGGGACATTGATAACCGCCGACAGGGCTCTGGAGCAGGGGCGGGATGTGTTTGCTTTGCCGGGGCAGGTGGGAGATTGGCACTGTACGGGCAGTAATCTGCTGCTTCGGGACGGCGCGGGCGTGGTGACCGACGCTTGGGATATTTTGAGTCACTATGTTGACCGTTTTCCGCATAAAATCAGGAATGTGCGGGTAAAGACACCAAAACGTTACGGCGGGGGACCTTCGGAGGAAAAAGAGAAACCAGAGAAGCCCGTGGCAGCGGAAAAAGAAAAGGAGCCGAAGCTCCCGCTGCTGGACCTGACGGGGAATCACGGCCTTACCGACGACCAGATTCGCGTTGTTAAGGCCCTGCGGGGCAGGACATTGCAGGTAGACGACCTGATTGAGGAAACGCAATTGCCTACGAGGAGGGTCCTGTCCGCGCTGACGATTCTGGAGATAGATAAAATCGTGACCCAGAGCGGCGGAAAACGTTTTGCTCTGGCGGTTACGTTGAAGTAAATTCCGCCCTGTGAGGGCGTCATTATCGTGGCATTGAGCACGTAATCCAGGAGGAAAGAATGGCAAAAACGAGTCTCGTGATCGTGGAGTCTCCCGCCAAAGCGAAGACCATCGGTAAATATTTGGGTCCTAATTATCAGGTAAAGGCCTGTATGGGTCACCTGCGGGACCTGCCTAAGAGCACCTTGGGCGTGGACATTGAGAATGATTTTGAGCCCAACTACCGTCCCATTAAGGGGAAAGAGGATATTATAAATGATTTGAAGAAGGCGGCGAAAAGCAGTGAGGCCGTCTATCTCGCAACGGACCCGGACCGTGAGGGCGAAGCTATCAGCTGGCATTTGAAGGCGCTGCTGGGGCTGGAGGAAGGCAAGGCGCGGCGGGTCACTTTTAACGAAATCACCAAACGGGTGGTCAACGAGGCCATTGCCGCGCCCAGAGCAATCGACCAGGATTTGGTGGACGCCCAACAGGCGCGGCGGATTTTGGACAGAATTGTGGGCTATCAGCTTTCGCCGCTGCTGTGGAAGAAAATCCGCCGGGGACTTTCGGCGGGGCGGGTGCAGTCGGTGGCCACGCGGATGGTCTGTGACCGGGAGAAGGAAATCGCGGATTTTCAGCCCCAGGAGTATTGGTCATTAGATGTGCGGCTGAGTACGGACGGGTCAGAGAAAAGCAGCTTTTGGGCGCGGTACCATGGGGAAAATGGGAAGAAAAAAGAGCTGAACTCGGCGGAGGAGGTGTCCGCTGTGGTGGCTGCCGTGGAGAACGCTTCATTTTTTGTGAAGAGCGTAAAGCGGCAGGATAAACAGCGTTCGCCGTCACCGCCCTTCACGACTTCTACCCTCCAGCAGGAGGCCAGCCGAAAGCTGAACATGACGCCCAGACGGACGATGGCAATCGCGCAGCAGCTTTATGAGGGCATAGACATCTCCGGCGAGGGCGCGGTGGGTCTGATTACCTATATGCGTACTGACTCTCTGCGCCTGAGCGATGAGGCCCTTGATGCGGCGAAGGGCTTTATTTTGGGGCGGTACGGGCAGGATTACTACCCTGGCAAGGCCCGGTCTTATAAGACCAAGGCCGGAGCCCAGGACGCCCATGAGGCTATCCGGCCCAGCGACGTAAACCTGACCCCGGAACGGGTGAAGGGGGATTTGACCCCTGACCAATACAGGCTTTACCGTCTTATCTGGAGCCGGTTTGTTGCCTGTCAGATGTCCAACGCTGTATTCGATAGCGTATCCGTTGAGGCAGAGGCTGCGGGGCATGGTTTCCGGGCGTCCAGTAGCAGCTTGAAATTCTCTGGGTTTACCGCCGTGTACGAGGAGGGCAGGGACGAGGAGAAGAAAGAGGAGGAAAAAGAAGCGAAGCTGCCG
>CAMSIF010000072.1 GCA_947058885.1 uncultured Clostridia bacterium
AGATATCTTAGTGTGACTGGAGTTCAGACGTGTGCTCTTCCGATCTGTATTTGGTCCAGACAACTGCGGCCCTGTGGTGGAAAATGTGTAAAACCTCCAACAAAGGGAATACTGAACGGTACAAACAATAAAACAAGGATGGTGGGACCATGTACGACAATCAATTCACGCCCAGAGCTCAGAACGCGCTGCGGCTGGCGCATACGGCGGCGGAGGAGCTGGGCCACAGTTATGTGGGCAGCGAACATCTTCTGCTGGGGCTGCTGCGGGAGGAGGAGGGCGCCGCCCACCGTTGTCTGGCAGAGCAATCCATCACTCAGGAACGGGCCAGGGATGTGATTGTGCGCATAATTGGTAAGGGACTGCCGGGGCTGGCTCCGCCGCAGGGTTTGACACCCAGGGCAAAACGGGTTATTGAAAACGCAGTGGGGGAGTCAAGCCGGGCGGGAAGCGGCTACGTAGGGACAGAACATCTGCTGTTGGGGATTTTGCGGGAAAGCGGCACGATGGCTATGCGGGTATTGCAGACAATGGGGACTGACCCGAGACGGCTACAAGCAAATTTGCTTCAAAGGATGAGCGTGGCACAGAGAATGCCGCGCAACGCGCTGTCACCGCGAAACGGAGACCCGGAGTCTCACAGAGACGCGATTTCACCGCGTCCGGTCTCCCACAATGCGCTGGCACCTGTGTCTAAGGCGTTGGAACAGTTTACGAGGAGTTTGAACGCCTTGGCTTTGAGCGGGGGCTTGGACCCGGTGATTGGGCGGGAACGGGAAATTAGCCGGACGATTCGTATTCTGTCCCGCCGGACCAAAAACAACCCTGTTCTTATTGGCGAGCCGGGGGTCGGGAAAACAGCGGTAGCGGAAGGTCTGGCCCAACGGATTGTGGCGGGGGATGTGCCGGAA
Organism: uncultured Clostridia bacterium; assembly: GCA_947058885.1. Lineage (GTDB taxonomy): Bacteria > Bacillota > Clostridia > Oscillospirales > Oscillospiraceae > Pelethomonas. The sequence continues at coordinate 912 of CAMSIF010000072.1, forward strand.
GAATTGCTGGGGAAGAATATTTTGTCGATAGATTTGTCGGCAATGCTGGCGGGGACAAAGTACCGGGGGGAATTTGAGGAGCGGGTAAAGAACGCTTTGGCAGAGATTCGCCGGTTGGGGAATGTAATTCTATTTATTGACGAGCTTCATACCATTGTGGGAGCGGGGAGCGCCGAGGGCGCGGTAGACGCGGCTAATATTCTTAAACCGGCGTTGAGCCGGTCGGAAATTCGGGTGATTGGTGCGACTACACGGGATGAGTACCGGCGGTATATTGAAAAGGATGCGGCGTTGGAGAGGAGATTTCAGCCTGTGACGGTGGAAGAGCCATGTCCTGAGGTAGCGATTGAGATTTTGCTGGGGCTTCGGGATAAGTATGAGGCTCACCATAAGTTGGCAATTACGGATGAGGCGATACGTGCGTCTGTGGATTTGGGACGGCGGTATCTGCCGGACCGCTTTTTGCCGGATAAGGCGATTGATTTGATGGACGAGGCGTGCAGCAGGGTACGCATGGAGTGTGAGACGAGGACGCCGGATTTGAAGGAATTGGAGGAACGTCTTGAGCGGGTTCGCCGCGAGAAGGCCGAGGCGATAGCCGGAGAGGACTTTGAACGGGCGGCGAAGCTGCGAGATGTGGAGGAAGATTTTGCGCGGCAGCTGCGGGAGGAGAAGGCACGGTGGATAAATGGAAGAACGGACGATTTGATTGCTGTGACGGGAGAAGATGTTGCGGCGGTGGCTGCTGAGTGGACGGGGATTCCTGTGCGAAGGATTACAGAGGATGAGAGCCAGAGGCTACTACGGCTGGAGGAGGAACTCAAGCGCCGGGTGGTAGGGCAGGATGAGGCTGTGTCTGCGGTAGCAAGGGCGATACGCCGGGGAAGAGTTGGGCTAAAAGAGCCCAACAGGCCAATTGGGAGTTTTTTGTTGTTAGGGCCTACTGGAGTGGGAAAGACGGAGTTGTGCCGGGCGTTGGCAGAGGCCATGTTTGGACAGGAGGAAGCTCTTGTACGGATTGACATGTCGGAGTACGCAGAGGGACATGCGGCCAGCAGACTGGTAGGGTCACCGCCAGGATATGTGGGGCATGAGGATGGGGGGCAGCTGACGGAGAAGGTTCGGAGAAAGCCATATTCGGTGGTGCTTTTTGATGAGATTGAGAAGGCACATCAGGAGGTTTGGAATTTGCTGCTGCAAATTTTGGAGGATGGCAGTTTGACGGACAGTCATGGACGGCGAGCGGATTTTAAGAATACGATTGTTGTTATGACCAGTAATGTGGGAGCACAACAGATTACTAGGAATCAGCCGTTGGGATTTGCCAGTACAGAGGATGGTGAGGAGGAGCGTCAGGGACGGATTAGGCGGTCTGTGAAAGAGGAGTTAAAGAGGACGTTCCGGCCTGAGTTTTTGAATCGGATTGACGATACGATAGTATTCCGGCAGTTAGCGGCAGAGGATATTCAGGAGATAGCCAGGAGGATGTTGGAGCAGGTAGGGAGCAGAATGAAGGGATTAGGATTAGGGTTTCGTGCGGAGGAAGACGCCGTGGGGAAGTTGGCGCGGGATGGGTTTGATCCGGCGAACGGGGCACGGCCCTTACGGAGAAAGCTGTATACGCAGGTAGAAGACCCGGTAGCAGACGGATTACTGGCGGGGAGATTTCAGAATGGAGATACGGTAGTGTTAAGGGTTCGTGAAAATGCCCTTGCTATTGAGAAGGAAATGGAGTAATATAACAGAGAAGGGACCGCAAACCAGCGGTCCCTGTCTGGAAAGAATGAATATTTTGGTAAGATATTTATTCGGCACTGGCCAAATTTCCAGGAGAACGGATACACTTTCAGTTTAGGGAAGGGGGAGCGCAGGGTCTGCCCCTTGGAACGGCCGGCAGGCGGAGTAGGATAGCCGCCAATCATGCAAGAGGACGCTTCTTATTCGGTGGCTTCGCGTCCCCGTTTTCTGCCGCAGTTCGTAAAGTCCCCCGTTTAAAAAAGGGGTCTGGGCGCAGCCCAGGGGCGTTTTGGTTACTTTGTCGCTCGTGACAAAGTAACCCGCGCCGGAGCGCGGAACTCCCCTAGCCTGACTGGAAGTCACATCCATTTTGCCTTGCGGCCCGCAGGGCCGCAAAGAAAGGAGAAAACAATGGCATTTTCTGGTAGCGACGCCGGAGGGTTCAACTGGGAGGGTTTTGAGAGCGGCGCGCCGTCGCAGCGGCCTCCGAAGAAAGAAAAGAAGCCCCGCAAGGCAGTGAAAAGCCCTATGGCACGGGTGATGATTAACTTGGCTGTGACGGCGGCGGTGGGGTTTATCTATTTCTACATCAACCTGCCGGCAATTAATTTACAGGCACCGGAATTTTACAGCTTCGCACTGCTGGTATGCGTGGTGTACTGCGGGTGCGCTGTGGTCACGAGCGGATTTCAGGGAGAAGGCATCAAGGGGTATTTTAAATTTTTGCGGAAGCAGTGCCTGATACCGCTGGTGGTGGCGCTGGCGCTTTTTGTCACCACCATTGTGGGAAGTCTGGTGGGAAGCGTCATTTTCCGGGCAAAAGACTACGCCGGACTGCTCCCTATCGAAACGGGGGATTTTGCCGCAGAGGTGGACGAAATTTCCTATGACCAGATCCCCATGCTGGACCGGCAGTCCGCTGAGCGGCTGGGCGACCGGAAATTGGGAGAATTGAGCGATATGGTCAGCCAGTTTGAAGTCGTGGACGATTATACTCAGATTAACTACCGGGGACGGCCCGTCAGAATCGCCACATTGATGTATATGGACCTTATCAAATGGTTTACCAACCGTGGAGACGGCCTGCCCGCCTATCTCCTTATCGACATGGTGACCCAGAATGTGGAGCTGGTGCGGCTGGAGGAGGGTATCAAATATACCGTCGCTGAGCATTTCAGCCGCAACCTCTACCGGCACCTGCGCTTCCACTATCCTACCTATATGTTCAGCCAGCCGGTAATGGAGGTGGATGAGGAGGGCGTGCCATACTGGATTTGCCCCAGACTGACAAAGACTATTGGCCTGTTTGGCGGGACAGACGTGGCGGGCGGCGTGCTGGTAAACGCCATAACCGGGGAATGCCAGTACTATGAGCAGGTTCCCGATTGGGTGGATAACCTCTACCCGGCTGATTTGATTGTGCAGCAGTACGACTACTACGGGATGTATCACAACGGGTTCTTTAACTCGCTCTTTGGGCAGAAGGATGTAACCATTACTACCGATGATTACAATTATATTGCTATGGGCGACGACGTGTGGGTGTATACTGGCGTTACCTCTACCGGCGGGGACCAGTCCAACATCGGGTTTATCCTTACCAACCAGCGGACAAAGGAAAGCCACTTCTATTCCTGCGCGGGAGCTACCGAGCACTCCGCTATGGCCAGCGCACAGGGGGAATTGCAGCATTTGGGCTATTTGGCTACGTTCCCGCTGTTACTGAATGTGGGTGGACAGCCAACCTATTTTATGGCGATGAAAGACGCCGCTCAGTTGGTGAAGAAATACGCGATGGTCAATGTGCAGCAGTACCAGGTGGTGGCTACCGGCGATACCGTGGCGGAGTGCGAGCAAAATTACCTCGCCATGCTCAGCCAGAACGGTATCGTGGACGGCAGCGCGGGACTCAGCGGTACGGAGACCGTGGAGGGGACTATCGCGGAAATCCGCAGCGCGGTGCTGGACGGAAACAGCTTTTACTTTATCCGGCTTAACGGCAGCGAGCTCTTCTACTCTATCAGCGCGATAGAGGAACCGCTGGCGGTGATACTGAACGCGGGGGACCGGGTGGCTATAACCTTCCAGCCCGGCGGAGAAAGTATTCTCACTTCTGTTGCGGTGGAGAAACAGTAACGGCGGAGAGGGGCAGCCGGTGCTCCTTGGCCAGGGCGGCAAGGGATTCGTACTCCGGTTTGCCTTTGGTCAGGCCGTAGCCAACGCCAACTTTATAGGGGACGGGGCCGAAGGGAGTTTCGGCCTCGTCCCATTTTACATCCAGGGTCCAGCGGGGGCAGTCTGCGCGGCGGACGCCGAACGTAGAGGTGTGGAGGAGGATTTCCTTTGCCAGAGAATCCGCGTCCGAGGGACGGCAGAGGCAGGTCAGGAGAATGCCGGGACGGTTTTTCTTGGTTTGGATAGGGGTGTAGAATACATCAAGGGCTCCGGCGTCCAGCAGCCGCTCCATGGCGCAGCCAAGAGCTTCGCCGGTCATATCGTCCAGGTTGGCTTTCAGCTCTGTCACGCAGCCGTTGGGACCGCCGGAGGCTTCCGCCGTATCCAGCAGGAAGGCCCGCAGGCAGTTGGCCCGGGGAAAATCCTTTGTGCCGCAACCGTGTCCGGTGGACAGGAGTTTCCCGGTGGGCATGGGGCCGAAGGTTTGGGCGAAAGTCCGGAGAAGGGCCGCGCCGGTGGGGGTGCAGAGCTCGGCGGTAATGTCGCCGGTGGAGATGGGCGTGCCCTCCAGCAGTTTTGCTGTGGCGGGGGCCGGGACCGGCAGGATGCCGTGGGCCGTGCGGACTGTACCGCTGCCCACCGTCACCGGGGAGGCGGAAACGGTATCTGGGGAGAGCAGGTGGACGAGATAGCAGAACCCGGTGACGTCTATTACCGCGTCCAGGGCTCCCACCTCATGGAAGTGGACTTCTCCCACGGGGACGCCGTGGGCGTGGGCTTCCGCATCCGCAATGAGCGCATAGGCCGCCTTGGCGGACTCACGGACAGGGTCGGGGAGGGGAAAGCCGTCAATCATTTCGGTAATGCTGGCGAGGCTTCGATGCTCGTGATGGTGATGGTGTCCGTGCTCATGTTCGTGGTGGTGATGTCCCTCCTCGTGACCGTGGACGGAGACACGCATATGGGTGCCGGAGATGCCTTGGCGAATGGCTGGCTGTGCCTCAACGGTTACGCCGGGGAGGAGACGGTTCATGCCGAGAAGGAATTTTTCTTTATCCGGGCACAGCTCGTAGAGCGCGGCCATAAGCATATCGCCCGCCGCGCCCATGGCACATTCTAAATATAGGGTCTTCATGTATCGCAAATTCCTTTCATCTGATTGATTCTGTGGGCCAGGAAGCCCGCGCCGAAGCCGTTGTCGATGTTTACCACGCTCACCCCGCTGGCGCAGGAGTTCAGCATGGACAGCAGCGCCGCCAGACCGCCTAAGTTGGCCCCGTATCCCACGCTGGTAGGTACCGCGATAACCGGGCAGCTTACAAGCCCGCCCACCACGCTGGGCAGCGCGCCCTCCATCCCCGCTACCGCAACAATGCAGCGGGCCTGCTCCAGAATGTCCAGGGAGCGCAGAAGGCGGTGCAGTCCCGCTACTCCGGCGTCATAAACCCGGCAGACCTTGCTGCCCATGGCCTCCGCGGTGAGGGCCGCCTCTTCGCAGACCGGCAGGTCGCTGGTTCCGGCGGAGACCACCGCTATGGCCCCTGTAAGGGGATGGTGGGCCGGGTTTGCTACCGCCAGACGGGCATCCGGATTGTACTGGTAAGGGAATTTTCCCTGGAGCTGGGCCTCCTTCTCTTTGGACAACCGGGTGATGAGGATATTGCTGGTTCCCCGGGCCGTCATGGAGAGGACGATGCCTGTAATCTGCTCTGGGGTTTTGCCCTCCCCAAAAATCACCTCCGCCGCGCCCTGCCGGGCCGCGCGGTGATGGTCCACCCGGGCGTAGCCCAGGTCCTCGTAGGGGGACAAAAGCTGGACGGCGGCGGCAGGGGCGATTTCACCGCTCTGAACCTGCTGGAGAAGGGTGAGAAGTTCGGTTTGTTCCATTTTTCCTCCTTTGCTGTTTAGCGGGTAAATTGGTAGAGGCTGCATTTTATCATACCGTTATAAAGCTTACGGGTCTTGCCTGCCTTGCGTCCAAAATGCTTCTCAAACTCCGGGTGGCTGCTCAGTACCAGCACCCGCCATTTTGGGGGAATGGTCCGGTATACCTCGCCGAAGGTCGTGTACAGCGCGGCCGCCTCCTCCTGCTCCAAAAGGCGCTCGCCGTAGGGCGGATTTGTCACCAGCTGGCCGTATTCCCCTTGGCAGCGGAGGGACGCCGCGTCTGCGGTATCGAAGCGGACCAGCTCCTCTACGCCGGCCTTGACGGCGTTTTCCCTGGCGATACGAACCGCCTTGGGGTCGATGTCGCCGCCCCAGATGTCGTAGGAGCCGCTGAACTCCTTGTCCATGGCCTCTCCGGCGGCGTCCAGCCACAGGCGGGCGGGTATACACTGCCATTTCTGGGCGTCAAAGGAGCGGTCCAGACCTGGGGCCCGGTTCTTGGCGATGAGAGCCGCTTCGATGGGGATCGTTCCGGAGCCGCAGAAGGGGTCCCGGAAGGGGTCCTTCCCCCGGTAGCGGCTGAGGAGAACCATCGCGGCGGCTATGGTTTCCCGGAGGGGCGCGGTAACGCCTACCGCCCGGTAACCGCGTTTATGAAGTCCCGGGCCGGTGGTGTCCAGATACAGGGCGCACTGGTCTCTCATCAGGGAAAACTGAATCTGATATTTTGCCCCGGTTTCCGGAAGCTGGTTAAGTCCGTATACCTCGCCCAGACGGCGGGCGGCGGCTTTTTTGATAAACTTCTGACAGTACGGCACGGAGTGGAGCTGAGAGTCCAGGGAATGACCCTTTACCGGGAACTGACCGTCCCGGGGAATGAACTCCTCCCAGGGCAGGGACGCCACGCCCTGGAACAGAGCCTCAAAGCTGAGCGCCGGGAAGGTTCCCAGACAAACGAGGACCCGTTCTCCACAGCGCAGATTCAGGTTCAAACGGGGAATATCGGCCAGGGTTCCCCGGCACTGGACCCGTCCGTTTCCAACCTGGACGTCCTGAACGCCCAGGCGGCGGAGCTCGTCGCCCACCAGTCCTTCCAGTCCGAACAGACAGGGAATTGTGAAGAGTAACATATGTTGGCACCTCCCTCTTTCTTGGGGATAGTATAGCAGAAATGGACAAAAATGCAATGGCTGTCTTGATTTTCCAGGGCATGAGTGATAGAATGTATGCAATTTTGACATATGGAGGTAAGTCTATGGAGAGAACAATCCGGCCTTTTGCCGCCAGGGAATTGCAGGAGCTTGCCCTCCTGGCCCAAAGGCTGAACGCCCAACGGGAGACCGGCTCTACTTTCTGCTGCGCCAGAGCGGAGGATATCCAAAGGGATTTTGAGGCGGCCATAGAGTATGGATACGCCTGCTGGGCGGGAGAGCGGCCCCTGGGACTCATCAGCTGCTTTCCTGACTGGGAGAAAGGAAACGCCGACTGCTCCCTGCTGATTGACGCCGGCGGCAGAGCTTACCGGGAAATCGCGGAGAAGCTGGCCGCCTCCGTGCGCAAAAAGCTGGGACCGGAGATGTCCTGTACCTTCTTTTTTCCCAAGGAAAATGGGGACTGCCGCAGTTTTCTGGATGAAGCGGGGGCCCAGCGGCAGGAGAACGAGTATCTTCTCCGTTTGAAGAAAACAGATTGGGTCCCTTTCCAAAATCCCGCGGTGGAGCCCCGGCCCGCCGCGGACGGGGAACAGGAGGCTTTTGCCGCCCTCCACGACGCAATCTTTCCAGGGGTCTACGTCTCTGGGAAGGATATTTGGGCGGATTTGGGAAAGACCCGATTTGTATTCGTCATTCCGGACGGAGCCGGTCTGGCTGCCTACGGCGTCCTGAAAACCAGCGGCGGCAGACAGGCTACAGCGGAAATAGTAGGCGTGCGGGAGGACGTCAGAAGACGGGGCTATGGCCGTGCTATGCTGAATTTTTTGGCTCAGGAGGCATTTTCCCGGTTCAACGCGGAGGTCTTAGATTTAGTGGTGGATGCGGACAACCAGAACGCCTTGAAGCTGTATATAGATACGGGATTCAGCGTTTGGCAAGAGAATAATTGTTATATTCTGCGGTAATTTTGATGTTTCAAACTTTTTATTTTGCTCAAATCTGCATTTTTTTACATTTTTGGACCCGTCAACCGTCAAAGTATACAAAAAAGTAAAGCTGTTTGTCAGCAGAATGTCGAAAAACCGCTTTGGTGTTAAGAAAGGGTTGCGTATTTTTGTTTAATCAGCTATAATCAACCAAGGTTGCAACCAGCTCCTGTTGTATATTCATAACAAAGCTCGTTGAACGCACGGGGTCCGTGCGTTCCCGCCTGAAACCAGGCGGGAACTTGATTTTTCTGCGGAAAAATACCCGTGGCGGGGTTCTGCGCGAATTCTGCGGGAATCTGGCTGCCAAAGTCTATGCGATTCGCCGAGGCGGGCCGCAAAATCAAACTCTTGGAGGAATTTGAGAATGAAGAGAACGAAGAGACTAATCACCCTTCTGCTGGCTTTCGTCATGGTCCTGGGACTTGTGGCCTGCGGCGGCAACGGCGGAAACAATCCGTCCGGCGGCAATCAGCCGTCCAGCAGCAACCCTGACAACACCAACACTAACACCCCCAGCGATTCCGACGCCCCCAGCGGAACCACTACCGGAACCAAGGACCTTGTGGTCGCTATGCAGGCGGACGCCACCAGCCTGGACCCCCACATCGGAAGCAACGGTAACTCCAACCAGGTTCTCAACGAGATGTACGAGAGCCTCCTGACCTTTGACGAGAACACCAACGTCATCCCCCTGCTGGCCAAGAGCTGGTCCGTGTCCGAGGATGGCCGCGAGTACACCTTCGTGCTCAACGAGGGCATCACCTTCCACGACGGCGAGCCCTTCAACGCCGAGGCTGTGCGCGCCACCTACGAGCGTGGTATTAACGACCAGACCCTGAGCCTCTACCGGAACGTCAAGGACTGGACAGATGTGCGCGTGGACAGCGAGTACCAGTGCACCATCGTCCTCAAGGAGCCCAACAACACCTTTATCAATAAGATTACCCAGATCCGTATCGTCTCCCCCAAGGCCATGGCGCGCGAGGATGCCTCTGACTATCTGTCCAAGAACTCCGCCGGTACTGGCCCGTACATCTTCTCCGAGCGCGTGGACGGCGGCTATACCAAGATGGTCCGCAACGACAACTACTGGCAGGAAGGCCCCAAGGTCGATTCCCTGACCTTCAAGGTCGTTCCGGAGGATGCTTCCCGTATGGCTATGCTCCAGACCGGTGAGGCCCACATCGCCCTTCCCGTGCCCCTCACTGACACCGCTACCCTGGAGAGCGACCCCAACATCGTTCTGGACATCGTCCCCTCCATCACCTACCGCTACGTTACCCTGAACACGGAGTGGACCATGGAGGACGGACGCAAGCCCTTCGCTGACAAGCGGGTCCGCCAGGCTCTGAACTACGCCTTTGACAGCGAGGCTTACGCCAAGGTCGTCTTCAACGGCTACGCCGTGGAACCCACCTCCATCTTCTCCACCGCTATCCTCTATCACTCCCCCCAGACCCCCTATAAGGTTGACCTGGAGAAGGCCAAGGCCCTCATGAAGGAGGCCGGCTACGAGGACGGCTTCGATGTGGAAATCATCGTTGACAACACCTCCATTGAGCAGAAGGGCGCTACCTTCGTCATGCAGCAGCTCATGCAGATTGGCGTGAACGTGAAGCTTCTGCCCAACGAGTCCACCGCCAACGCCGAGCTGACCAGCGCTCCTATGGAGAGCACCACCGTCCAGATGTGGTACGTCAACTGGGGTTCCGGTTCCTACGAGGCCGACGGCTCCATGCGTTCCATCCTCCACGGCGATAAGTTCCCGCCCGAGGGCTACAACACCGCTTTCTGGAATAACGAGGAGTTTAACCAGCTGCTGGACGACGCGCTGAAGATGAGCGATACCGACGAGATTGCCGAGGCTTACGCTCAGGCTCAGGCTATCGCTTGGGAGGAGTGCCCCTGGATCTTCCTGGGCAACGACAACAGCGTGAGCGCTTATCGCAGCAACGTCACCGGCCTGCTCTACAAGCCCGGTGGAACGTACGTGTTCCGCACGGTGGGCCTGGAGTAATTCCCTGCCTGTCCAAGCGGTACTGAGCACTTATACACACGGGTTCTGACAATTCTGGAACGGAGTAGGAACCACTCCTGCTCCGTTCCTCATTTTGAGAGGGAGGTATATAAATGGGCCGTTATTGCGCCAGACGTCTGTTGGAAACAATCCCCCTGATGCTGATTATTTCCATTTTTGTGTTCATAGATCGGAAGAGCACACGTCTGAACTCCAGTCACACTAAGATATC
>CAMSIF010000073.1 GCA_947058885.1 uncultured Clostridia bacterium
TCAGACGTGTGCTCTTCCGATCTGACCACCTGCCTGTTCTAGACGGCAAAAATGATGCTAAACTGGCTGTAGCCCTGGGGTGGTGCAATTGCGTCTGCGTAGGGGTCCCCACGCAGGATGGTAAGCTCGCGGCCCCGGCGTTTTCTCCCTACCGGCTGGCGGAGCTGGCGGATGTTGTACTAGTGGAGGCCGACGGTTCCAGAGGGCTTCCCATAAAAGCCCACCAGCCCCACGAACCGGTTATTCCCGAATTCGCAGGGCTGGTTCTGACACTGATAGGGGCTTCCGGCTTCGGAAAGCCCGTCCGGGAAGCTGTCCACCGCTGGGAACAGTTCTGCCAGCTGACCGGCGCGGCCCCCGAGGAGCCTGTAACTGCGGACAACCTCTCGCGCCTTTTGCTGGCCGAAGGGCTGGAAGACAAGGTTTTCGTCAACCAAGCGGAGAATGCCGGGGATATGGAGACCGCCCGCCGTTTGGCGGCAATACTGCCAAAGCCGGTCTGCGCCGGTTCACTGCAAGGAGGAATTTGGACATGCTTGTCGTAATTCGAGGCGGCGGAGATATCGCTACGGGAATCGCCCTGCGGCTGTACCGCAGCGGTATCAAGGTCGTAATCTGTGAAATACCTGTCCCAACAGCCATCCGGCGCACAGTTTGCTTCTCCGAGGCAATACGCCTGGGCGAAACAGCGGTGGAGGGCGTTACCGCCCGCAGAGCCGTACTGGAGAAAACGCCTGAATTGTTAAGCCTTGGCATCGTTCCCGTACTGACGGACCCGGCGGCGGCGTGCGCCGGGCCTCTGCATCCAGACGCGGTGGTGGACGCTATTCTAGCCAAAAAAAATCTGGGAACCAGTATCCATATGGCTCCCGCTGTCATTTGCGTGGGCCCGGGCTTTACCGCCGGAACGGACTGCCACGCCGTTGTGGAGACCATGCGAGGCCACGACCTGGGACGAGTCTTCTATACGGGTTCCGCCCAGCCGGACACCAAAATCCCCGGCCTCATCGGCGGTTACGCGGGAGAGCGGGTACTCCGCGCTCCCGCAGACGGCGTATTTCAGGGAACAGCAGAAATTGGCAGTATGGTTTCTGCGGGAGACGTGGTCGGATATGTAGAGGGCGTTCCTATGGCCTGTACAATCAGCGGCGTTCTCCGAGGCCTGCTGGCAAGCGGCGTGCCCGTTTCCCAGGGCATGAAAAGCGGAGACGTGGACCCCAGAGGCCGGCCGGACCTCTGCCAGCGTGTATCGGACAAGGCTCTGGCTATCGGCGGCGGGGTGTTGGAGGCCCTGCTGCATCTGCGCAAGCCACTGTAACCCCCACAGGCCGTTATATTTCATCCAACTTCCCGCACGACTGTGCCAAATCCCGCAATAGACGGTTTTTTTCATTTACCAGCCCAAATTCCGTTGCCGGACACAGCACCTTGCCACAGTGCTCCATGACCGCTGCGGCCCGCTGAAACGCCTCTTCTCCAACAGTCTGAAAGGCTCTTACGGAGACCACCTCCGCCGCCAACGCCTCCGCCACCGGGAAATCTACGTCATTTTCTGTCAAAACCCCGGCGGCAAACGGGATACCTTCCCTTTGCAGACGGCGGTAAACCGGGATACCCGCTCCCCCGCCGCCAATAACAAAAATCTCCGGTTTCCCATGGACAGCCTCCAGCTCCAGCGAGCCAAACTGCGCGTTATAGCTGCCGCGGGCCTCGCCGTAAAGCTCCATCATATAGTTCGAAGTAAAAATCTCCTCTGGCGGCCCCTGCCGTTCGATTACGTCCCCATGCACGCAGACCACCCAATCGCTGACCTTCTGCGCCAAATCCAGCTCATGCAGGGACATGACCACCGCCAGACGCCGGGCGTGTACCATTTCCTTTAAAATCGCCAGTAGTTCCAGTTTATGCCGGATATCCAAAAAAGACGTCGGCTCGTCCAACACCAGAACTTCCGGTTCCTGGCAGAGCGCACGGGCCAGCAGTACACGCTGGCGCTGCCCATCACTAACGCGGGAAAAGTCTTGGTCCGCCAAGCCGGAGGCATGGACCAATTCCAGGCATTGGACTGTTTTTCGCCGGTCCTCTGGGGTCAAAATGCCCAGGCGTCCGGTATACGGATAGCGTCCAGTTGCCACTACATCAAAGCAGGTCATCAGTTCCGGACGGATTTGACCTGTCATCAGCACACTCAGCCGCCGCGCTATCTCCCTCTCAGATAAGTCCGCCATATTCCTGCCGTCCAGATATACCGCGCCGCCAGTAGGCGCAAGCTGCCGGATGACAGTTTTTAATATAGTAGACTTCCCCGCTCCATTGGGACCAATAAGCGTCATAATCTGTCCCCGGCGCAGCGTCAAACCGACGCTGTGAATCAGCGTGCTGCCGTTGTAGCCAACGGAGAGAGCTTCCGTACATAGGCAGATGTCACTCATGATGTTTCTCCTCTGCCACCCTTCCGGGAGGCCATTAGATACAGTACAACCGGCGCGCCAAAAACAGAGGTGACAGAGCTGATACTCATGTCTCTGGGCGCGAATGCCGTGCGGGCTATCAGGTCGCAGAACAGGCAGAACGCCGCACCGCCTAAAAAGCAGGCGGGAATCATAATAATGGGCTTGGCGGTTCGGAACAGCCCCTTCATCAAATGGGGCGCCGCCACCCCTACGAAGGAGATGGGACCCGCAAAGGCGGTTACACAGGCGGATAGGACGCTGGAGAGCAAGATCAGCTCCACCCGGAACCGCCTGATGTTCACGCCCATGTTCTGCGCGTATACCTCTCCCAATTGGTAAGCGCCGATGGGTTTGGAGAGCAAAAAAGCCAGCGCAAGGGCAATGCCTATTACCCACGCCATCTGCCCCACGTTGTCCCAAGAAGTGCCTGAAAAACTGCCCAACGACCAGTTATGCAGATTTACGATATTGGAATCATCAGCAAAGGTAACCACAAAATCCGTAACAGCGGAGCAGATATACCCAATCATTACGCCGCTGACCACCAACAGGCTCATCCGCTTCACCTGCCGGGAGAGCAGAAGAATAAATCCCATGGACAGCATGGAACCGGCAAAGGCCCCCGCAATCAGGGACAGGGAGCTGATGACAATTCCCCGGCTGAGCAGAACCACCATTACCAATGATACCACCAGCTTCGCTCCCGAAGAGATTCCCAGCACAAAAGGTCCCGCGATAGGGTTGGCAAAAAAGGTTTGGAGCAAAAATCCAGACACGGATAACGCCCCGCCCAGAATAGCCGCAGCCAGAACACGCGGCATACGAATGCTCCAGATAATGCCGCTGTCCGGCGGACTAAGCAGAATGGATAAGACTTCTCCCGGTGTAAAGTCAACGCTTCCGGCGTTAATGTTCCACACTAGCAGTCCGGCCACCAACGCGGAGAGTACCGCAAAGCAGAGGCCGTTTCGGAACCAGAGGTTTTTCATTGCGGGTCCCTCCTACGTCAGTCGATGAAGGTAGGTGAGCTGGCTACTGTCCGGCTCTGTGAGAATGGTGTGGATATCCAGAATCATATCGCCCACAGACTGCGACTCCTGAAACATACTCTTTCCCGTACACCACACATCTCCGTTTTGCACCGCCTTAAAGTCCGTAAGCGGCGCACTCTTGGCCGTCAGCTGCGCCAGAGTGTCCAAGTCCGCCTCAATAGCGCTGTTATAAATCAAAATGTCCGCGTCCTTCGCCTCCTGATAGAAGGTCTCCATTTGAATATTCATGGTGGACAGGGCGTTTTCTTCCCCCGGCAGATTCTGGAGAACGTAGACGCCGCCAGCCAGCGCAATAGCCTTGGCTATGTAGTCTCCAGGTTTGCGCACGGTAACAGAGCCGTTGGAGGTGATGGAAAAAAACGCCACCGTCTTTCCGGTGTTTTCCCGCCCCAAAATAGGGGCCAGCTGTTCCAGCTGATCGTTGAAGTAAATGTCCGCAGCCTCTTCCAACCCCAGGAGGACGCCGTAAAGCTTAACCCACTCCATACGCCCCAGCGGATGGCTCTCATAGCTGGAACGCTCCACCAAAACAGGGATACCCAGCCGTTCCAGCTGCTCCTTAACCTCCGGATTGTGATAAATCATGGTGGATTCCAAAGCTAAATCACAGTTTTGAGACTTAATTAACTCATAATCCGGCGCACTGTACTTCCCCGCGTAGACCATCCTGCCGTCCTCCATGGCTTGCCGCGCCTCGGGTATATACCAGCCCTCTTCTTGGGTGCCGGAGAGCGTTACCGCGTCTATGGCATCTAACTGCCGGAAGCAGTCCATAGCGGCAGTGGCCTGGAGATAGATGTTCTCTAATGGCCGGCGCAGAACAACAACCTCCTCCGGCACATCTGCCGGACACAAGCCGTCCTCTGGAACCAGAAGGTAGACGCTGCCGTCAATGATAATGCGGGCAAATCCCTCCTGTGCGTAATCCACTGAGAACTGCTGGGCGTAGGTCAGCTCCAGACTCCCGCTCCAGGCGAGGCTGTCCCACGACAGAGCGCTCTCCCCTGCCTGAACTGGCAGCCCCTCCGTACCGGAAGCCGTTCCTTCCCGTGCACAGGCACACAGCGCAAAAAACAGCAGCGATACAGCCCATACTTTCCATTGCTTCATTTTCTCCCCCTACCGCTTCTGCAATGTGGACGAATCAAATTTCAGTGTATACTCCACCTCATGGGGTTCGCTCATCGCCACCGTGTCCGCTATTACATCCAACTTCTGGTCAAAAGCTGTCACGGGGATTTCAAACATGGATTTGCCTTCAGTATTGATTTGCTCGTACTTTACTCCGTCCACTTTCATATAGTCAAAGTTGGGACTGCTCCAGACAATCACTGCCCAAAATTTTCCATCCTCGCAGCGTAATTCCGCAGGGGTCTCCACGGAAGCCCGTCCCGTACCGCCCTCCAAAGTCACATCAGCTATATAACTGCCGTCCTCTGGGATACTGTCCTCCTCCAAATCCTGTGGTTCTGACCCGATTTCGGATGCCGGTTCCGGCTCAGCAGGTTCCTCCGGCTGAACGTCCGCTGGCGCGGTGGTCTGAGAGCTGGATTCTTCCTCCTGAGCGTCCGATGGTGTGGTATCTATCGAATCGGATTCTTCTTGCATATTGTCCGTAATGGCAGACGGCTCGTCCTTGTCAGGTTCACCCTCCTCCGGCTGGCCTTTCTCAGGAGTTTCCTCCCGCTGGACAGGCGTTGTATTTTTGCTGGCAGCAGGTATGCCGCCGTCAGACTGATTAGTATTTCTGCCGCCGCACCCGGACAGCAGGATAAGGAACGCGGCCAGCAGGCTGATTCCCCATTTGCCGTATTTTTTCATACGTATGTTCCTCCTAAAATACGCGGATAAGATATGCCGCAGAGCCGCTGCCCTGCGGCATATGCGTCCGCCTTCTGGAATACTATTTTGCCTCTGCGGCGGCGGAATCAAAGGTCAGATTCCGGTCATACCACGCATCCTTTTTTACGCTGTGCGCGGCATAACGCAGCTCCTCGTCCAGCGCGGAAACAGACAAGATAAAGGTGGTTTTCCCGCCGTTTGCAATTCCTTCCACAATCCCCTCCTGGGCAGCAGCGGCGGAATCAGCCGTGCCAACAAACATTTTGTCAAAGCTTTCGCTGCCAAGCGTCAGCGCGGCAGTCATTTTCCCGTCCTCTACTGTCAGCTCACAGCTATCAATTTTAAACATGGATTCCTTGCAGCTTACGGTTATTGTATAGACGCCGTCTGCCAGGGCCTTGGGTTTGACGTTTTCTGGATTAGGCTCCACTGTAATGCCAGTCTCCCCCAGCGTCTTCGCCTCTTGGGCGTGCTTTGTTAGAAGCTGTTGAATCCCCTCCAGTTCGCCCAAGCCCTTGATTTCGCTAACCACCTCGTAACCGGCGGCGGTAAAGACAGATTTCCAGGAGTCCCCGCCATCCCCGGCCATATCGTTGACAGCATGGTCGCCCGCCACAATCATCATAGGCCGCAGAACCACCCGCTCGTACTCCCCAGCCTGAACCAGCTTCAATACAGTCTCCACACTGGGTTCAGCCTCTACAGTCCCTACAAAATAGTTGGCGTGCCCGCCGCCGGAAAGAAGCTGCTGCATCTTGTCATAAACGCCGTTGGAAGCGGCCTCGGTTCCATGGCCCATATAGCAGACAGCTGTCTTTTCGCCGTCAAAACCGGCGGTGGCGGCAAGCATTGCCGCAGCTACCGCAGCGTAATCTTCATCTGACGTCAGCAAGGGATCTCCAATCCGGATAGTCTCAAAGTCATCCGCGTAAGTCCCCAATTCCTGGACGAGATCGCCATACTCGTAGCCATTCATCAGGTGGGTAGGCTGAACCACAAGATTTTTCACACCATTGCGCTTTGCCCGCTCTAACGCCTCCGTTACGTTGTCAATTGCCACGCCGTCCCGGCGGAATATATGTTCAATTATAGTATCCGAGGTAAATCCCCGGCGCACGGAGTAATCCGGAAACGCCTCCTCCAGAGCGCTTTCAATGCCGCCGATTGTTGCGGCGCGGCTGTCGTTAAAGCTGGTGCCAAAGCTCACCACCAATAATTCGTTTTCACCAATTCCGTCCTCATTGCGGGGATTGTCCTTAGAGGCGTCACCGGTAGCGTTGTCGTCCAGGTACCGGCAGAGGATTGCCGCCGCCTGGGCGCGGGTTACCGTACCCTTGGGATTGAGTTTTCCGCCGTCACTGCCGATGAATTCGCTGGCAGCCGCCCAGTTCATATACTCTCCGGCCCAGCTGGATACGTCCGCGGCGTCGGGATATCCCGCAAGCTTATCCACCCGGCTTCTCAAAGACGGCTTTTCCACCGCTTGAGCAGCGTACAAATTCAGGATTTTCGCAAGTTCCTGCCGGGTAACGCTGCCATCAGGGGAAAAAGTGTCCGGCGTCTTGCCGTTGACAATCCCCTTGCCGCTGGCCCAGACAACAGCGTCCCTATAGGCGTCGCTTCCAGACACGTCCTGAAACGGGTTTTTCATGTCCGCCGCAGGTTCGGGGCTTCCCGCCAGCCGGTACAACGCCACTACCAAACCGGCGCGGGTCATGTTTTCATTGGGAGCAAATGCCGTATCCGTTTTTCCGTCCATGAGTCCCAACGCTAAAATTCTTGAAATCTCCTCCTCAGCCCAGTGTCCGGTAATGTCCGAATATTTTTCCATGTTATCCTCCGATGCAAATGCGGTGACAGTCAGGGCAAGTACCATGACCATTGCCAGCAGAGCTGGCAGGGTTTTCCATTTTCCCATGGGTAGCGTTCTCCTTTTTTCATGTATATTTCCAGGCTGCGGCATCCCAGATGGGACCTGCCCGCGCCATTGGAAACATGGGAGAAGCCGGACTGCAAAAAGAACGCGCCCTGAGCCGAAGGCACAGGACGCACACAGCCTTGCAAAATTACTGCAAGGCCCAATCTGAAGCGCACTTCCGGTTTCGGCAGAATGCGGCCAGCCGCCACGTATCTGACTTATCCTACTAAAGAGGCATCACAGTGACCGACTCGTAGGGCTTTTCACCCTTTTCCGTGTGCCGCGACAGCGGCTGCGGCTGGCATTTATGTAGTTCTCCCTTACATTAGCACAGCCCGCAAAATCTGTCAAGCTGTTTTTTCGCACGTCCTTCGGGGACGGCCGGCGGTCCGAGCTCTGGACAGCTTAGGGATTTTCTCTTTAGATTTCTTAAGCATCTGAAAAAACGTGATACCCCTCCAAACAAATGGGGAAAATTCTGGCGGTTTTTGGCCTATTTTTTCTGTTTGAGGGGTTGTTCTTTCCCGGGAAATATGATAGCCTATATCCTGCCGGAAGGGCCTGACCGCCGCCGGATACTTTATTAGGAGGTGCTTTCATCATGCCAAAGCTTCGTGGTCTGCGCAGGATAAAGACAGCCGAGCCGTCACCCAATAGAAAGTCAACGGAAAAACGGGGATACAGCATCGACATGATTAACGGTCCCCTGGCGGGGAAGCTGCTGCTGTTCGCCCTTCCGCTGATGCTTTCCAGCCTGCTCCAGCTTCTCTTCAACGCCGCCGATATTGTGGTGGTAGGCCGCTACGTGGGCAAGGAGGCCTTGGCCGCCGTAGGCTCCAACACCTCCCTCATCAATCTGCTGGTCAATTTATTTGTAGGATTTTCTGTAGGCGCTAATGTGGTGGTAGCCCGGGATTTGGGCGCGGGACGGGACGAAGATGTACGCAAAAGCGTGCAGACAACCATCACGCTGGCCCTTGCCAGCGGCATATTGCTGGCGGTCCTGGGGACAGTACTGGCCCGTCCGCTGCTGCAAATGACGTCCTCGCCCACAGACGTAATTGATTTGGCCACCGTTTATTTGAGGATTTATTTCTGCGGAATGCCCGCCAACATGCTCTACAACTTCGGCTCCGCCATTCTCCGGGCGCAGGGAGATACCCGCAGGCCTCTTTACTTCCTGACTGCCGCCGGTGTGGTGAACGTACTGCTCAACTTGGTGTTTGTTGTTGGCCTGCAAATGAGCGTGGCAGGGGTGGCCCTGGCGACCATTGTTGCTCAGTATATCTCCGCGGGATTGGTGCTGCTGTGCCTGGTTCAGGATCAGGGACTGCTCCATCTGGATTTGAAGAAGCTGGGCGTGGACAAGCGGATTGTCCGGCGAATTCTTCAGGTGGGACTGCCCGCCGGCTTCCAGGGGATTGTGTTTTCTTTGTCTAATGTGGTCATTCAGTCCTCTATCAACTCCTTTAATTCCACCGCCATTGTAGCCGGTTCCTCCGCCTCGGCAAATATCGAGGGGTTTGTCTACGCGGCCATGAACGCGTTTTACCAAACTGCCCTTACCTTTATCAGCCAAAACTACGGCGCGGGCCGCTGTAAGAGGGCGGACCGCTCCCTGCTGCTCTGCTTGGGGTATGTTGCCGCTACCGGACTGGTTTTGGGCAATCTGACGGTTTATTTTGGCCATGGATTGGCCTCTATCTACGCCCCCGGCGAGGAGGAGGTTATTGCGCAGGCTATCGTGCGTATGGGATTTGTCTGCCGCTTCTACTTCCTCTGCGGCATTATGGATACTATGGTGGGCGCGCTGCGGGGATTGGGATATTCTGTAATTCCTATGGTGGTTTCCATGGTGGGGGCCTGCGGCCTGCGGCTTTTATGGGTAGCTACCATCTTCCAGGCACAGCCCTCCCCTGCCGTCTTATACGCGTCTTACCCGGTTAGCTGGACTGTCACCGCCGCTTTTCATGCCGCGTTCTTCTTTTTCATCCGCAAGCACGCCTATGCCAAGGCCCAAGGCATTCAGAGCCTGAGCAAAGACGCGGAGGTTTCCTGACGTAAGCGGCAATTCCTCGATTTAACAGCCAATATCTGTCCAGGCTGGTTTGGGCACACAAATGGGCCGGGAGTGGAGCTCCATCCACTCTCCGCCCATTTTGTGCGTTTTCCCGCAAAACGCACCGGCAGGAAAGATATAGAATTTTTATTGACGCTTACCCGGACATCCTATATAATGTTTTTGGCCATCAGCGTTTGTTCCTTTTACAAAGGCCCCAGCGTCAGACAGAATTTGAAATCATGCTGAAAGGAGAACTACCAAGATGTTGGAAGTTGGAACCAAAGCTCCGTCCTTTACCCTTCCTGACAAGGACGGAACTCCCGTATCCCTAACAGACTTTTCCGGGAAAAAAGTTGTGCTGTACTTCTATCCCAGAGATAATACTCCTGGTTGTACCAGACAGGCGTGCGCGTTCGCGGCGGCCTACGAAGAATTCAAGAGCCTGAACGCCGTAGTAATCGGCGTGAGCAAAGACTCCGTCTCCTCCCACCAGAAATTTGCGGAGAAACATGGCCTACCGTTTATTTTGCTCTCTGACCCGGAGTTGACCGTCCTCCAGGCCTACGGTGTCTGGCAGGAGAAAAAAATGTACGGTAAAGTGAGCATGGGCGTGGTGCGCAGCGCCTATGTCATTGATGAAGCGGGAAATATTGAAAAGGTCATGCCCAAGGTCAAACCGGACACCAACGCGGCAGAGCTTTTAAGCTACCTGCGCCGTTGACAGAGAAACCGGCTATGGGATGGATTTTCTGTTTTGCCGCCGCGTTTGCGGTCATGATATTTCTGCTGGCCCTCTTCTTTCTTCACGCCGTCTTCGGTTCCCGGTGCGAGGGTGACCCGCAGCTGAGATACCTTACAAATGAAAATTTTGACGGGTTGTCGGCGGAACCTGTCTCATTTTCCTCCAGCCAGGGACAAACGCTCCGGGGCGCGGTGTATTTCCGGCGAGATGCCGGGGAGTTTGCCGGTCTTGTCCTCTTCGCTCACGGCATGGGCGGCGGCCACCGCAGCTATATGACGGAAATTAATACGATTGCCTCCGCTGGCTTTGCTGTGCTGGCCTACGACAACACCGGCACGATGGCCTCCGAAGGAAAGAGCCTGGGCAGCTTTTATCAGGCTGTACGGGACCTTCAGGCTGCGAGATCGGAAGAGCACACGTCTGAACTCCAGTCACACTAAGATATCT
>CAMSIF010000074.1 GCA_947058885.1 uncultured Clostridia bacterium
TAGGCCCTTCTTCGGAAGCGGCAGATCTGACTAGGATACTGCGCCGTCGTTTAGCGAGAATAGTATACCATAGGTTTTTAGATTATTCAAGAGAGTATACAAATTTTTCGAGTCCTTTACATATTATTCACAAGTTGATGAAAGCGTGACAGGATAGCGGCGGACTGGGCGCGGGAGGCGGGGCCGGAGGGGTCCAGACGGCCGCCGCTGCCGTTCAGGAGGCCAGCGGAGACGGCCCATTCCAGGGCGTCGCGGGCGTAGGGGGCGGCGTCGCTGGCGTCGGGGAAGGCGGAGAGGTCCGCCTGGGCGGAGACGTCCAGGCCCTTCGAGGCGGCGTAGCGGCAGAGGATGGCGGCGAAGTCCTGACGGGTGATGGAGCCGTTGGGGAGGAAGAGGCCGGGGGCGGTTCCGTTGACAATCTGGCGGGAGGCGGCCCAAGCGACAGGGGCGGAGAACCACTGGCCCGCAGGCACGTCACTAAAGGGGGGCGCGTCTGTTTCGGGCTGGCCCTCCAGGCGGTAGAGAATGGTAACCAGCATGGCGCGGGTGGTCAGACCGCCGGGGTTAAAGCGGGAGGGGCTGCCGTCTCCGTTCATCATGCCGGTCTGGTAGGCGTGGAGCACGCCGCTGTAAAACCAGTCGTTGGGGTGAACGTCCGTGAAAGGCAGAACGCTGGGCTGGGGGGATTCCGCGCCTGTCAGACGCTGTACGGGGACGGGGCTGGATTTGCCGGAGCCGCCCAGCTGGCCGTAATAGTTATCGCCCCAGGTCCAAAGGGTGCCGTCGGACTTCAGGGCCGCCATGGAAGTTTGGGAACCAGCGACGGCGGAAACGTCCTCCAGAACTTTTACGGGCTTGAGGAGGTTTTCCAGGGTTCCGCTGCCCAGCTGGCCGTTGTAGTTCCAACCCCAGGTCCAGAGGCTGCCGTCCGTTTTCAGGGCGGTAAAGTAGTTGCGGTCGCAGGCGGCAGAGGCGGCCCCTGTCAGGATTTGTACGGGTGTGTGGACGCTGGTGGTGGAACCGCTGCCCAGCTGGCCGTAATCGTTCCGGCCCCAGGTCCAGACGCTTCCGTCCGTCTTGACGGCGGCGGAGCTGCTCCAGCCCAGACAGACGGAGGCCGCGCCGTCCATAACCTTTATGGGGACGGTGGAGGACTCTGTGGAGCCGTTGCCCAGCTGCCCATAGTAATTGCTGCCCCACAGCCACAGCGAGCCGTCGCGCTTGACGGCGGCGGCGTGGTTCGCGCCAATGCTGGCGGCGGAGACGTTCTCCATAATTTTTACCGGCGTATTTTGATAGGGAATAGGCTCGTCCACGTCCTCCATTTTGTATTGGGCGTTGGCGGCGCCGCCGTTGCCCAGCTGGCCGAATTGATTGCATCCCCACATCCAGAGGGAACCGTCGGACTTGATGGCGGCAACCGCGCTGGCGTCCTCGCTGATGATAACAGACGCCACGCCGTCCATGATATGGGCGGGGCGGGTCTGGTATATGTAATGGTATCTGTCGGTACGGTCCCCGGCGTCGCTGTTGCCGATACAGCCGTACTGATTGCCGCCCCACAGCCAGAGGGAGCCGTCGGTTTTGATGGCGGCGGTAACCGTCAGGCTGGTTTGGACGGAGGCAACGTTTTCCATCACTTTCACCGGGGTGGTTTGGATGTAGTGGTCGGACTGATAGTCAAAGCCTGTGCCGTGGATATTCAGGTCGCCCTTGCCGCCATTGCCCAATTGACCGTGATAATTGCTGCCCCACATCCAGAGAGAACCGTCCTGCTGGACAGCGGCGGTTACGCCCTCGCTGACACTGACGGAGGCAACGTTGTCCATCACTTTTACCGGGAGGCTGGAGTTTTCCTGGGAACCGTTGCCGAGCTCGCCGTAGTAGTTGCGCCCCCAGGTCCACAGCGCGCCGGAGCTGTCAATATAGGCGGCGTGGCTGATGCTCATGGCAAGGGAGGACGTGTCCGGGCCTCCCGTGCGGTAGGCCTGAGCGGGGCAGAGGGCGGACAGGCTGAGCAGCGCGGCCAGAACAAAGGCAAAAAGCCGTTTTTTCATGTCGAGACTCCTTTTTAAATCCATTTTTCCTTTTGTGACAATTTTAGCGGATAGTTTGAGGATTTGCAATAGCATTTTTTCCTTGAAAACCCGCGCGGTCCGTGGTAAGCTTTTCTGCGATGATTTTGAGAGAAAGAGGTTTTTCTATGGAACTGCTGCAATTATATGAGGAGATGGGCTTGAGCGAAGCCGTGTACCGCCGGGGGGAGGAGGTCCTGGCAGCGCTGGAGGAACGCTTCCGGGCTATCGACCGGACGGCGGAACTGAACCAGGCCAAGGTGCTGGCCGCTATGCAGAAAAACCGGGTGGGCGCAAACCACTTTGCCGCCACCACCGGTTACGGCTACGACGACGACGGACGGGACCGCCTGGAGCGGGTGTACGCCAGTGTGTTCCACACGGAGGCGGCCCTGGTGCGGCCCCAGATTACCTGCGGGACCCACGCCCTGACGGTGGCCCTCTCGGCCAACCTTCTGCCGGGGGACGAGCTGCTCTCGCCGGTGGGACTGCCCTACGACACCCTCCAGGAGGTCATTGGCATTCGCCCGTCGCCCTGCTCGCTGGCGGAGTACGGCGTGACCTACCGGCAGGCGGACCTGACGCCGGAGGGCGGTTTTGATTTTGACGCTGTCCGGAGAGCTATCAATGACAGGACAAAGCTCATCACCATCCAGCGCAGCAAGGGCTACGCCACCCGGCCCTCCTTTACGGTGGAGCAGATTGGAGAACTTATCGCCTTCTGCAAGTCCGTGAAGCCGGACGTTATCTGTATGGTAGACAACTGTTACGGGGAATTTGTCAGCAATATAGAGCCTACCGACGTGGGGGCGGATATGGCGGTGGGAAGTCTCATCAAGAATCCCGGCGGCGGTCTGGCCCCCATCGGCGGGTATATCTGCGGAACCAAAGCCTGCGTGGACCGGTGCGCCTACCGGCTTTCCGCTCCTGGGCTGGGACAGGAGGTGGGGGCCAATCTTGGCATCCTGCCCGCGTTCTACCAGGGCTTCTTCCTGGCCCCCACAGTGACCGCCGGGGCGTTGAAGGGCGCGATTTTCGCCGCAAAGCTTTACGAGGGACTGGGATTCCGGTGCGTCCCCAACGGCACAGAGGTCCGCAGCGACATCATTCAGGCCGTGGAGCTGGGCAGCGAGGCGGCCATGCTGGCCTTCTGCCGGGGCATTCAGGCCGCCGCCCCGGTGGACAGCTTCGCCGCCCCGGTGCCCGGGGACATGCCGGGGTATGACAGCCAGGTAATTATGGCGGCGGGGGCCTTCGTCCAGGGCAGCAGTATTGAGCTGAGCGCGGACGGGCCTGTCCGTCCGCCCTACGCGGTGTATTTCCAGGGAGGGCTGACCTGGCAGCACGCCAAGTTCGGGATTTTGATGTCCCTGCAAAAAATGGCGGACGCGGGGCTGGTAAAACTTTGAGAAACTTAATAAATTCCTAATAAACTGGCCTCTTTATTCTTAAGACCTCCGTATGCTACAATACTGTTGAAAGGTGGGAGAAGCCTTTATGCTGAATATCTTAATCTGCGACGATGAACGCGACATTGTTTCCGCCCTGAAAATCTACCTCAGTTCTGAGGGGTACGGCCTCTATGAGGCCTATACCGGCAGGGAGGCCCTGGAAATTGTCCGCAAGCACACCATCCACCTTATCCTCATGGACGTGATGATGCCGGAGATGGACGGCATCTCCGCCACCGCCAAGCTGCGGGAGGATTACAATATCCCGGTGATTCTCCTGACTGCCAAGAGCGAAGATACCGATAAGGTACTGGGGCTGAACGTGGGGGCGGACGACTACATCACAAAGCCCTTCAATCCGCTGGAGGTGCTGGCCCGGGTCCGCAGCCAGCTGCGGCGGTACACCACCCTGGGCGGCATGGAACAGCGGCCCAGCAAGCTGGTTATCGGCGGCATTGAGCTGGACGACGAGGCGAAAACCGTCACTGTGGACGGCGAGGCGGTGAGCCTCACCCCCATTGAGTACAATATCCTGCTGCTGCTGATGCGGCACCCGGGACGGGTCTACTCCTCCGCTCAGATATACGAGCAGGTGTGGAATGAGGCGGCCTACGGATCCGAAGGAGCGGTGGCGGTCCATATCCGGCACCTGCGGGAGAAGCTGGAAATCAACCCCTCGGACCCCCGCTATCTGAAGGTAGTGTGGGGATTGGGCTATAAAATGGAACCGTAGGCCCCGCCGGATTTGCTTTGGCTGCGCGGCGGCCTGTCTGTGAATCGGAGGCACGTTATGAATAGAAAGTTTCATCTGCGCACCAGTTTTGCGGCCAAGTTGGCGGCGGTTATTCTTCTGCTGGCCTGCCTGACGGGCACAGTGGCGGGGGTTGTTGTTTCCACAGCCCTCTCCAAAGGAGTTGGCATGGGAGCTGCTTTCGAGGAGGACCCGCTCTGCGAGAGCTACATGCGGGACGCGGCCCACAGCGCACTCTATTACACGATAGAAGACAGGAGCTATTTTATGACGGAGCTGGAGAGCCGCTACGGCGGTTTTTCCGCCGAAATTTACAAGGGCGAGCCTTTGCCGGAGAATCTTGTGGGGACCTGGTCCAGACTCCCGGCCCCGGAGAACACCCTTGCTGCGTATACCTACACAATAGAGGCGAGAGACGAAAATGGGGAGTACGCTCTCTATACCGTGGTGAGCAGTCTTTCCGATAACCTGCCGTCCAACAGCGTCTTCCAGCGCAATTATATCATTTATAACATCTTATATACCATCAGTTACAACAAAGCCGTCTTTCTGACGCTGGCGCTGCTTGCGGCCTCCGCCGTATTGCTGGTATACCTGCTCTGGGCCGCGGGACACCGGGCCGGGGTGGAGGGTGTCGTCCTCAACTGGCAGGATAGGATACCTCTGGATATATACATCCTCTGCGCAAGTACGATATTTGTGATCGTCTTGTCCATGGTGGACCGGTTCCTGCACTGGAACCAGACCACTTTCTACCTCCCGGCGTACCTGGTCCCCCTGGGACTGAGCGTGGCGGCGGCAGAGGTGGTGGCGCTTGCCTCTCTGCTGACCCTGGCGGCCCGGCTGAAACGGGGCGGGTGGTGGCGCAACACTGTCTGCTATTTCCTCGCCAGCTGCTGCTGGCGGCTGTGGAAACGCTGCTGGAACGCCCTGACGGATTTTGTCCGCATCCTGCCCCTCACCTGGCGGACCGTTCTGGGCGCCGCCGGGGTTCTGGGCGCGCAGTTTATTCTGGCGGCCCTGGTGATAACCAGTTGGGATGGCTTCATCTTCTTCCTGCTGCTGGCGGCGATGGATACCGCTCTGGTGGTGGGCGCGGCGTGGCTGACCCGGCAGCTTCAACAGGTCCAGGATATGGGGCGGGCCCTGGCCGCCGGGGATCTGGAGGCCAAGCTGGATACCAGAAAGATGTATTGGGACGTGAAGGGTCACGCGGAAAACCTCAACGCCATTGGCGTAGGCATGAACCGGGCCGTAGAGCAGCGGATGCGCAGCGAGCATCTGAAAACGGAGCTTATCACCAACGTCTCCCACGACATCAAAACCCCGCTCACCTCCATTGTCAACTATGTGGACCTGCTGAAAAAGGAGGAGCTTCCCCCTGCGGCGGCGGAATACGTCTCTGTGCTGGACCGGCAGTCCCGCCGGCTGAAAAAGCTGACGGAGGATTTGGTGGAAGCCAGCAAGGCCTCTACCGGCAACATCTCCGTAAACCTGGACGCTATTGTGGTCAACGAAATTATGCATCAGGCCATCGGGGATTACGACGAGAAATTGTCCGCCGGGAGGCTGGAGGTCATTCTCAATACCTACGAGGGGAACCTGATGGCCTTGGCGGACGGACGGCTGCTGTGGCGGGTACTGGATAACCTGCTGAGCAACGTATGCAAGTACGCCATGGCGGGCACCCGGGTTTACGTGGACCTGGGCGAGCGGGGTGGAAGGGTGTTCCTCTCCATGAAGAATATCTCCCGGGACCCACTGAACGTCAGTGTGGATGAACTGATGGAGCGGTTCGTCCGGGGGGACGCCTCCCGCCACACCGAGGGCAGCGGCCTGGGGCTGAATATCGCCAGAAGCCTGATGGACCTCATGGGCGGAACCTTCGAGCTGGGGGTGGACGGCGACCTCTTCAAAGCGGAATTGACCTTGCAGGCGGCGTCCATAGGCGGGCGGGCCGATCCCCTTCCGCCGGTCAATCTGACGCTGTGAGGTCCACGGTTGAACATACAGACAAAACGCCTCCGGTATGGTTTTTCCATACCGGAGGCGTTGGCGTATGGGGCTTATCCGCCGGACCGCCGGCTTACGCCTTCTTGAGCGTATCCACCCATTCGCCGTACTTCTTCAGGTTGGCGTCCCGCTCTGCGGCGTCCGCGCCCTTGGTCAGGATATATACCTTGATTTTCGGCTCGGTGCCGGAGGGCCGCACGATAATGGACGTGCCGTCCGCCAGCTCAAACCGCAGTACGTTGGACCCGGAGAGCTCCATGGAGGTCTTTGCCCCGGTGGCGCAGTCGGTGACGCTGCCGTCGGAATAGTCCTTGAACTGAACGGTCTTCACGCCGCCAATCTCCGCCGGAGGAGCTTCCCGCAGGCTCTTCATCAGTTTGGCCATTTCCGCCAGGCCGTCCAGGCCGGGCATAACCAGATTGTGGGTCTTCTCGCCGTACCAGCCGTGCTTGTTATAGAGCTCCTGGAGGGCGTCCAGAACGGTCATGCCCTTGGCGTAGTAGTACGCCGCCATTTCGGTCAGCAGCAGGGAGGCCGTTACAGCGTCCTTGTCCCGCACGTAGTCGCCCAGCATGTAGCCGTAGCTCTCCTCGTAGGAGAACACCACCTTGCCCTCGCCGGAGTCCTCGAGAGCGTTTTTCTTTTCCGCGATAAACTTAAATCCGGTGAAGGTGTCGTAGGACTTGGCTCCGTAGCTCTCCGCTACGGCCCGCGCCATCTCGGTGGTGACGATGGTCTTCAGCGCCACCGGATTGGCGGGCAGCTTGCCGGTGCGCCCCATGGCCCCCAGCAGGTAGTCCAGCAGCACCACGCCGGTCTGGTTGCCGGTTATAACCTTGTACTCGCCGTCCTTGTCCCGGACCATAATGCCCACCCGGTCGCTGTCGGGGTCGGTGCCCAGAATAAAGTCCACGCCGTTGTTCTTGGCCAGCTCCACCGCCAGATAGAAGCCCTCGGGATTCTCCGGGTTGGGGGACTTGACGGTGGGGAAATTGCCGTCAATGACCATCTGCTGGGGCTCGCAGAGGAGATGCTTGACACCGGCCCGTTTCAGAGCTTCCGGAACCAGCTTATGCCCGCAGCCGTGGAAGGGCGTGTAGACCAGCTTGAAGGTATCCGCCACAGCGGGAATGGCGTTGGGGTCTGTCACCATAGCCATAACCTCTTTGAGGAACGCCTCGTCGGTCTCCTCTCCCATGACGGTAATCATGCCCTTTTCTACCGCCTCGTTATAGGGCATGGAGGTGATGCCGGTAAAAATATCAATTTTCTCCAGCTCCTTGGCAATCGCGGCGGCGTGCTGGGGCGGCAGCTGCGCGCCGTCCTCCCAATAGACCTTGTAGCCGTTGTACTCCTTGGGGTTGTGGCTGGCGGTGACGTTGATGCCCGCCTGACAGCCGTAGTGGCGCACCGCGAAGCTCAGCTCCGGCGTAGGCCGCAGGGCGTCGAAGATGCGCACTTTGATGCCGTTGGCGGCGCAGACCTCGGCGGCGGCCCGGGCAAAGTCCATGCCGTTGAGGCGGCAGTCCATACAGATGGCTACGCCCCGCTCCTTGGCCTTTTCCCCCTCGGCGCAGATGACGTTGGCGAAGGCCTGGGTGGTGTGGCGGACAACGTAAATATTCATATGGTGCAGGCCCATGGCCATGGTGCCGCGAAGTCCGGCGGTTCCGAACTCCAGGGGGCCGTAGAAGCGGCTTTCAATTTCCTTGGGGTTGTCCTTGATGGCCTCCAGCTCCGCCTTCTGCTCGGGGGTAAGTACGCCGCTGGCCAGCCATTTTTGATATTCCTTTTGATAGTCCATGTCGTTTATATCCTCCTTCTCTCTCCGGTCAGATGGTAGTGTTGGTCCGG
Source organism: uncultured Clostridia bacterium (assembly GCA_947058885.1). Classification (GTDB taxonomy): domain Bacteria; phylum Bacillota; class Clostridia; order Oscillospirales; family Oscillospiraceae; genus Pelethomonas. Next base: position 8,145 of record CAMSIF010000074.1, read on the forward strand.
CGCCTGACCTCAGATGATTTGTATTGTACCAAATTTTGCCCGTATGTTCAAGGGCAACCGGGACGGTTTTTTCGCGGAAACGGGCCTGGCGGCGGGACTTTGGCAAAATAACCCGGGTTAAACCGGGACCCGGCGCGGAAATGTCAATAGTAAATGCGAAAAAAATATAAAAATTTTTTCAAAGCGTCAAAAGATACTCATTGAACACAATTTCAGACGTTTTCCAGCCTAAAATTTTCCGCGGGTATCGTGCAATCCACCTTTCCGCGCGCTTGACCTCTGCGGCGGTCACTTTCCCGAAATCGGTTCCTTTCGGGAAGTGCCGCCGTATCATTTTATTTTCGTTTTCATTGCTCCCCCGTTCGTAACTGCTGTACGGGTGGCAAAAGTAAACCTTTGTTCTCTTCTTCTTGCAAAGCGCTGAACGCTCCAGCCGCTCCACGTCGGCAAACTCCCCGCCGTTGTCAACGGTGATCGTTCGGAAGATTTGCCGGAAGCGGCGCGAACCGAAACGGCGTTCTATGCGGTCAAGAGCGGCAATGACGCTTTCCCGCGTCCTGTCCGGCATAAGTTCCATAATCGGAATACGGCTTTTCCGCTCCGTCATAACAAGCAAGGTGTCCTTTTCGCCCTCTTTGCTTGAATATACCGTGTCCATCTCCCAATCTCCGACGGTTTCCCGCGTGTCAACCTCCGCCGGGCGCTTTTCGATACTGTCCCCCCGCGGCGGTCGCTTCATGGTCTTAACTTTTTTATAGGGCCGTTTTCTTTTCGGCTTTTCCGGCAAGTCCGCATTCGTCAGGAAGCGGAAAACGCCCTTTGTTATGTAGCTGTAAAATGTGCTTACGCAAATAGAGGTTGAAAACGTCTTGCCCTCCAGCTTGATAGCCGCAAGAGCGGCGGCGGGGGAATAGCCATCCTCCAGCACTTTCTTTTCCAGAAAGTCCGCAAGCTCCCGATCATTCCCGATTTTCAAATCAGCGCCTTTCTTCCGCAAATTCTCCTGATACTTCCGTTCCGCTTCGTCCGGGTTATACCGCTCTTCTTCCGTCCAGTCCGAATTACGATGAATCATGCGGGCGCGCTTGATCTCCCGGTAAATCGTGCTTACATGGACATGAAGTCTTTCCGCTATCTCTTTCGGCTTCTTCCCGTCCAGCAAAGCGTCCTCCAGCCTGTATCTGTCTGTCTTTGTCAGGTGACTAAAACAATGTCCCATTGTATACCCTCCCCAAAAGCAAAAAAAGGGCGGTTTCCCGCCCTTTCACTTTATGTCTCCCCGCGAATTGCGGTTATTCGTCTGATAGCTTCCCCATATCTGCTTCAATTAGCGAAACAATATATGCGTTGATACTCCCGGCCCCTGTTTCGGCGGCGCGGGCCTTTATTTTTTCTTTTCCGCCTTTATCCACATAGAAAACCATTCTGTCCAATTTCTCTTGGTGGCGCTTGTTTCCCTCTAACTGTGCTTTCGTTGCCATGTGAAACCACCTCCGCATTGATGATACCATACTAAATATTCATGTGTCCATATAAAAAGTCAACAAATTCATGTTCACACATTTGGTTAGTATGTCTATTGAAATTCATGTGAACATATAGTATATTATGATTGTAAGGCAAAGGACAAAACCTTTTACAGAATGGAGGGAGGACATGAAAACGCCTAATGCAGTAGAAACCGCCGTTCAATATGCGATTGAAGCGGAACGGTTGAAAATGCTGATAGCAGCTAAAGACGCGAAAGACTTGCAAGAGTTTATCGCCTATTTAGAAAAACTGCTAAAGGCATAAGAAAGGGATAGCGGCCCACCTCTCAAAGTAAAGCCGCTATCCCAGCGCGAAAGGTAAGCCGGAAGCCTTACTCCGGCTACCTTGATTTTAACAAGGTAAGGCCAAAAAATCAAGGGGGAACACGACATGAACAAGTTTGAAATCGGCAAGGAATACTTTTCCCGTAGCATTTGTAACTATGATTGCATTTTCACTATCAAAATTACCGGGCGCACCGCTAAAACCGTTTCTTATGAGTACATGGGCGATTCCCGCCGCTCGAAAATCCGGGTTGACGATTCCGGCGAATATATCCAGCCTGACCGTTACTCTATGGCCCCTGTTTTCCGCGCTGAACGGGAGGTTCAGCCGGAAGAGGACCCCGCCGCAGAGGAATCCGCCGCCCCTGCTCCCATCGCGGAGGACGCGGCCCCCTCTAAGGTCGTGACGATCTCCCAGCCCGCCGACAACGGTTCCGTGATCGTGATGATCGGTCAGCCCGTCGAACGGAATTGCGGGGCCTG
>CAMSIF010000075.1 GCA_947058885.1 uncultured Clostridia bacterium
GATATCTGAGTGTGACTGGAGTTCAGACGTGTGCTCTTCCGATCTTGGAGTCCCTTTTGCATGGTTGCGAACCCTGCAAAGCTCCTGCATTCTCCTTAGTCCAAAGGCTTCATGGTGGGGAACAAAATCACATCGCGAATAGAATCTGTCCCGGTCAGCAGCATCACGCATCTATCAATTCCAATCCCCAGGCCCCCCGTAGGCGGCAGGCCATACTCCATCGCGGTAAGATAGTCCTCGTCCATCATCCCCGCCTCATCGTTCCCCTTAGCGCGGTCCTCCACTTCCTTCTCAAAACGCTGGCGCTGGTCAATAGGATCGTTAAGCTCAGAGAAGGCGTTGCCCATTTCACTGCGGCAGATAAAAAGCTCAAAACGCTCCGTCACCCTGGGGTCCTTGGGCGAACGCTTAGCCAGCGGGGAAACGTCCACCGGATGCATGGTAATAAAGACCGGCTGAACCAGCTTCCCCTCTACCTTCTGGTCGAAGCACTCATATAAAGCATGGCCCCATGTCGGTTCCACACCGTCCATATCCACCCCTGCGGTCTTGGCGGCGGCAACCGCCTCCGCGTCGCTGGAGATGGCCATAAAGTCCACGCCCACATACTGCTTAACCGCCTCAGCCATCGTCATGCGCGGCCAGCCGGGAGTCAAATCTATATCCTCCCCCTGCCAGGCCAGCTGATAGCTTCCGCAAATCTCCTTTGCCGCGCCGCTGAGCAGCTCCTCAAAGAGGTCCATCATGTCGTTAAAATCCGCGTATGCCTCATACAGCTCCACAGTCGTAAACTCAGGATTATGTTTCGTATCCATTCCCTCGTTGCGGAAAATGCGGCCTATCTCATAGACCCGCTCCAATCCGCCCACAATCAGCCGCTTCAGAGGCAGTTCCGTGGCGATACGCATATACATGTCAATATCCAAGGTATTGTGGTGGGTAATAAACGGTCTCGCGGTCGCGCCGCCGCTGATGGTATTCAGCACCGGCGTCTCCACCTCCATATATCCCCGGTTGTCCAAAAAATTGCGGACATACTTGACAAACGCGCTGCGGATCTCAAAATTCCGGCGCACCTCCGGATTGACAATCAAATCCACATACCGCTGGCGGTAGCGGGTCTCCTTATCCGTGAGGCCATGGAACTTCTCCGGCAGCGGCAGCAGGGACTTGCTCAGCAGCGTAACCTCCTTGGCCCGCACGCTCATCTCGCCCCGCTGTGTGCGGAAAACCTCCCCGCGCACACCTACGATATCTCCTATATCGTACTTTTTGAAGCGGTTGTAGGCCTCCTCGTCCATCTCGTCCTTCCGGGCGTAGAGCTGTATCCGGCCAGACTTGTCCTGCAAATCGCAGAAGCTGACCTTACCCATGCCCCGCTTGCTCATCAGGCGGCCCGCAATGGTAATCTCGCTGCCCTCCAAGGCGTCAAACTTGTCCTTAATCTCCTGCGCGTGGTGGCTTACCACGTACTTCGTCTCCTGAAAGGGGTCCCGCCCCTCGCTCTGCAGTGCGCTCAGCTTTTCCCGGCGAATCCGCAGAATCTCGCTGAGGTCCTGCTGGCCGCCGTCCACATTGTTGGTCTTTTCAGCCATAGTGCTTTTCTCCTCTTTTGTAACAGCGCGTCAGCGCTCAATCTTGTCTACTGTGTATTCAATATCTCCGGCGGGGGCGGAAACGACCACCGTATCCCCCTCTTTTGTTCCCATCAGAGCTTTCCCGAAGGGGGAATCCTCGCTGATAAAGCCATGCATGGCGTCAGCCTCCTGACTGCCAACGATTTTAAAACTGCGGCTTTTTCCGTTTTTCGTAGCCGTGACAGTAACGGTAGACCCAATCGTCACCTGCCCGGTGGGCATATCCGTTTCCTCAATAATGACCGCGTGAAGAAGTACGTTTTCCAGCTCGCCAATCCGGGAATAAAGCTTCCCCTGCTCGTTCTTCGCCTCGTCGTACTCGCTGTTCTCACTCAGGTCGCCAAATCCGCGAGCCACTTTTATCATCTCCGCCACCTCGTCGCTGCGGGTGGTTTTGAGATAATTGAGCTCCTTTTGCAGCTCGTCAAACCGGGTCTGGCTCATCTTGAATTCTTTTTTCATTACCAATGATCCTTTCCATCCTCCGTGTGGGAAGCCGCATCCCGCAGAGAAGCGGGCGCGGCTCACAACACGAACTCTGTAGTTGTCTATTCTCTGCATTATATAGGCATTTTCCAGTTCTGTCAACAAGGAATTTCCGCGAGCAGATTCTCCAACGCCAACACTCCCATAGCGTACAACGCCGCAGCAGCCTGTTCCTGGTCGCAATTGACCTCCAGCTTCTCTCCCAACGCCGCCGGCAGCTTCAGCGTCAAACGTCCTCTTCCCGCCTCCCCGCCGGGATACAGCGTGTACAGGATGGGATTCTGCAAAGCCAGCTCTCCCTTCGGTGCGAACAGCAGCAGCGCATCCGCACGGTCCAGCTGCTCTGTGGAGGGCTTCAGCAGCAGGGAAATGCCGTACTCCCGCCGCAGGCTCCTGGCCAGCTCCTCTCCGTCCCGGACGCTTAGCAGCACATACCGGTAACTGAGCGCCAGAGCTTTCGCCGTTTCCGCCACGTCTCTCAACATTCTCTCCCCCGAAATTGCAACTACAGCCTCCGTAGGCGCAAGCCCCATGGCCTCCAGCCGCCGCCGGGTCAGCGGCGCGGCCAAGGCCCGCCGCAGCGGCAGCGTGTCCACCGGGCAGATGCCTTGCCGGAGAAACAGCGCGGTGTAGGGGAAGTCCACCGGAAAAACCGCTGTGCGCACCCCCGCATCCCGCATTTTCCTCGCGCTCCGCACAGCCCGGCGCAGAGACAGCGGGCTGTTAGGGTGGACCGGCTGGCCCATCCGCAGCGTAACAAAAGGACCGCCGGAGATCTGTTTTTCCCCCAGCTCCGGCTTTTTAGGACCGTCCCCATAAATAATATATCCCAGCATAATATACCGCCTCCCGCACCATTGTATGGCGCGGGAGACGGATGTATGCCCGTTATGTGCGCTTTACCACGCTTTGATGTACCCCGGCAGATGGTCCAGCGGATTAATCCGCACGCCCCCCTCTTTGATTTCATAGTGCAGGTGTGCGCCCCGGGAAATCCCCGTGGACCCGGTAATGCCGATGGCCTGCCCCTGGCTCACCACGTCGCCCTCCTTGACAGACCGGCTGCTCATGTGGGCGTACAGCGTCGTATTTCCAGGCCCGTGATTGATTACCACATAGTGCCCGTAGGAGTTGGAATATTCGGAAATAATCACCGTACCCGCCTTGGCCGCTACCACCGTGGTATTATACCCCACGCCGCCGATATCCACTCCCTTGTGGTTGGTGGACGCGCCCGGTATGCCGGTATTCCGGGACCCCATGGGGGAGGTAATCCGCTTACTCGCCGACTCCGGCCAGATATACCCGCCCGAACTGGCGGTCCAGGTTACTTGCTGCGCCGCCATCTGCGCCGCAAGCTCAGCCTCCTTCTTTTGAATCTGCTTCTGGATTTCCGCCTCCTCGGCCTCCTTCTCCTTCAGCAGCTGCTCCGTCATTTCCAGGTCCTCCTGGAGCTCCGCTACCAGGTCGTTCGCCGCCTTCCGCTGAACGTCTAAATCGTTCTTCTGCTCCTCCAGCTCTACCTTGGCCTCCTCAGCCTCGCCCTTAAGCTGTTCCTGGTAGGCTTGCTTCTCCTCAATTTGCGCCTTCAACTGCCGCAGGTTGTCCAAAACCCCCTGGTCATAATTCATGACTTCCTGTACATCCGACAGACGGCTAAGAAGATCCGAAAAGCTTTCCGCTTTAAAAAGCACAGACCAATAGGAGGTCGTCCCCGACTCCTCCATCACCCGCGCCCGTTCACAGAACAGCGCGTACTGCTCCTCTTCCTCCCGCTGATTCTCCTCCAGCTCATACGCCGTCTGGACCAGCAGAGCCTCATATCCGGAGATCTGCGCCTCCGTATTCCTGATCTCCTCCACCGTCAGCTCAATCTGACGGTCCAGCAGCGCCCGCCGCTCCACGGCCTTCTCCTTGTCGTTACGCAGCTGGTAGATTTGGTCCTCAATTTCTTTCTTTTCTTCCTTTAGCTCCTTTTTATCATCTTTTAGATTTTCGATATCGCCTTGCGTTACCGCATAGGCTGTCGGAACCATCGTAAGCACAAGCAGCGCCGCCAGCAGCAGACCCGCCAGTTTTTTTGCCTTCGTCATCTGTGAGCAAACTTCCTTTCTTTTTTCGGCAGTCATTCTTTTCTTGTGAACAAGAAAAGAATCAAAAGAAAACTTTTTGGGCAAAACTCCGTTTTGCCTCCTATCTAGACCTGCAAGAACTTGCGGATAGCGGAGAGACTCCCTCCCACGCCAATCAGCATACCCGCCACCGCAAAAATAACGGCCACATAACCCCACATATCCTGAAACGGAACCGTGGTGATAAGATTAATCGTATCGTTGGTAGCAATAGACTTCACTACCGCCTCATACAATCCCCACTGGAGAAAGAACCCTATCACCGCCGAAAACAGCCCCATCAAAAATCCCTCGTACACAAAGGGCCACCGGATAAATCCGTTCGTCGCTCCTACCATTTTCATTATGGCAATCTCGTCCCTCCGGTCAAACGTCGTCAGCTTGATCGTATTTGCCATAATGAACACCGATACCACAAACAACACCGCGATCAGCACCACACACACGATTCCCGCTACGTTCCGGATGGTAATGAACCCCGCCGCCTCATCCTCGTAAGCGCTGACGTTTCCCGGGCCAATCCCCTGCACCGCCTCCAACGCCGCCTTCGTCTGACTCATCTGCCCAATATCCACCAGGTCTATCGCATACCTGTGCCGGAAGTTGTCGTCCGGCAGCCCCTGAAACAGCTCGTCGTCCTCATACCGCGACCGAAACGCCTCCGCCGCCTCTACATTGGAGATAAACGTTACCCCCGCCACGTTGGGCACTGACCGCAGCTCCTGCTCCATCGCCCTGGCCTCCGCCTCGCTGAGTCCCTTATCCACAAAAGCCAAAATCTGATTCTGCGCCTCCATCTCCTCCAGCATGGCGTTCGCGTTTACCGCTACCAGAGTAAACGTGCCCATGATAATGAGACACGCAACGGTAATGCCAATCGACGCAAAGGACATAAAACCGTGGCTGAACATATTATACGCGCCCTCGTGGGCGAAATAAAAGATATTGTGTTTGCTCACTGAATTTTCCTCCCGTACCACCCCTTGCCGTCGCTGACCACCCGGCCCCTCTCCAGCATTACAACCCGCTTGTCAAAGCGGTTAACCAAATCCTTCTCATGGGTCACTACCAGCACTGTGGTCCCCAGAGCGTTAATCCGCTCTAAAAGCCGCATAATTTCCAAGGACCGGGCCGGGTCCAGGTTCCCGGTAGGCTCGTCCGCGATTATGGTGCTGGGGTTGTTCAGCAGCGCGCGGGCAATTGCAACCCTCTGCTGCTCGCCGCCCGATAACTCCGACGGCAAACGGCGGCTCTTGTTCTCCAGTCCTACCAGATTCAAACAATAAGGGATGCGTTTCCTGATTTCCTTGGGCCCCGCCCCCACCGCCCGCATGGCGAACACCATGTTATCATAAACCGTTTTATGTTCTATCAACCGGAAGTCTTGAAAAATTACGCCCACTGTCCGCCGCATATAGGGAATCTGCCACTCTTTGATATTCAGCAGAGAAAATCCGTTTACCATCACCCGTCCCTCGGAGGGCTCAATCTCTCCGATAAGCAGCTTGATAACCGTGGACTTCCCGCTGCCGGACGGCCCTACCATAAAGACAAATTCGCCGTCCCGGATTTCCAGAGACAATCCGTTCAGCGCATGGGTACCGTTGGGGTATTCCTTTACAACATCTGTCAGTCGAATCATTTTTATGCGTTACCTTCCTCGCCGGCCATCAGCCAAGTCATTATGTAAACTACCTCGTACAGCAAAAATGACAAAAAGATACATAGGTATCATACACAACAACCGGCCCCGCGTCAAGGGACTATCCCCGGTTTTCCCCAAATTTCTTCCCCCTTCCCTCTGGAAGCTTTCCTCTCTTATGGTAATCTCCCCCTCTCATCTCCTTTGTAAAGCGATTTATTCATCACTTCTCCATTAGCGGCGGACGGCTCGTCTACCCCATGCATTCTTATGTTTTCCATCCCGCAGATATTCCCATGATTGCCGCCCTGGAGCAGGACAGCAAAAAGGGCCGGGGACAAAATGTCTCCGGTCCTATGCGTTAGGCGTCGATACCCCGGCTGGTCAGGTACTTCTTGACCATCAAGGCCACTTTAAAGGTAATTGCGTCGTCAAATTCCCGCAAATCCAACCCTGTCAGCTTTTTGATTTTCTCCAGACGGTACACCAGCGTATTCCGATGTACAAAGAGCTTTCGCGCCGTCTCCGACACGTTCAGGTTGTTTTCAAAAAATTTGTGGATCGTGAAAAGCGTCTCCTGGTCCAGGGAGTCAATGGGGTTTTTCTTAAACACCTCTACCAGGAACATCTCGCACAGCGTTGTCGGCAGCTGATAAATCAGCCGTCCAATTCCCAGGTTCTCATAATTGATAATGTATTTTTCCGTATCAAAAACCTTGCCTACCTCAATCGCAATCTGCGCCTCTTTATAGCTTCTGGCCAGGTCCCGCAGATGCAGCGCCATCGTGCCAATGCCGATGACAATATGGCTCTCGCTTCCTACCCGGAGCGCGTCCGCCAGCAGTTCGCTCACCCGCTGGATTTCTTTATCCCCGCCTGCCTCGGGAAGCTGGTGAATCAACGCCACGTCGCTGTCTCCTACATTCAGCACGAAATCGTTCTGCCTGTCCGGAAACAGTCCCTGAACAACATCCATCAAAGCGGCGTCGCCGCTCTCCGTCTGCCGGATGAGGAACACGCTCCTCGGCACCTCCGGGGCCACATGCAGTTCCTTGGCCCTCATGTAGATGTCGCTGAGCATAATATTGTCCATGATGATATTTTTGATGAAAGAGCCCCGGTCATGCTTCTCTTCGTAGTAGCTTTTAGCGCCATTCAGCGCGACGCTGGCCATAGAACATACGGTGTAGCTGACCTCGTCGTCGCCCATCGTGAAAACGGCGTAATCAAAATGGGACCCCCAGCCGCCCAAGGCGTGAAGCGTCCGGCCGTCCACAGCGGTAATCGCCCCCTCCGCCCGGTTGACATACTCTGCGTACTCCGGCCATTTTCTGCCAATAAGTCCCAGATCGCTGCAAGAGATGACGGTCCCCTCAGCGTCGATCACTCCCACCACGCGGTCGGTGGCGTCCTTGATTTGCAGGACGACGTTTTGAAAAATCCTTCCTGACATATGCATCCCTCCATCGGCCAAATTCATCTGAGATTCTTGTGCATTTTGCCCTGTCTTTGATATTATACTGTTTCCTTCGGCACTTTGCAAGAGATTTTTTCTTTTTTCCACAAAAAATATTGGGTCTTTTTGGCTGTTTTGTAGATTCCCTTGATTTTCAACCCTTTCCGCCTATTTTTGCAACTTCTTCTCCGGTCAAAAACCGAAATTCGCCTTTTCCCAATCCCGGGTCCAGCTCCAGCGGTCCCATGGACACCCGTTTTAGGTAGCGAACTGTTGCGCCGCGGCTGGCAATCATCCGTTTGATTTGGTGAAATTTACCCTCGTGCAAAGTGACCATAACCTCTGTGCCGTCCCCCAACAGCGAAAGCCCGGCAGGCATACAGACCTGTCCATCCGCCAGGACGATACCCGCCGCAAAGGCGGCCTTATCCGCCTCCTCCAGAGGACGGTCGAGCTGGGCATAGTAAACCTTTTCTACGTGCTTTTTGGGGGCAAGAAGACGGTGAGCCAGGTCCCCGTCGTCAGTCAGCAGCAGCAGGCCTTCGGTGTCCTTGTCCAGACGCCCCACAGGAAACAGATTTTTGCGCCTCAGCTCCTCCGGCAGCAAATCCATTACCGTTTTTTGGCGGGTGTCTTCGGTAGCGGACAGCACCCCTGCCGGTTTGTGGAGCATTATGTAGGTAAACGCCCGCCAGTCCAGGCCCACGCCGTCCACCGTAATCCGGCACAGCTCCAAAGTTATCCGCTGCTCCGCGCTTTTTGCGGGCAGACCGTCCAGCAGTACCCGGCCCTCTTTTATCAGCACTTTGGCTTCTCTGCGGGACCAGCGTCCTGTAGAGGCCAATAATTTGTCCAGCCGTTCCGCGCCCATGTCGCGCACCACCTTTCCCCCATAGTTTAATGGATTTTTTATACATTTGCAACAGAAAAAGGGCAGCGTCTATTAACGCTGCCGCAAATCCTCCAGCAATTCGCTTCTAAGGGTCAATATCTGCGCCACGTGGAAATTGGTCACCACATCCAGTTCCATCACGGAATCTAACTCCCGTTTGTCCCGGACCTTTGCGCAGCAGGCTTCAAGCCTTTTGCGGTTTTCAGGACTGAGACGTCCCGGGATTTCCATATGCCCCAGGACAGCCAGATGGGTTACCAGCTCCCTCGCCTTACGGCCGCACAAACGCAGCCGTTCCAATTCCTGACGCTGCTTACGGCGGTGAAGCAGCAGCCGCTGGTCCGCAAACAGCGTCATCTGTTTATGCAGGCCGTCAAGTTTTTCCGCCAGGATATCCGGGTCCGGCAGGACTGCATCCCCGTCAAATACTTCCTCCAGAAACAGAATCAAATCCCGGTCCAGACTCTCCATTGTGGCACGGATTTGCCGGCTGTTGTCGTAGGGAAACACCAGCATATTGATGGCCATGCCCACCCCCAGACCAATAGCGGTATCCCAAATACGGCCCAAGGCGTAGAGAATGGGGTGGAGGCTGGAGCTTGTACAGATCAGCACCATAATAAAGCAGGGAAGAGAGGGGGAAATCCGCACGCGCAGCCCGTTATAAAATACGATTATCACAATTACGCCAATCCCCACCGCCGTCAGGCCGCTGATGGGCAGAGCCAGAAGCAGCACACTGATCAGCGCACCGCTGCACACGCCGATAATCTGGCTCAGGCAGGCCCTCATGGAGTCCTTAAAGGTGGGCTCCACCACGGACATAGCCCCCAGCATGGCAAAGATAAGCTTATCGCTGGTACCGCCAAACTGCCCGGCAGCCACCATTGCAATTATGATAGCCAACGCCGTTTTAATGGTTCGCAGGCCAATATGCAGGCCCCTTTTTTTCATATGGCGCGGCTCCTTTTTTGAAATCTGGTGGACAGTTTCCCTGTCTCATACGTTTTATTAGTGAAGAAAGGAGGGGAGGAGATGAAAAATCCCCATAAGAACACCCGCGTCCGCAACACCAGGCGGAGTCAGGATCTGCCAATTCCCGCCGTCCGCGAGGAGGCCCGGGAACTGCTGCTGCGGATTATGCTCCGGATTCTGTAGGCAATACACTTCTTTTAAGTATTTTCCGAAACAAATTCCAGCATCTTTTTGAGAGAGTCAATGCGCCATTTTCCGTCCCCTGGGCGGCTGCGGTCAATATGGAAGGCCGTAAAGCCCAGGGAACGGGCCCCCTCGGCTTCCATGTTGTAATCATCCACGTAGAGGCTCTCCGCCGCCGTCGTACCAAGAGCATCCAGCGCGGCCTGATAAATAGCCGGTTCCGGTTTCATGGCGCCCACAAGGTCAGAACAAATTGCGCAGTCGAAGTAGTTCCCAATGCCCGCCGCCTCCAGCGTAAGGGATAGGGATGGGCTGGTATCAGAGATAACGCCCATACGAAAGCCCCTGCTGCGGAACCAGTCCAATACCTCTCGAGTTTCTGGAAACAGCTGATAGCCCTTTAGCCAAGTCAGCTGGTGCAGCTCCTCTGCCCGCTCTTCCAGGCAGCTGGAAACACCTGCGCACAACAACAACCGCGCCCAATACTGGCGATAAAAGGCGATTTCCTCCCCCACAGACTTTAAGCCCTGCTCTGGATAATTCTGAAGAAAAATCTCCATCATTTCCTGTGAGGTCAGCGAAAAAGGCTTTCCGCTCCAGAGTGTGATTTTGTCATTGCGTACCTTCCGGAGGGCGGGGTCCCCATATAACAATGTATTATCCCGGTCAAAAAATATCGTTTGATATTTCATGGAAACCATATCCTCCTGTACTTGTATGAAATTTAAAAAAGAAGGACAGTCATGCGACTGTCCTTCATATGTTGGCGTTACCTATTTTCCCGGGCCGTCTCCAGCCAAGTATTGTCGGCAGAAGCGAGCTTAACTTCCGTGTTCGGGATGGGAACGGGTGGACCCTCGCCCTAATCAACACCAACTATATTTTCATGATCGCGCCCTGAAAACTGAACAAAGGAGAGGGAAAGAGGAGAGATAGGAGCAAA